>JBBRFU010000035.1:0-28931 GCA_038241315.1 Acidimicrobiales bacterium | reverse complement strand
CAGCGCCGCGTAGCGGGCGGCGCGGGCACGCGCCTCCAGGTTCGGCCCCGCCGCCACGTCGACGGCCTCGGCGCGGAACGCCGCACCCACCCGCCGGGCCGCGTCGGCCACCACGTCGGCCTCCGCTGCCGAGCCCGGACGGAGGCCGTGGTCGACGTGCACCGCGGTGACCTCGCCACCTCGCGCCGCCGCCAGCACCAGGAGGGCGAGCGAGTCGGCCCCGCCGGAGACCGCGCAGGTGAGCGGGGTGGCGGGGGCCGGGAAGCTGCACCGGGCCAGGAGCGCGACCACCGCAGGGGACGAGAGGTCGAGGCCGGTTGCGCCCGGGCCGGAGCCGGCCTCGTCGTCGGCGACGACCGCGGGGCGAGCGGCGGTCGGGGTGCGAGCGGCGGTCGGGGTGCGAACGGTGGCGGCGGAGCGGGCGGCGGCGGGGACGTTGCCCGGCGGGCGCCGGTGGGGTCCGTCGGCCGGCGTCACCACGGCACGCCTCTGCTCAGGCGGCGACGGTGGGCCCGATGCGGGCGATCCACGCGTCGGGGTCGCGGATCTCGGCGATGCTCGGCAGGTTGGCCGGGTCGACCCAGGCCACGTCGAGGAGCTCGGTGCCGCCGTGGCGTTCCACCGACTCGATGAACGCCTCGCCCTGCTCGTACTGCTTCAGCTTGGCGTCGAGGCCGATGAGCTTCTGCAGCACCTTGGCGGCCGGGTTGCCCTGCTGCCGGCGCTGGCGGAGCACCTGGCCGAAGCGGGCGGCGCTGGGGATCTGATCGGCGCCGGCGCGGTCCATCGTGACGTCGCCGTGCCCCTCGAGCAGGCTCATCAGCCCGGCCACCTGATCGAGCACCAGGCGCTGCTCGGGCGAGGCGAGGAGGGCCATGATCCCGCCGTCGTCGAGCGGGTTGCGCCCGGAGCGCACGTCGGACGCCAGCCGGACGAGCGCATCGGTGAGGCGCTTCGGGTCGGGGTCGACGGCGCGCACGGTCTCGCTCACCAGGCCCAGGAAGTGCTCGCGCATCCACGGGATGCCGGTGAACTGGGCCCGGTGGGTGACCTCGTGCAGGGCCAGCCAGTGGCGGAACTCGCGGGGTGGGAAGGCGAAGCGCTTCTCGAGCCCGATGATGTTGGGCCCCACGTAGTACACGAGGTCCTGGTCGTCGGGGTCCTCGTCCTCCACCACCAGGAGGTCGTACTGGCCGAGCACCCGGCTCGACATCCAGCCCAGCACCACCCCGACCTCGGCGCCGGCGAGCCGGCTGGCCACGGGGGCCAGCGGGCTGGTGGCGAGGGCGTCGAGCTTCTCGGTGATGGGCCGCAGCAGGCGCTGGAACGAGGCGATGTTGGCCCGCACCCAGCCCTGGCGGTCCGTGACGCGCGCCCGCGCCGAGCCCGACAGGCTGCGCAGGCCCGTGGCCGCCGCCACCTGGTCCTCGGCGATCGCCGTGAGCTCGGCGAAGTCCGCGTCGAGCGACCCGTAGTGGTAGGAGTCGGCGAAGGGCTCCCGGCCGGCGGCGCGCACCGCCACCTTCTCGGCGAGCGCCCAGTCGACCGCTCCCACCGCGGTCAGCTCCGGCCGCGGGGCGGGTACTTGGGGCGGACGACCTTGTTCAGGTAGCCGACGACCATGGCCACCCCGAAGAGGACGGCTCCCGCCATCAACGGGACGGCGATCCAGAAGTGCCAGACCTGCGCGAGCAACATGGCGGTCATCCTACGGGCGGGGGGTGCCCAACCGGCCAGTCGGCGGGTGGCCGACCCGCTCGCCCGGCGCCGGAGGGCGCCCGGGCGGGGTGCGAGCGCTCAGCCCTCGGCCTCGATGGCCGCCGCGATGCGAGCCCGCAGGCTCTCGGGGACCTGGTCGACGCAGCGGTTGCGCACCACGTGGCGCAGCTCGGCCTCGAAGTCGAACGCCCCGAGGCAGGGGGAGCAGTCGTCGAGGTGGTGCTGGATGTGCGTGCGGTCGGCGTCGGTGAGATCCCCGTCGAGGTACTGGTACAGGTCCTGGAGGGTCTTGTTGCAGTCAGCCATGAGACCTTCCTGATCAGCGTTCGGGGAGCGGGTGCGCCGCCACCGGCTCGGCATCGACGGGGCGATCGGCCAGGCCGTGGGTCACGGCATACTCGAACAACCCCTTCTGGAGCGCCTTTCTTCCCCGGTGCAGCCGGCTCATCACCGTGCCGATCGGGATGTCGAGGATCTCGGCGATCTCCTTGTAGGAGAAGCCCTCCACGTCGGCGAGCAGGACCGCCATGCGGAAGTTCTCGGGGAGGTCCTCGAGCGCCTGCTTCACCTCGGCCTCGCTGAAGGTGTCCATCAGCTCGTCCTCCGCGCTGCGACCGAGGCTGGCCGCCTCCAGCCCGCCGAGGCGGCGGTAGAGGTAGAGGTCCTCGACCTCGTCGAGCTCGGATTCGTCGGGCCGGCGCTGCTTGGCCCGGTAGGCGTTGATGTAGGTGTTGGTGAGGATGCGGTACATCCAGGCCTTGAGGTTGGTGCCCTCCTGGAAGCCGCCGAAGCCCCGGTAGGCCCGCAGGTAGGTCTCCTGGACGAGGTCGTCCGCATCGGCCGGGTTGCGGGTCATGCGCAGCGCGCCGGAGTAGAGCGAGCTCATGAGGGGCATCGCCTGATCGGCGAAGGTCGCCTGGTCGGCCATGGCGCCAACCTAGTGCGGGGCCCACCCACCGACCCGAGCGGCCGGGCGGCGCCGATCACCGGCCACCTCGGACCGCGACGGCATCGGGAGCGCCGTCGCGTCGGACCACCGTGGCCCGGCCGGCGGGCGGCGCCGGCTCGACGCGAGACGCGGCGACGCCCTCCCCCACGCGGGCCGGGAACCGGTCTGCGTAGAGCACGGCCCCCGGGCCGGGCCGGTAGAGCGCCGGCGAGTCCGTGCCGTCACCGTCCCAGTCGCCGAGCAGGAGCTGGTCGCCGGGCCCACCGACGCGGAAGGTCCGCGTCCCGTCGGGCGTCCCGACCCGCAGCTCGGTCCCGTCCCAGCGGAGGAGGTCGCCGCACCCGTCGCCGTCGACGTCGGCCCGGAGCAGGCGGCCCGGCCCCGCAGGCGCCACGGCGGCCGGGCACCGGGACCCGACCCCGGGCGACCCGGCACCGGGGCCCGCCCGGTGGGACCGCTGGGCACCGAGCACCGCGGCAGCCGCCACCCCGACGGCCAGGACCGCGACGCCCGCGGCCACCCACCGGGACCGGCCCGCGCCGCTCGTGCCGCCGGCGGGGGCCGGGGCCGTCGCCGGTGCCGGGCCGAACCGGACGGTGGCGCCGCCCGCGGCGACGTCGGCCGTCAGGAGCGGGGGGCACGGCGCGAGCGGTGGGAGCCGCACCTCGGCCCCGTCGACCACGTCGTGCAGGGCATCGACGAAGGCGACCGGCCCGGCCGGCCGGCCGGCCGGGTCCGGGTCGAGGGCCCGCTCCACCACCTCGGCCAGTGCCGACGGCACCGACGGCCACGAGGCCAGCGGACGGTGCACCCGCCCGGCGGCCAGGGCCAGGACCTCGGCCGGCTCACCTCGGTGGGGCAGGCGGCCGGTGAGCGCCTCGTAGGCCACCACGCCGAGGGCGTAGACATCGGACCGCGCCCCGGGGGCAGCGCCGCCCGCGACCTCCGGGGCGAGGTAGGCGGGCGTGCCGGCCACCGTCAGCCCGGCTCGGGGCGTCCCGAGGGCCTGGGCCACCCCGACGTCGGCCACCACGGGATGCCCGTCGCTCGTGAGCAGCACGTTCTCCGGCTTGAGGTCGCCGTGAACCCAGCCGCTGCGGTGCAGCGAGCCCACCGCGTCGGCCACCGGCCGGAGCAGGGCCACCACCTCGCCGGCGTCGAGGGCGCCACGGTGATCGAGGAGGTGGCGCAGGGACCCGCCCGGCAGGAACGGCAGCACCAGGGCCACCCCCGGCGGATCGTCGACCACGTCGAGGACCCGGACCAGGCCGGGGTGGTCGAGCCCGGCCAGCAGCGCCGCCTCGCCGCGGAGGGCGCTCGCGGCGTCGGGGCCGGCCGAGGCGCCGAGGCGCTTCACCGCCACCACCCTCGGCACCGGGCCGTCGGCCCGGGCGACCCACACCTGCCCGCTGCCACCGCAGCCCACGAGCCGCTCGAGGCGGTACCCGCCGACGCGCTCGTCCACCGACCACCTCCCGTGCCGCTACCCGATCCGATCGGCCAGTCAACCACATCACAGGACCTGACGATGCAGGAAGTTGCACGTGAGGGGCCATCGAGGCCGGAGGGTCCGCCGCTGCTGGATCACTCGCCCGACCGGTCCGGCCGCGTCCGGTGACGATCCGACGCCGGCGGCGTATCCTGATCGGTCGAGGCCCTGCCTCCCGAGGAAGGGGTCGACGACGGAGGTGAGCGACATGCCCGGTGGCACGGAGATGCACACGGTCCTCCCCGTCGGCGGCTGGGCGAAGGTCTTCGATCGCTCCCCCATCGCCATGGGCATCGCCACCGGCTACCGCTTCACCCAGGCCAACGTCGCCATGGGCGAGCTCCTCGGCCTGCTCCCCGCCCAGATCATCGGCCGGGACTCCCGCGACTTCCTCGCCCCCGAGGTGCGGGCCCAGATCCCCGACGCCACCGAGGCCACCCTCCGCGGCGACCGCCGGGTCCGCCTCGAGGGTGCCCTCCTCCGGCCCGACGGCGAGCTCCGCTGGGTCACCGTCCACGCCGTCATCGTCGGCGAGGAGGACGGTCTGCTCACCACCGCCATCCAGGCCACCGACCTCACCGACCTCCACGAGGCGCGTACCCGGCTGGGCGCCTCCGAGCGGCGGTTCCGCAGCCTCCTCACCAACATCAGCGACACCGTCTCGCTCACCGACGCCGACGGGAAGGTGCTCTTCTCCACCGGCCGGGAGTCCCGCGCTCTCGGCTACCCGGTCGCCGTCTGGGATGACCTCCAGGCGCTCGGCCTCGTCCACCCCGACGACGCCGAACGGGGCAGCGCCAGCTGGCAGGAGGCGCTCGATCGACCGGGCGTCGAGGTGAGCGACGAGGTCCGCATGAGGAGCGCGAGCGGATCGTGGGTCGACGTGGCCGTCACCGGCGTCAACCTCCTCGACGACCCCGACGTCGGGGGCATCGTGGTGACCACCCGCAACATCACCGCCATCCGGCGGGCCGAGCGCCTGTCGACGAGCCAGGCCGCGGTGCTCGAGCTCATCGCTCGGGGCGCGCCGCTCGACGACATCTTCGAACGCTGCGTGGAGCTGGTGGAGGACAACGGCATGGGGGGTCGGTCGTCGATCTACCTGCTCGACGAGGGACGCCTCGAGATGCGCGCCGGCCGGGCCCCGGCGGCGCTCAACGACTTCGTGCGGGCGTCGGCACGGGTGCCGGCCGAATCGGTGTGCGACCTCTCCGTCGCCAGCGGCAAACCGGCGGTGGTCCACGACATCAGCCGCTCGGCGGAGCTGCCCGCCCTGGCCGTCCAGGCCGGCGAGCTCGGCCTGCGCGCCGCGTGGTCGCACCCGATCCTGACCTCCGGTACCGGGGAGGTGATCGGGACGCTCTCCACGATCTACGAGAAGGTCCACACGCCCGACCGCCACGAGCGCCAGGTCGCGGAGGTGGCCGCCAACCTGGTGTCGATCGCCGTCGAACGGGTGGCCAACGAGGAGCGGCTCGCGCACCAGGCCCTGCACGACGGCCTCACCGGGCTGCCGAACCGCACCCTGCTCCTCGACCGCCTCGACCACGCCCTCGAGCGACGCGGCCGCGTCGGCGGCGACATCGCCGTGCTGTTCTGCGACCTCGACCGCTTCAAGGTGGTCAACGACAGCATGGGCCACGGCGTGGGCGACGAGATCCTCGTGGCCGTGGCCGAGCGCCTCGTGGCGTCGGTGGAGCCCGGCGACACCGTGGCCCGCTTCGGGGGCGACGAGTTCGTGGTGCTCCTCGAGGACGTGCGCGACGAGGCCGCTCCCGTCCAGGCCGCCGAGCGGATCGCCACCGCCCTCGAGGCGCCGTTCGTGCTCCCGGCCGGCCAGGAGGTGTTCCTCACCGCCAGCACCGGCGTCGCCATCGCCAGCGATCACGTCAGCGGCGACGGGTGGCTCCGCGACGCCGACGCGGCCATGTACCGGGCCAAGGAGCGGGGGCGGAACCGCCTCGAGCTCTTCGACACCGAGATGCGCGACGCCGCCATGGTCCGGATGCAGGTGGAGAACGACCTCCGCCGAGCCGTCGACCGGGGAGAGCTGGTGGTCCACTACCAACCGATCGTCGACCTCGCCTCCGGCCGGATCAGCGGGGCCGAGGCCCTCGTGCGCTGGCAGCACCCCGTGCGCGGCCTGCTGCCTCCCGGCGACTTCATCGAGGTCGCCGAGGAGACGGGGGCCATCGATGCCATCGGCCGCCACGTGCTCGACCAGGCCGTGGGCGACATCAGCGAGCTGGTGCGGCGCACCGGGGTCGGCCGCTTCGAGCTGGGGGTCAACGTGTCCGCCCGACAGCTCAGCAGCCCCGGGCTGGTCGAGCAGGTCGACGAGGTGTGCCGGCGCCACGGCTGGGCACCGCAGGACCTGCTCCTCGAGATCACCGAGTCGGCGCTCACCGGCGACATCGACGGGCCCATCGAGGTCCTCAACCGCATCCACGACCTCGGGGCCCGGCTGGCCATCGACGACTTCGGCACCGGCCACTCGTCGCTCACCCGCCTCGGCCGCATGCCGGTGGACCAGGTCAAGATCGACCGGTCGTTCGTGGCCGCGGTCGACGAGCCCCTGGATCGCGTCGTCCGCCTCATCGAGGCGGTGGTGGCCGTGGCCGGCGCGCTGGACCTCCAGATCTCCGGTGAGGGCGTCGAGAGCCCCGCCCAGCTCGACCACCTGCGTCAGGTCCGCTGCCACCTCGCCCAGGGCTACTACTTCGCCAAGCCCCTGCCGCTCGACGAGTTCGCCGACCTGCTCGTCAGCGACCCCCGCTGGTAGCGGCCGGACCGGCGCCCGGCGGGCGGGCCGCCACGGGGCCGGCTGGTCCCGCCGTCCTCGGGCTCGGTCAGCGGGCGATCTGGTCGGAGTAGACCTCGTTCAGCGGGTCGCCGTCGCGCTCCTTGCCCGAGTCGTCGTCCTGCTCGAGGTCGGGGTCGAGGCCCAGGTGGCCCTCGCCGGTCTCCCCGCCGAGGCCGCTCTCGTGGTCCCGGATGGTGGTCTGCACGCCCAGGGCCTCTCGGGCCTCGATGAGGTCCTGGATGGCGTCGTCGTCGGGCTCGGCCTCTCCGAGGGCGTGGATGGTGCCGTAGTCGATGTACTTGTTCAGGGCGTCGTCACCGTCGTTGGTGGTGATGGTCAGGACGTCGATCCGGTCGGACACGAGGGCACCGAAGTCGGTGGGGTCGTCCTCGTAGCCGTACCGCGGGATGGCGGGCTGGATCGCCAGGTAGTCGATCTTGAGCGGACCGTCGGAGTCCATGTCGGTGATGGCGCTGAGCGCCACCTTGTTGCCGAGGCTGTGGGCGGAGATCTTCACGTCGGCTGCCGGGTTTGCGGTGTTGAGGGCGTCGAGGATGGCGCTGAACGGCGCCGCGGCCTCGTCGGCGTTGCCGGTGGCGGAGCGCCAGTCCTGCGGGCCGTTGCCCGAGTCCCAGTCGATGGTGACCACGGTGGTGTCGCTCTCGTCGCGATCCCGGTAGCGGTCGGCCACGTGGTCGCCCGCGGTCTCGAGCGGATCGGTGCCGGTGGTGAAGCCGTGGACCAGGAAGTG
The DNA here is from genome assembly GCA_038241315.1 of Acidimicrobiales bacterium. Lineage (GTDB taxonomy): Bacteria > Actinomycetota > Acidimicrobiia > Acidimicrobiales > Iamiaceae > Aquihabitans. The sequence continues at coordinate 21,220 of JBBRFU010000035.1, read as the reverse complement.
CAGGGGGCCGTCACGCCCGTCGAGGCCGTGGAACTTCAACACCTGCTGCAGCTCCTCCCGGCTGTAGCCGTCGAGCACCGCGGGGTCGTTGAGGTCGAGGCGGATCTGGCGGGGCTCACCGTTGGTGCCGTCGTTGTTGACGTCGACCAGGGCCTCGGACAGCGCCCAGAGCCGGTCGGTCTGCTGCTTGAGGTGGGCGATGCGCTCCGCAGGGGTCTCGTCGGTGACCTCGATGTCGAACGGGTTCCAGTCGAAGCGGATCCGATCGTGAGGGGTGTGGTCCCCACGCACCTGCAGGAACAGCTCGAGGTACGCCGCATCGGGCAGCTCGTCGGCCTCGAGCTGACCGCTGGCGTCGGCGTCGAGGGCACGCAGGGCGTCGGCGTAGCCCTGGACGCTCCTCGAGACCGTCGTGAGCTCGGCGAGGGCGGACCGGATGCTGCCCGCCCCCGAGCAGGGCGCGGCGATCGGCGGCGCGGCGGGTGCGGAGGCCAGGGCCTCCCACGCCACGCCGTAGGCGGTGGCGGCGGGCTCCACCATCGCGATGGTGGCGCTGGCGTCGACGGCGTAGGCATCGAGGACCTCGGGGTCGGCCCCCAGGATCGGCTCGGTCACACCGGCACCGAGGGGGCGGGCGCCTGGGCGCGGGCCTGCCAGGCGGCGAGGTCGACCTGGTACTGGTCCTCGCGGGCGTGGGCGGCGGCGATCGCCTGCACCAGCCAGGCCCGGTTGGCCTCCAGCGCCGCGGTGGCTTCGGGGCTGAGCCGCTGCGCGGCTTCGATGACCTGGTCCTCGAAGCGGTGGCGCACCGAGCCGTGGAACGAGCCGCCGAGCACCAGCTCACCCGTGAGCGCCCGGTGCTGGGCCGTCATCGTGACCACGTCGTCGAGGGCGTCGTCGAGGGCACGCAAGGCCGCGCGGGCCTCGGCGTGGGGGAACACCGGCTTCACCGGCGCCGGCTCGGGTGAGGGCGGCACGGTGGGCATCGGCACCGGGTCGGTCATGGTGGCGACCCTACGCAGGGGGCGACGCCCCGTCGTTGGGTCGCGCGGCCCATCGGGCTGCCGACGGGACGTCGCCGACCCCCGATCACCTCGCGGCGCCGGGCGGAACCCGAACCGGGCCCGACGGGGCCGCCCACGACCGGCTCGCGACCCACGTCGGCCGCCGCACGGCCGCTCGGCGTCGCACCGCACCGGCCAGGCAGCGCGACCCGGGAGGGACCGCCGGGCCCTCAGCGGTCGCGCGTCGCCGAGGCGATGGCGGCGAAGTGCAGCGCGGCGCCGACGATCGTGGCCGCGTGCCACACCTCGTGGTGCCCGACCCAGGCCGGCACCGGGTGCCAGCGGGCCTGGGTGAACACCACCGCACCGCCGACGTACGCCACCCCGCCCGCGGCCACCAAGGCGAGCGTGATCGGGCCGTGCCGCACCGCGACCGCCGGCGCCAGCGCACCGGCCAGCGTCGACACCGCAGCGAACTCCCACATGGCACCCGGGCGCCCGGTCAGCACCGATCGGATCCGGGCCGCCGCCGCCAGGGCCGCCGACCCCCACAGCGCGACGAGCACCGGACGGACCGCCGGCGCCGGCAGGGAGGTCACCGCGAACGGCGTCGCCGTGCCCGCGATCGCCAGGAAGATCGCCCCGTGGTCGACCGCCCGCGCGAAGCGGTAGGTCTCGTAGCGGCGGGTGAGGCGGTGGTACGACGCCGACGCCGTGAACATCGCCGCCAGCCCCATGCCGTGCACGATCAGCGCCGGCCGCCAGCTCGGGTCGCGGCGCCGGGCCAGCACCACCGACGCGGCCACCGCCGCCGGTGCCGCGGCCACGTGGGACCAGCCCCGGAGCCGGGGCCGGGCCGCCCACTCGGCCTGCCAGGCCTCACGGAGCTCCTCGAGCACCTCGACGGTGTGCTCGAGCCGCTCCGCGGTGTGCTCGAGCACGTCAGCGGGGTGGCGACGGTCCATGCCCCCGGTCTACCCGGTCGAGCCCTCCGGGCGGCCCACGCCCGCGGCCGGTCCGGCACGGCTGCTGCTACGGTCTGTCGTAGATCGATGCCCTGATGAGGAGACGTCCGATGAAGAAGGTCCTGGTGGCTGGAGCGGTGGCGGCCCTGCTGCTCGCTGGGTGCAGCAGCGACTCCGATGGGCACTCACCCATGGGCATGGACCGGGAGACCTCGACCAGCGAGATCCCCGCGTCCGCAGACTTCAACGCCGCCGATGTCGCGTTCGCCCAGGGGATGATCCCCCATCACGAACAGGCGGTGGAGATGGCCGAGGCGGCCGCCAGCCGCGCCGAGTCCCCGGAGGTCGAGGACCTCGCGACCCGCATCGAAGCGGCACAGGGCCCCGAGATCGAGCAGATGCAGGGGTGGCTCGACGATTGGGGCCAGGACGACGATGGTGGTCGCCCCGGAGGCATGGGTTCGATGCCTGGGATGATGGGCGACGACGACATGGGCCAGATGATGGACATGTCTGGCGTCGACTTCGACGAGATGTTCCTCGAGGGCATGATCCGCCACCACGAGGGCGCCATCGAGATGGCCACCGATGAACTGGCTGATGGCGAGAACGACGAGGCGCTTGCGCTGGCCGAACAGATCATCGATGCCCAGGAAGCCGAGATCACGGAGATGCAGGCCCTCCTCGACGCTGGCAGCTGACGACCAGAGGCTCCGAGCGCTGGGCTCCGGCCCGGCCGGCCGGGAACCTGGGGCGGTAGCTTGGCCCCGCAGCGAGAGGAGGCGTCTTGGCCCTGCAACGCCGACCGATGGGCGCCCTCGAGTCCGAGGTCCTCACCGAGATCTGGAAGGAACCTGACGGTCTGACGCCCCGAGACGTGCTCGAACGTCTCGACACCGACCTGGCGTACACGACGGTCATGACGATCCTCCAGCGCCTGTGGCGAAAGGGTCTGCTCGACCGAGCGCGAGATGGACGCGCCTACCGGTACCGGCCGCTGACGACCGAGTCGGAGCTCTTCGCGGCACGGATGGCGACCGCGCTCAGCTTGGCGAACGACCGCGAGGCGACCTTGAGCCGGTTCGTCGACGACCTCTCCGAGACCGACGAAGCCGTCCTTCGTCGGCTCCTGGCAGACGGGCTCTGATCCCGTGACGCCGGCGTTCGCCCTCCCGCTCGTGGTCGCCGCCGCCGCGGCGGCGCTCGCCGGTGTGGTGCGCAGCCGCCTCCACCCGGCGGTGGCGACCCGGTGCCTGGCCCTCACGGCGCTGGCGGTGGCCAGCGGTTGGATCTGGGTGCTGCTGGCGCTCTCGCTGGATGCTCTTGGAGGGTTCCACCCGGTGCACCGCTGGTTCGCTTGGTGTCCAGAGCTTCACCTCGGGTCTCGGGCCACGGTCACGATCGGGGTCGGGGCCTCTGCGTTGCTGGCCTGGTCGGGGCTGCGGCTCACCCGGGCATGGTGGCGACACCGGCACCAGCAGCGCCGCAGGCCCGACTGCGGTCCTGACGGGGTCTTGATCTTGCCCGCGGTCGAACCCGCGGCGTTCGCCGTTCCCGGGCGACGCGGGGGAGTCGTGGTGTCGGTGGGCATGATCGAAGCGCTCCCCCCGCGCGAGCGAGAGGTCCTGTGGGCCCATGAACGCGCCCACCTCCGTCACCGCCACCACTGGTACCTGCACGCAGCCGATGCCGCGGCTGCAGCTGCGCCCGGCCTCGGCCGCCTGCGGAGCCACGTGCGGTTCGCAACGGAACGCTGGGCCGACGAGGACGCGGCCACCGCGGTCGGGGGCGACCGCCACCTCGTTGCCCGTGCCATCTCCCGGGCCGCCCTCGCCAGTGCCGACCACCAGAACGTGCAGCTGGCGCTCGCCGGTGAGGGCGTCACCGGTCGCGTCGCCGCCTTGGTGGGCAGCGGGCCGCGCCGGTTCGCCCCAGCGGTCGGCGTCGCGGTGGCAGCCGGCATGGGCGCCGTGACGGTCGGCGGATCCACCGTTCAGCTCCATCACCTCATCGCCCTCGTCGGTCACGTCTGCGGCTGACGGTCCGCCTGGAGCCCGAGAGGAGCGCCCAGCTCCTCGCCTCCACCTGACGAGGTGAGACCACCGCAGAGCAGCGGCGGCGGCGGCGAGTGGAGCCCGAGAGGAGAATCGAACTCCTGACCTGCTCATTACGAGTGAGCTGCTCTGCCGTCTGAGCTACCCGGGCGGGAGCGATCACCGTACCCGACCGGCTCCAGCGGCGGACAACCGGATCGCTCCGTGCTCGACGCCGGTCCGAGGGGTGCGGCCGGTGCCCCTACCCTGCCCGGCGTGGGTGCGCCGGACCTCCTCGACGACCTCGACCGCGAGGGTGCTCCTAGTCGATCGCCGCTGGCGACCCGCCGCTGGGGCCTGCTGCTGGCGGCGGTCGTGGCCCTCGGGCTGGTGCTGCGCGTGGCCTACGTGCTCGTGGTCCTGGACCCGGTCGAGCCCGGCCTCGACGCCATCTGGTACCAGCTGCAGGGCGGGTCCATCCGCCAGGGCACGGGCTTCGTGGTGCCCACCTCGCTCTTCGAGCCGGTGCAGGTGCCCACCGCGGGGTTCCCGCCCGTGTACCCCGCCTACCAGGCGCTGTGGCAGTGGGTCTTCGGCGCCGGCCCGACCTCGGTCCGCCTCGCCGGCATCGTGCCCGGAGCGGCCACCATCGCCCTCACCGGGTGGTTGGGACGCCGGGTGGCCGGGGCCAGGGCGGGTCTGCTCGCCGCCGCGGTGGTGGCCGTCGACCCCACGTTGCTGGCCGTCGACGGCGCCACCATGAGCGAGAACGTCACCGTGCCCCTCGTCCTGGCCGTGGTCGCGGTGACCCACCGCCTCCTGCACGAGGGGGTCCGGGCGGGCTGGGTGGTGGCCCTCGGCGTCCTGTGCGGGGTGGGGGCGCTGGCCCGCCAGGACCTCCTGCTGCTCGTGGCGCTCGTGGCGGGCGCACTGGTGTGGTGGGACGGCGGGGCGGGCCGGGCCCGCCGCCTGGGCACGGCGGCGGTGGTGGTCGGGCTCAGCGCCGCGGTGGTGCTTCCCTGGGCCGTGCGCAACGAGCGGGCGGTCGGGGCCTTCACGGTGTCGACGCTCTCGCCCAGCAGCGTCCTGGCCGGCGCCAACTGCGACGAGACCTACGCCGGGCCCGGGCTCGGCAGCTGGAGCTACCCCTGCGTCGCCCGGGCGATCCCCGGCGGGACCCCGCGGGAGGTGGAGGTGGCCGACGCCCAGCAGCGGGCCGCGGTGGACCACGTGCGCGACCACCTCGGGCGCCTGCCCGTCGTCCTGGCCGCCCGCCAGGCCCGCGTGTGGGCGTTCTGGGACCCGCGGGACCTGGCCCGGCGCGACGCCGACGAGTCCCGGCGCTACGGCTGGCAGCTCGCCTCCCGACCCCTCGACGCCGCTCTCGCCGTGGCCGGCCTGGCCGGGCTGGTCAGGCTGGTGACGACGATCCGGCGTCACCCCGCCGCCCGCACCGGCCGCTCCGGCCGCTCCGGCCGCTCCGGCCGGTGGCGCGTTCCCCCGGACCTCGTGCTCCTCGTGCCGATCCTCCTCGTGGCCGTGACCGCCAGCGTCAGTTACGGCAACCCGCGGTTCAACGCCATCGCCCACCCCGTCCTGGCCGTGGGCCTCGCCGTCCTGGTCGAGCGGCTGATCGCCGGCCGCCGCCCGTCGCCGCCACCGAGCCCCTCCGGCGCCGGGTCGGGGTGAGGGCGCGGCGGCCGCCTCCGGTCCGGGGCGGTCAGTTCAGCGTGGGGAGGCGGAGCACCAGCGACAGCAGCCAGAGCTCCTCGTTGGGGTTGCGCACCAGGTCGTCGGCGGCCGTCTGGATGGCCGCCAGCCCGGCGAGGGCGACGGCGGGGTCGGCGGCCACCAGGAGCTCGTCGCGGTAGGTGGCGGCCAGCGACCCCAGCCCCATGCGGAGCTCGTCGGTGCGGAACCGGCGGCTCTCGCGCTTCTGCTTCTTGTCGAGGTCGCCGGCGCCCGAGCCCCGCTGGCCGTAGCGGTCGATGCGGGCATCGAGGTCGGCCACCTCCTGCTGGTGGCGGGCCCGGAGCGGCGCCTCGGCGTCGTCGATGGCCGCCCGCAGGTCGTCGACGGCGGTGGCCGCGCTCGAGCCGGTGCCGTCGAGGCGGCGGGGCAGGCCGCGCCAGCCGGCGAGGCGGAGGGCCAGGCGCTCGTCGGTGGCGAGCAGGCGCGCCCGGTCGAGGTCGCCTCCGGCGAACCCGGCCGCCTCGACCGCCCGCTCGGGATCGATGCCCTCCGCCTCGAGGCGCCCGGCGATGAGCTCGGCCGACAGCGGGGAGAAATCGATCCTGATGCAGCGTGAGGCGATGGTCACCAGTTCCGGCGGGAGCTCGTCGGCCAGCACCACGAAGAAGGTGCCCTCGGGTGGCTCCTCGATGGTCTTGAGCAGCTTCGGGCCCACGTTGTCGGCGATGAGGTGGAACTCGTCGAGGACGAGGACCTTGCGCGTGCCCTCGGTGGCGGAGCGGCTGGCCCGCTTGACGATGTCGTCGGCCTGCTGGCTCGAGATGGAGGCGCCCACCCGCTCGACCAGGATCAGGTCGGGGTGCTGCTCGGCGCGGGCCAGGGCCCGGCACCGGGTGGCGCCCTCGGTGTCCCCGCGCTCGTCGAGCTCGTGGGCCAGCAGGTCGCCGGCGAAGGCGCGGGCCGCGGCCCGCTTGCCCGAGCCGTGGGGGCCCACGAAGAGCCAGGCGTGGACGGCTCGGGCACCCGAGGCGCCCCGGAGCAGCGCCACGGCCCGGTCCTGGCCGATGACGTCGGCCCAGGCGTCGTCGGCGGTGAGGTCGACCGTGCTCACCGCTGCGCCGCCGGGTCCGGGAGCCGAGCGTCGACGGCGGCACCGACGCGCGACGCCACCTCGTCGACGGACCCGGTGCCGTCGACCGCCACCCAACGCTCGGGGTCAGCTGCTGCCTGCTCGCGATAGCCGTGGGCGACCCGGGCGTGGAAGGCGTCGCCGGCGGCCTCGAGGCGGTCCGGTGCGCCGGCTGCGGCCATGCGGGCCCGGGCCTCCTCGGCCGGGACCTCCAACAGCACCACGAGGTCGGGCACCAGCCCGTCGGTGGCGAACGCCGACAGGGCGGCCACCGGCTCGGCGCCGAGCTCCCGCCCGTAGCCCTGGTAGGCCACCGAGGAACCGACGAACCGGTCGCAGACCACGTCCCGGCCCCGGTGGAGGGCGGGTCGGATGCTCGTGGCGACGTGGTGGGCCCGGTCCGCCGCCATCAGCAGGGCCTCGGCGCGGGGGTCGAGGTGGCCGGTGGCCGGGTCGAGGAGGATCGCCCGCAAGCGGGCGCCGACCTCGGTGTCACCCGGCTCGAAGGTCAGGTCGGCTCCCCAGCGCTCGGCCAGCAGCCGGGCCTGGGTGCTCTTCCCGGAGCCCTCGCCCCCCTCGAACACCACGAACCGGCCCATGCGGCCGACGTTACCCACCCCGCCCCACCACCCCGACCCGAGCGCCGCGACCCGGCGACGCCGGAGCGCGGGGCCGGACCGGGTGAGGGGGGAGCAGGGCGGGCGGGGGCGGTCGACTGGCCTGCGGGCCGGGTGCCAGCGTCGACGGGCGGATCGGGGGATGAGCCCGCACAGAGGGTCGGCGAGCCGATCGGCACCACACCCCCGGCCAGGTCCCCACCGGTGGGGTCGCACCGCCGGTCCGGCCGGGGCCCGGGCCCGGTCAGAAGGGGGCGTCGTCGTCGGGGGGCGCGGTGGCCTCGGCGACCTGGTCGACCGCAGCGGCGACCTTCTTCGCGGCCGCGGCCTTCGCCGGGGCCTTCTTCGCCGACGCCTTCTTGGCGGCGCCCTTCTTCGCCGGGGCCTTCTTGGCGCCCGCCTTCTTGGCGGCGGCCTTCTTCTTGGCCGGGGCCTTCTTCTTGGCGCCCTTCTTCTTCTTGGCGGGACCGGCGTCGCGCCGGATCTGGAGCAGCTCGGAGGCCCGCTCGTCGGTGATCGTCTCCACCTCGTCGCCCTTGCGCAGCGAGGCGTTGGTCTCCCCGTCGGTCACGTAGGGCCCGAAGCGGCCGTCCTTGAGGACCATCGGCTTCTCCGACACGGGGTCGACGCCGAGCTCGCGGAGGGGGGCGGCGGCGGTCTGGCCCCGTCGCTGCTTCGGCGTGGCCAGGATGGCCAGCGCCTGCTCGAGGGTGACGTCGAAGATCTGCTCCTCGTTCTCGAGCGAGCGGGTCTCGGACTTGGCGGCGCCCGCCTCGTCGACGAAGTCCTTCTTCAGGTACGGCCCGTAGCGACCGTTCATGGCCACGATCTCGCACCCGTCGGCCGGATCCGCGCCCACCACGCGCGGGAGCGACAGGAGCTGCAGGGCGTCGTCGAGCGTGAGGCGCTCGATCGTCATGGTCTTGAACAGCGACGCCGTCTTGGGCTTGTCCTCGGGCTTGACCTTGCCCTTGCCCTCGGGCATCTCGCCCACCTGCACGTAGGGGCCGAAGCGACCGGCCTTGGCCACCACGTCGAGCCCGGTCTCGGGATCGGTGCCGAGCACCCGGTCGCCGTTGCCGGCCGACAGCAGCTCGATGGCCTTGAAGACGTCGAGCTCGTCGGGCGCGAGGTCGTCGGGGATCGAGGCCGATTCGTCGCCCTTCTTGAGGTAGGGCCCGAACTTGCCCGGCTTGACCAGGATCTCCTCGCCGTCGGGCGTGACGAAGCGCCCGACCACGTTGATCTCGGCCGGGTCGATGTCGTCCTTGCCCCGCTCCACGAGGGCCTTGAGGCCCGGGGCGCCGGGGTTCACGTCGGCCAGCTCGGCCGGCTGCTCGCCGGCGGCGTCACCGAACCAGAAGGTGTTCAACCACGGCTCGCGGGAGATCTGCCCGTGGGCGATGCCGTCGAGCTCGTCCTCCATGCGAGCGGTGAAGGCGTAGTCGACGAGGTCGCCGAAGTGCTGCTCCAGCAGCCCGATCACCGCGAAGGCCGTCCAGGTGGGCACGAGGGCGGTGCCCTTCTTCCACACGTAGCCGCGGTCCTGGATGGTCTGCATGATCGAGGCGTAGGTGGAGGGTCGGCCGATGCCGAGCTCCTCCAGCCGCTTCACCAGCGAGGCCTCGGTGTAGCGGGCCGGCGGCGAGGTGCTGTGGCCCTTCACCTCGAGCTCGGGGGTGGGGAGGTCCTGGCCGACCGTGAGGACGGGCAACAGGGTCTCGCGGTCGTCGAGGGCGCCGTCGGGATCGTCGCTGCCCTCCACGTAGGCCCGCAGGTAGCCGGGGAAGGTGATGGAGCGGCCGGACGCGGCCAGCTCCACGTCGCGACCGTCGGTGGCGGTGGCCCCGATGCGCACCGAGACCGACTGCCCGCGGGCGTCGACCATCTGCGACGCCACGGTGCGCTTCCAGATCAGCTCGTAGAGGCGGAGGGCGTCGGACCGCAGCTCTCCGCGCAGCGACTCGGGCGTGCGGAACGACTCACCGGCCGGGCGGATGGCCTCGTGGGCCTCCTGGGCGTTCTTGACCTTGCGGTCGTAGGTGCGGGGCGTGTCGGGCACGTAGTCGGCGCCGTAGAGCTCCCGGGCCTGGCTGCGGGCCGCGTTGAGCGCCGTCTCCGACAGCGTGGTGCTGTCGGTCCGCATGTAGGTGATGTAGCCGTTCTGGTACAGGTCCTGGGCGACCCGCATGACCTGGGCGGAGCTCATGCGGAGCTTGCGGCCGCCCTCCTGTTGGAGGGTGGAGGTCATGAACGGCGGCTTGGGCTTGGAGCTGAACGGCTTCTCCTCCACCGTGCGCACCGCGTAGCGGGCGCCGCCGAGGGCGTCGGCGAGGCCCCGCACGGCGGGCTCGTCGAGCACCACGACGTCTCGGACCAGGTTGCCGGTGTCGTCGAAGTCGCGGCCGCTCGCCACCCGGGTGCCGTCGACCTGCACCAGCGTGGCGCCGAAGGTGGGGGCGGTGGGGAAGGCGGCCTCGAGGTCCCAGTAGTCGGCAGAGTGGAAGGCGATGCGCTCGCGCTCGCGCTCGACCACCAGGCGCACGGCCGGGCTCTGCACCCGCCCGGCGGAGAGGCCGGCGTTGACCTTGCGCCACAGCACCTCGGAGACCGGGTAGCCGAACAGGCGGTCGACGATGCGCCGGGTCTCCTGGGCGTCGACCAGGCCCTCGTCGATGTCGCGCCAGTTGTCGACGGCGTGCTCGATGGCGGAGCGGGTGATCTCGTGGAACACCATCCGCTTGACCGGGACGGTGGGCTTGAGGACCTGCAGGAGGTGCCAGGAGATGGCCTCGCCCTCGCGATCCTCATCCGTGGCGAGGTAGAGCTCGTCGGCGTCCTTCAGCAGCGCCTTCAGGCGCCGGATGACGTCCTTCTTCGAGGCGTGCACCTCGTAGGTGGGCGTGAAGTGGTCGTCGACGTCGATGCTGAGGCCCTTGGAGGGCAGGTCACGGATGTGACCGACCGAGGACTCCACGTGGTAGTCGTCGCCGAGGAAGCCCGCGATGGTGCGGGCTTTGGCCGGGGACTCGACGATCACCAGTGGCTTGGGCACGCGCAGTAGAGAACGGCATGGGGTGGCCCCGTGTCAACAAGACCCCCGGATCGGGTGACGGCGACCGACCGCCGGCTCGGCGCCCGTCGGCCCGGACGCGCCGCGGCCGGTGGACCGGCTCAGGACCGGACGAGCCGCTCGATGGCGCGCGTCGCCTCGGCGACCTTCTCGCGCGCCGCGTCGGCGTCGCCCTCCTGGGCGGCGGCCAGCACGCAGTGGTTGACGTGCTCCTCGAGCAGCCCGATCCCGACGCTCTGCAGCGCCTTGGTGGCCGCCGACAGCTGGGTGAGCACGTCGATGCAGTACGTGTCCTCCTCCACCATCCGCTGGATGCCGCGCACCTGGCCCTCGATCCGGCGGAGCCGCTTGAGGTAGTCGTCCTTGTCCATCGTGTAGCCGCGCATCAGCGAGGTGCTCCTGTTCGGGCCGCGGCGGCGGCATCGGTGGTGGTGGTCGTAGCAGAGCGTGCGGTGGTGGTGGTGTCGGCCGCGGTCGTCGGCACCGGGCCGTCGGGCCCGTCCCGGCGGTCACCCGCGCCGGCCACCACCGACCGGAATCGCCGGAGCCGGAGGCTGTTGCTCACCACGAAGACGCTGGAGAAGGCCATGGCCGCACCGGCGATCATCGGGTTGAGCAGGCCGGCGGCGGCGAGCGGGACGGCCGCCACGTTGTAGGCGAACGCCCAGAAGAGGTTGCCCTTGATGGTGGACAACGTGCGGCGGGCGAGCGCGATGGCGTCGACCGCGGCGAGGAGGTCGCCCCGGACGAGCGTGAGGTCGGAGGCCTCGATGGCCGCGTCGGTCCCGGTGCCCATGGCCAACCCCAGGTCCGCCGTGGCCAGGGCGGCGGCGTCGTTGACCCCGTCGCCGGCCATGGCCACCGCCGCGCCCTCGGCTTGGAGCCGGGCGACGACCGCCACCTTCTCCTCGGGCAGCACCTCGGCGATCACGTCGTCGGCCCCGATGCCCACCTGGGCGGCCACGGCCAGGGCAGCCGCCCGGTTGTCGCCCGTGAGCAGGACGGGCCGGAGCCCGAGCCCGCGGAGGCGGTCCACGGCGTCGGCCGACGACGGCTTCACCGTGTCGGCCACCACCAGCGCCCCGCGCACGGCACCGTCCCACCCGGCGTAGACCACCGTCCGGCCGAGGTCGGCGGCGGCCTCCCGGGCCCGCACCAGCTCGGGCGGCAGCTCGTGGCCGCCGACCTGGTCCAGCACGAACCGCTCTCGGCCCGCCGCCACCCCGTGGCCTTCCACGGTGCCGGTGACGCCGAGGCCCTGGTGGTTGCCGAAGTCGGCCACGGCGGGCAGGGGCGGCCCGCTCGCCCGTGCGCCCGCGGCGATGGCCGCGGCGATCGGGTGCTCGGAGGCGTCCTCCAGTGCGCCGGCCACGCGGAGGAGGTCGTCGCGGCCCACATCGTCCGCGGCCACGACCTCCACCAGGGCCATCCGCCCGGTGGTGATCGTGCCGGTCTTGTCGAGCACGATGGTGTCGACCTGGCGGGTGGACTCCAGCACCTCCGGTCCCTTGATGAGCACGCCGAGCTGGGCGCCCCGGCCGGTGCCCACCAGCAGGGCGGTGGGCGTGGCCAGCCCGAGGGCGCACGGGCAGGCGATGATCAGGACCGCCACCGCGGCGGTGAAGGCCTCGGCCGCCGGCGCCCCCGTGCCCAGCCAGAACCCGAGCGTGGCCGCCGCCAGCACGATCACCACCGGCACGAAGACCGCCGACACCCGATCGGCCAACCGCTGGACCTGGGCCTTGCCCGACTGCGCCTCGGTGACGAGGCGGGCGATGCGCGCCAGGGCGGTGTCGGCCCCGATGCGGGTGGCCTCGATCACCAGCCGACCACCTCGGTTGACGCTCGCCCCGACCACGTGGTCGCCCGGCGCCACCTCCACCGGCACCGGCTCGCCGGTGAGGAGCGAGGTGTCGACGGCGGAGCTGCCCTCGACGACCAGGCCGTCGGTGGCGATCTTCTCGCCCGGCCGCACCAGGAAGCGGTCACCGACCACCAGCTGCTCGACCGGGATGCGGACCTCGGCGCCGGACCGGAGCACGGCGACGTCCTTGGCGCCCAGCTCGAGGAGGGCCCGCAGCGCGGCGCCCGAGCGTCGCTTGGCGCGGGCCTCGAACCAGCGTCCCCCGAGGATGAGCGTGACCACCACGGCCGCCACCTCGAGGTAGATCTCGTGCTGGCCGCCCCCACGCGAGGGCACCAGGTCGAACGCCATCCGCATGCCGTCGTCGCCGGCCGGGGTGAGCAACAGCGCGTAGAGGGACCAGCCGTAGGCCGCCAGGGTGCCGACGGAGATGAGCGTGTCCATGGACGCGGCGGCGTGACGGAGGTTCGTCCAGGTGGCCCGGTGGAAGGGCCAGGCCGCCCAGAGCACCACGGGCGACGCCAGGCAGAGGGCGATCCACTGCCAGTGGTCGAACTGCAGCGGGGGGATCATCGACAGGGCGAGCACCGGCACGGACAAGGCGATGCTCACCAGGACCCGTTGGCGCAGGCCCTCCTCCACCGCCTCGGCGTGGCGATCCGCGGCGGGCGCCCCGGCGGGGTCGGTCGCGGGCCCGTCGGCGGCGGTCGGCGCGGCCGGCTCGGGGAGCACGGTGTAGCCGAGCGACCCGACCTGGGCCACCAGGTCGTCGCGCGTCACCGACGCCGGGGCGGTGACCCGGGCGCCCTCGGTGGCGTAGTTCACGGCCGCCTCGACGCCGTGGAGCTTGTTGAGCTTGCGCTCGATCCGCGACGCGCACGATGCGCAGGTCATGCCGCCGATGTCGAGGTGGAGCGTGCGCGGCTCGTCGTCGGTGGGGGCCGGCACCGGCGTGGTCGGGCTCGCGGGGGTGCTCACGGCTCGGCGCCCGTGTGGCCGTCGGGGTGGGCGTCGGGCTCACCGGCCGGCTGGCCGGTGGCCGGGGGCGTCCGCCCCGGCTCGCGGTCGTCGCCGACCGGACCGACGGCGCGCCCGACCCCGAACGCGGCGCCGAACGCGGCGAGGGCACCCACCGCGAAGGCGGCGAGGCGGAGGGTGGCGCTCACCGGGTCACCCCGCCGGCTCGGCCAGGTCGAACCCGGCCTCGTCGACCGCAGCCCGCACCTCGGCGAGGTCGAGCGGGCCCTGGCTGGTGACCCGCACCGCCCCGGCCGCCAGGTCGGCGTCGACCTGGTCGACGCCGGCGAGCTTGCCGACCTCGGCGGTCACCGCGTCGATGCAGTGCTGGCACGACATCCCGGTGACGGCGTAGGTGCTGGTGGTGGGCGAGGGCGTGGTCATCGAGATCCTCCAGGTTCGCAACGACGCCAGCTTATACCCCAGGGGGGTACCAGACAACCCGGCACCCCGCCCGGGGGCGCCGAGGGCCAGGCACCGGCACCCTCGACGGGACCGGGCCGGGTAGCGTCGGGCCACGGCGATGGGGCTCGCCGGAACCGCCCGCACCCGGGCTGACGGTCCCTACCAGGTCGATCGACGTCGAGACCGAGGTAGCCCGCCGTGCCCGAACCCGAGCCCACCAGCACCACCCCCGTCCCGGCCGACCCCGGGGCCGGGGTCGAGCGCGTCGGGACCGGCGCCCGAGCTGCGGGCCTCCTGCGGTGGGTGGCGCTCGGCGCAGCCTCGGGCGTGCTGGCCGGCCTGGCCTGCTGGGCGTTCCTCACCGCCCTCGACGAGGCCACGTCCCTGCGCTTGGCGCACGGCTGGCTGGTGGGCCTGCTCCCGGTCATCGGCCTCGCCGTTGGGCTGGCGTACCACCGCGTCGGCGGGCGGGCCGGCGAGGGCAACGCCCTGCTGCTCGACCAGATCCACGATCCCACCGACTGGGTGCCGCGCCGCATGGCCCCGTTGGTGGGCGTGGGCACGGTCGTGGCCCACCTCGGCGGGGCGTCGGTGGGTCGGGAGGGGACGGCGCTGCAACTGTCGGGCTCGCTCACCGACGCGCTCTCCCGGCGGCTGGGCCTGCGCGGCGACGACCGCCGCACCCTGCTGGTGGCGGCGCTCGGCGGAGGGTTCGGGGCGGTCTTCGGCGTGCCGCTCGCCGGCGCGGTGTTCGGCCTGGAGGTGCAACGGTTGAGCTGGCACCCCCGGACGCCCGAGGGCGACCCCCCGAACGGGACCGGCGCCACGGCCGTCGACCAGGCCCCCAGCCTGATCCGGCCGCTGCCCTGGTGGGTGCCGGGCGTGGGTCGGCTCTCGAGCGCCCGGCGAGCACCCCGCCCGCTGCTCCTGGCCGGGTTCCGCGACGGCACGTGGGGGGACCGGGTGGCGGCCACGCTGACGGCGTCGGTGGTGGGCGACCAGGTGGTGCGCGCCCTCGGCTACCACCACGAGCGCCGGCCCCAGCTCCACGTGGCCATCGACCCGGCCCTGCTGGGCCGTGCCGCGATCGCCGGGGTGGCCTTCGGCCTCGCGGCCATCGCCTTCGTGGAGGCCACCGACCTCGTCCGCGCCGCCGCCCGGCGCGGCGTGGCGTGGCCGCCGGCGCGGCCGGCGGTGGCGGGCCTCCTGGTGCTGGCCGGGACCGCCCTGGTCGGCCGCAGCTACCTGGGCCTCTCCCTGCCCCTCATCGACCAGGCGCTGGCGGGCGACCCCACCGGCTGGGAGGTACCCCTGCTCAAGCTGGCGTTCACCGCCCTCTGCGTGGGCGCGGGGTTCGTCGGCGGCGAGGTCACACCGCTGTTCGTGATCGGCACCACGCTCGGGAGCGCGCTGGCGCCCTCTGTGGGCCTCTCGCCGGTGGTCGGTGCCACCCTGGGCTTCGTGGCCGTGTTCGGCGGGGCCACCAACACGCCGTTGGCGTGCACCGTCATGGCGGTCGAGATCTTCGGCACCGGCGCGGTGGCGCCGGCGGCGGTGGCGTGCGTGGTCGCCTACCTCTGCTCGGGTCGGCGGGGCATCTACCCGACCCAGCGCCGTCAGGCGCCCGGCGGCTCCCTGCCCGTGGCCGCCCACCGCTCCCTGGTCGAGCGGGCCCGGTGGACCGTGGCCGGCCGACGCGCCAGGCGTCGCTGACCCCCGGCGCCCTCCCCGCGGCGGGTGGGTCGAGGCGCGGCGGCCGTCGGTCCGCTCGAGCTGACGGACCGTCAGACGAGTGGTGGCCGACGTGGCAGGGTTTCGGCTCCGGCGCAGGAGCCTGCACCGGGCGGCGGGCCGCTGGGGCCCACCGGACCAGACAGGACGTGGACCATGCGCGCAGCGGTGTTGGAAGCGGTCGGACAGCCCCTGGTGGTGCGCGACGACGTGGAGGTCGACGAGCCCCGCGTCGGCGAGGTGGCCGTGCGGGTCCACCACTGCGGCGTCTGCCACAGCGACCTCAGCCTGGTCGACGGCGCGCTCCCGACCGTGACGCCCATCGTCTTGGGCCACGAGGCCGCGGGGGTGGTGGCGGCCCTCGGTCCGGGCGTCACCACCCTGGCCGTGGGGGACCACGTCGTCCTCACGCCCTGCCCGCCGTGCGGCCACTGCCCCTGGTGCGTCCGGGGCCAGTGGAGCCTCTGCACCAACAGCGACGCCCTCGCCACCAGCACCCACCCCGACGGCGGCACCCGCCTCTCCCGCGACGGCGAGACGATCTACCGGGGGCTGGCCGTGGCCGCCTTCGCCGAGACCGTCATCATCCAGGCCACCGGCGCGGTCCGGATCCCCGACGACGTCCCGCTCGATGTGGCCTGCGTGGTCGGCTGCGCCGTCCAGACCGGCGTGGGGGCCGTCCTGAACACCGCGCGGGTGGCCGAGGGCGACACGGTCCTCGTGCTGGGGCTCGGTGGCGTCGGCCTGTCCGTGGTGCAGGGAGCCCGGTTGGCCGGCGCCAGCCGCATCATCGTCAGCGACCCGGTGGCCGACCGGCGCGAGCGGGCGCTGGCCATGGGCGCCACCCACGCCCTCGACCCGGGACACGACGACGTGGTGACCGCATCCCGTGACCTCACCGACGGGGGCATCGGGGTCGACTGGGCGTTCGACGCCGCCGGGCGCAGCGCCCTCATCTGCGCCGGCCTCGACGCCACCCGCAAGGGCGGGTCGACGGTCATGGTGGGGGTCCCGCCGCTCGACGACCCGCTCACCTATCCCCTGCCGGCGCTGCTCGCCGCGTCGGGCAAGAACCTGCTCGGCTGCCTCCTGGGCAGCTGCAACTCGCTCCGGGACATCCCCCGCTTCATCGAGCTCGCCCGCACCGGCCAGCTCGACCTGGCGTCGCTGATCACCGGGCGGCGCCCGCTCGCCGACATCGACCTCGCCTTCGACGACCTCCGTCGGGCCGTCGGCGTCCGCACCGTGATCGACCTCTGAG
Source organism: Acidimicrobiales bacterium (assembly GCA_038241315.1). Lineage (GTDB taxonomy): Bacteria > Actinomycetota > Acidimicrobiia > Acidimicrobiales > Iamiaceae > Aquihabitans. The sequence continues at coordinate 4,429 of JBBRFU010000035.1, read as the reverse complement.
ATCGGCCGCTGAGATCGACCGCTGAGATCGACCGCTGAGATCAACCGCTGAGATCGGCTGCTGGCCGGCCGCGGCGCGGACTGCCCGGACCGCGGTCGGGTAGGGCCCCACGATGGCCCGATACGTGATGCGCGTCCGCACCGACAAGCCGGCGGACGAGGTGTTCGACTACCTGGCCGACCTCCGCAACTTCCCCGACTGGGACCCCGGCACCAAGCAGGCCGAGCAGGTGGTGGGCGACGGGCCCGGCGAGGGCGCCGAGTACGACCTCCAAGCCAGCGGGGCCACCCTGCGCTACGTGGTGCAGCGCTACGACCGCCCCCGGGTGGTGGTGGCGCGAGCCCGCAACCGGTGGATCACCTCGGTGGACACCATCACCGTCGAGGCGGACGGGGCGGGCTGCGTGGCGAGCTACGACGCCGACCTGACCCTCAACGGCCCCCTGCAGGTGGCCGACCGGCTCCTGCGGCTGGCGTTCGACCGCATCGGCGACGCCGCGGCCGCGGGGCTGGTGCGGGCCCTCGACGGCACCCGGCTGGCCTGAGCCCAATCCGACGGCCCGGGGCCGAGCACCGCGGACGAGCAACGGCCCAGGGAGCGCCCGGGGAACGAGCAACGCCCGATGCGAGCGGGAGAGAGCGGGAGCACCGACCATCCACGACCGGAGCTCCCGCCCCCACCGGCACACACCGGGCGAAGCGCACTCAGGCTGCCACGAACCTCCCTTGCGTGTCGACCCCCGGGTCGGGAACCACGGAGAGTGGTGGCTGCTCGGTGGCCCCGTCGTCGGCCGGGCCGCCGGTCCAGGGCAGGGCCAGCCGGCAGATCTTGGCCACCACCGAGCCGAACTGCTTCGCCAGGCCGCCGGTGTTGTACGGCAGGCCGTAGCGCTCGCAGATCTCCCGCACCTCCACCGCCATCTCCGGGTACCGGTGGGCCGGGAGGTCGGGGAAGAGGTGGTGCTCGATCTGGTGGCTCAGGTTGCCGCTCATGACGTGGAACAGCTTCCCGCCGTCGATGTTGGCCGACCCGAGCAGCTGGCGCAGGTACCAGCCGCCCCGGGACTCGTCGGCCGCCTCCTCGGGGGTGAAGGTGGCCACGCCGTCCGGGAAGTGGCCGCAGAAGATGATGGTGAAGGCCCAGACGTTGCGGACCATGTTGGCGGTGGCGTTGCCCACGGCGGTCAGGGGCGCCGCCGGGCCGGTGAGGAGGGGGAAGAGGACGTAGTCCTTGAGGGTCTGGCTGCCGACCTTGGCGATCATCGCCCGGCGCAGCTCCGCCGTCTCGGCCCACGTCTTCTTGCCGGTGATCAGCTCGTCGGCCTCGAGGTCGTGCAGCATCACGCCGTACTGGAAGAAGAAGGCCAGCAGGGTGGCGTAGACGGGGTTGCCGAGGTCGCTGGGCTTCCAGCGCTGGCTCTCCTCCATGCGGAGCACGCCGTAGCCGATGTCGCGGTCCTCGCCGATGACGTTGGTGAAGGTGTGGTGGCGGAAGTTGTGCGAGTGCCGCCAGTTGTCGCCGGGGCAGGCGGTGTCCCACTCGAACGTGTTGCCGTCGAAGGCCGGGTCCTGCAGGAAGTCGTACTGGCCGTGCATCACGTTGTGGCCGATCTCCATGTTGTCGAGGATCTTCGACAACGCCAGCGCCGCGGTCCCGCCCACCCACGCCGGGGGCAGGAACCCGGCGAAGAGGAGGGCCCGGCCGGCGAACTCCAGCCCGCGCTGGGCCCGCACCACCTGCTCGAGGTACTCGCGGTCCCGCTCGCCGAGGTCGGCCACGGTGCGGCGGCGCAGGTCGTCGAGCTCCTCGCCGAAGGCGTCGATCTGCTCGGAGGTGAGGTGGTCGATGGGGTTGGGCACGGGGGCTCCTTCGGTCGGGCGGGAGATCAGAGGTCGACGGCGACGTCGCCGCAGGCCACCGAGACGCAGAGGCGGATCGGCGCAGCGTCGGCGCTCGAGGCCTCGCCGGTGACGACGTTGCGGACGACCCCGGCGGTCTTGGTGGAGGTGCAGGTGCCGCAGATCCCGCGTCGGCACCCGAACTTCGGCGCCAGGCCGGCGGCCTCGGCGGTCTCGAGGAGGGTGCCGGTGGCGGGGACGGCGGTGCCGGCCCGCTCGAACCGGACGACGCCGTCGCCGGTGTCGAGGGAGGGATCGAGCGGGGGCGGGCCGAAGCGCTCCAGGTGGACCTGTTCGGCGAGGCCGAGCCCGGCGAGGTGGTCCTCCACAGCGGTCATGAGCGGGGCCGGGCCACACAGGAACACCTCGATCGAGGCGGGATCGTCGGTGATCGCCGCCAGGTGCCGGGGGCCGAAGAACCCCTCGAGGTCGCCCCCGGCGGCATCGTCGGTGAGCCCGAGCAGGAGGCGACCGCCGGGGAGCGACGCCGTGAGGTCGCGCAGCTCGTCGAGGTAGCAGACGTCGTCGAGGGTGTAGGCGTAGTGCACGAAGGTCACGGGCCCCTCGTGCCCCTCGTCGGCCAGCGTGCGCAGCATCGACAGGACGGGGGTGATGCCGCTCCCGCCGCTGACGAGCACGAGGTGGCGGTCGCGTCGGTCGGCGTCGGGGAGCACGAAGTCGCCCCGGGCCTCGGAGAGGCGGAGGACCATCCCCACCTGCGCCGCGGCGACCAGGTGGCGGCTGACCCGACCGGCGGGGTTGGCCTTGACGGTGAGCTCCAACGTGCCGTCGGGGCGGTGGGGGGAGCCGGCGAGGCTGAAGCAGCGCTCGTGGACGACGCCGTCGATCTCCACGCCCACCACGACGTGCTGGCCGGGCCGGAAGCCTGCCCACGGGCCCCGGGGTCGGAGGGTGAGGGTGACGGTGCCCTCGGTCTGGTGAGTGACCGCCAGGACCTCGGCCCGGACCTCGCGGACCACCCAACGGGGGTCGACCAGCTCCAGGTAGCGATCCACGCCGTGGGGGGCGGTGAGCCGGTCGACGAGGTCCGAGGCGAGGGCCCGGCGCAGCAGGCCGCGAGCGCCTCCGGGCGGGGACACCGGCAGGACGTCGATCACAGGCGCTCCTCGAGTTCGGTGAACAACTGTTCACGAGGATACGACCCATCCGACCTGGGAGGCAAGCGGCACCGGTCACACACGGTGGTCTGGCCCGAGCCTGACGTGGGAACGGTTCACCGGGGTCGGCGCCCGGCCCACCCACCGGGCGGCCCGGCCCCGACCGGTGGGCACTCCGGTGAACGCCCGTCTACCCTGGCGGGGTGACCAGCACCCGACGGCCCACCCCGCCCCGCGCGGGCCGGCGCGACGGTGCGGCGCGTCCCCCCTCGGTCCGGGCCGTCGACAAGGGCCGCACCCGCCGGGCCCTCCTCGACGGCGCCCTGGCGCTGCTGGAGGACCGCTCGCTCGACAACCTCGGCATCCGCGAGGTCACCCGCGCCGCCGGTGTGGCGCCGGCCGCCTTCTACCGCCACTTCGACCGGATCGACGACCTCGGCCTGGTCCTGGTCGACGAGGCCTTCACCACGCTCCGCCAACTCATGCGCGATGCCCGCGACGACGTCACCGCGGCCGACGACATGATCGAGCAGTCCGTGGCGGTGCTCGTGCGCCACGTCCGCGACAACCAGGCCCACTACCGGTTCATCGCCCGGGAGCAGTACAGCGCGGTGGTGCCGGTGCGCCTGGCCATCCGCCACGAGATCCGCCTGTTCGCCACCGAGCTCGCCGCCGACCTCGCCCGCCTGCCCGTCGTCGACCGCTGGCCCACGGCCGACCTGGTCATGCTGGCCGACCTCATCGTGGGCCTGATGGTCGACTCCGCCAAGCGCCTCATCGACGTGATGGAGGAGGCCCCCGACCGGGAGCCCACCGTGGTCGCCGACACCGAGCGCCGCCTCCGCTACCTGGCCTTCGGCGCCACGGCCTGGCGACCGTCCTGACCGCGGGCGCTCAGGGCGCCGCCGGCACGAGGTGGAACACGCGGAGGTCGCGGCCGCTGCTGCGGACGTAGTCGTCGTAGGCGGGCCAGACCGCCACGAGCCGTGGCCACACCTCGGCCTTGGCCCCCTCGTCGAGCAGCTCGGCCCGCACCCGCGTGGTGGCACCCCCGTAGGACACGGTGGCGACGGGCTCGGCCAGCAGGTTGGCCGTCCAGGCCGGGTGCGGGCGCTGCCCGAAGTTCGAGCCCACCACCCACCACCCGCCCGAGCCGTCGGGCAGGCACGCGAGGGGCGTGGGACGGGGCTCGCCCGTGCGTCGTCCGGTGGTGGTCAGCAGGAGGCTGGGCACCAGGGCCCGGCTGAGGATGATCCGACCGCCGCTGGCGCGGTGCAGCACCCGGTCCAGGCGGGGGACGAGCCGGGGGCCGACGCGTCGGAAGGCGGCACTCGTGGCCACCGCTCGGGTGAGGCGGCCGACGGCCCCATCGATGGAGAACAGCGCCATGGGGGCTCCTCGGCTCCGGTGCAG
>JBBRFU010000034.1:0-28974 GCA_038241315.1 Acidimicrobiales bacterium | reverse complement strand
GGACCAGCCCGTCACAACGCGTCCCAACCCGCGGTGTAGAAGGAGGTGTAGAACGGAGGCCTGAAAACGCCAGAGAGGCCCTCCCGGATTGCTCCGGAAAGGCCTCTGACCTGGTGTTTCGTTGGTGGCGGGGGCAGGATTTGAACCTGCGACCTTCGGGTTATGAGCCCGACGAGCTACCAGACTGCTCCACCCCGCGGCGAGCCCCTTGACCATACCGAGCCGGTCGTCGGAACTGCAACCTGGCGGCTTCGTCGGTGCGGTGGGCCCAACGGGGTCGGCGACCGGGCCGATGCACCAGCTGGGGACGGGCGACAGCTCCGTCGATGCGGTCCACCAACGGGGCCGGTGACCGGGCCGGTCGACGAGGACCGAAGTCTCACGAGCTCAGGTCGGGTGCGACCAACGGCATCGTGCTGACCCACGACGAGGCCCGCTGCGACCACGGGCGCGCTCCTGGGGTCGGACACACCGTCTGCCAGGGCCGGCCCAGGCGCGACGGCGCGACCCTCCCGGCGCGGACGGGCGGGGGCATCTCGTTGGTTGTCGGCCCACGTCACGCCTGCCACACTGTGACGACGGTCGCACCGGCGACGTGCAAAGGACGAGGCCGGTCCGACAGCGGCTCCGACCAGGGCGAGGGGCAGATCATGGAACGGATCACCCGGTCATCCGGCGGCCACGCCGGCGGAAGGCGTCGACGGCTCGGGCCGCTCGTGCTCGTCGTCGCCGCCCTGGGACTGGCGGCCTGTGACCCGCCTCCTCCGCCCGACGGGCGGGACCTGGCCATCGAGGCCATCGACGCGCCGACCGACCTTGCTCCCGGCGAAGCGGTGACCTTCTCGGTGGTGGTGGCGAATCACGGCGACCTCGCGGCCGACGGCGTGCGGGTGGGCCACCTGGCGCCGAGCCACCTCCGGGTGGATGAGCTCACCGGTCCCGGGGTGACCGGCTGCACCCAGCCTGGCGACCTCGGCTCGTGCGCGCTCGGGACGCTCGACCCGGGAGAGACCCGGACCTTGGAGCTGACGGTGACCGGCACCGTGGCCGCGCCCGCCGGCGACCTGGTCCTGGCCGTGCTGTCGAGCGGTTCGGAGCCCTCCCCCGATCCGCACCCGAACATCGATCGCGTCCCGATCGCGGTGGGCACCGGTGCCACGGTCGACCTCCAGGTGCAGGGTGAGCTGCCGGACGACCTCGCACCGGGCACCCCCTTCACGTCGAGCTCGTGGATCACCAACCGGTCGAGTGCGGCGGCATCCGAGGTGGTGGTCACCCAGGAGGTCTCCGACGGCGGGACCATCCTCGGCGCCCGCCTCCAGCGGGCGTTGCCCGGCGGCGGCGTCGCCAGCGGCTCGTGCGACATCGTCGAGCGCACCGCCCGGTGCACCACCGACGGTGCGCTGGTGGAGCCCACCACGGTCGCGGCCCAGCGCTGGGTCCTCGAGGTTGAGGTCCGGCCCGATGCCAGCCAGGTCGACATCGACCACACCGTCAGCTCGCCACACCCCGAGCCCGACCCCGACCCGGGGCCCAACACCGCGACCACCCGGGCCACCCCCGGCTGGGGCATCTTCTTCGACCCCGTCCCGCCGGTGGTCCCCGGCCAGGTCTTCGACGTGACCGGCCGTGCCGTGACCGACTTCGCCATCCCCGTCAACTACGTCAGCGTGTCGCTGCCCCCCAACATCGAAGCGGTCTCGGTCACCATCGGGGGCCGCACAACGCCCTGCGTGCCGTCCGGTGGGTGCGCCGGCTACGACCTGTGGGGCATCGGCAACGGCTCGATCGTGACCATGCGGCTGCGGGCCGTCGCACCTGGCCCGAGCGCCGGGGTGAGCCTGAGCGTCAGCACGATCGGCGTCGGCCTCGCGGGCCGCGCGTCGGTCCAGGTCGTCGACCCTGCCATCGCCTCGGAGGTCCACCCCGAGTTGGCGTCGGCCGCCGACGGTGTCGTCGACCTCTCCCAGACCCTCGACGGCACCGTCCACAACACCGGGTCGAGCGACCACGCCGACGTCACCGCCACCTTCGACCTCTCGCCCTCGGTGCAGATCACCGACGCTCGCTGGGGCGAGGCCGGGCTCCCGTGCACGATCAGCGGCTCCACGGCCAGCTGCGCCCTGGGCGCGGTGCCGGCGTACGCCTCGGAGCCGATCACCCTGCAGGTCACCCCGACCGCAGCGGGGCCCGTCACGGTGACGATGCGCACGACCACCACCACCGCCCAGGATGAGCCCGACCCCGTGGCCGACGTCGACACCACCACGTTCGACGTGGCCGAGGCCGTCGTGGACCTCGGCCTGACGCCCTACGTCACCCACGATCCCGCGGTCGAGGGCGTCCTCTGGCAGGTCGTCCCGACCATCCGCAACCACGGGAACTTCCCCGCCTCCGGCATCCGTCTGGTGGCCACGGTGCCCGACGGGGTCGAGATCGGGTCGACCTACCTCGGCTCGCCGGCGCCGTCCGACTCAGGAGGGTGCAGCACCGATCAGCAGGTCATCACCTGCGAGGTCGGCACGGTCCCGGCCGGTGGCCGTGTCACCGTGCTCCTCCTCATGCAGGTCACCGTGGACGACGCCGGTCCGCTCCGGATCACCGTGACCTCGGACCACACCGAACCGTCCCCGGACCCCCACCCGAACGAGCTCAGCCACGACCTCACGGTCGTGGCGCCCCGGGCCGATCTCCAGGCGGGGTTCGACTGGCCGCCGAGGGAGGTGGTGGCGGGCCAGCCGTTCACGATCACGCACCGGGTCGGCAACCCTGACGGGCCCTCCCTGGTGGAGGACGCCGTGGGCACGCTCGAGGTCCCGCCGGGCTGGACGATCACCGCCGCCGAGTGGGACCGGCACGGCGTCCCCGTGCCGTGCGCGATCGCCGGCTCCACGTCGACCTGCGAGATCGGTCAGCTCACCACCCACTACGCGGCCACCCTGCGCGCCACCATCGTCCCCGGGGCGGTCCAGGACGACGCGACCCTCGTGGCCACCGCCTCGTCCTCCCTCCCTGACGACGACCTCTCGGACAACACCGCCACCCACACGATCGACGTCGTCGCCGCCACCACCGACCTCGGGGTGACCGCCAGCCACGGCGCCACCGCGCCGGCCGGCGGCCCGAGCGTGGTGGAGCTGCGCGTCACCAACGCCGGGCCCGCCGCCGCCGCCGAGACGTCGATCACCGCCGACCTCCCGGCCTCGGTCCACGTCGAGGGGGTCGACACCTCCACCACCGGCTTCTCCTGCGAGGCCGTGGACCAGGTGCTCAGCTGCACGCACCCGATGCTCCCCGTGGGGGAGCACCTGCTCGACCTCACCCTGCGGGACACGACGCTGGGCCCGGTGAGCTTCACGATCACGGCCGCCACCACCACGACACAGGCACCCGATGTGCTCCCTGACGCGGTCACCATCACGCGCACGGTGGCGCCGTCCCCGGCACGGGTCACCGGGACCGTGGTGGATGCCGACGGCGAGGCCGTCGCCGGGGTCGGCGTCGCCGTCTACCGGGTGGGCGAGACCACCGGCCTGGCGAGCGGCACCACGAGCGCCGCCGGGACCTACGACATCGGCGGACTGGACCCGGGCCAGTACCAGGTGCGGTTCCTGCCGAGCGCGGCGAGCGGCCTGCAGGACGAGTGGCACGACGACCGGTACGCCCGGGCCGACGCCACGGTGTTCACCGCCGCCGGCCTCGGCGAGCGGTTCGTGGCGAACGCCGAGCTCGCCCCGCGGGCGCCCACGGTCATCAGAGGACGGGTGGTGGACGAGGCCGGCCAGCCCGTCGCCGGCGTCAACGTCGGGGCGTACCTGGCCACCGACGGGGTGGTGGCGACGTTCCGCACCACGACCGCCGCCGACGGGACCTACGCCCTCACCGTCCCCGAGAACCAGTTCCGCCTGCGCTTCGGCCCGCCGGCCGCCCTCGGCCTGGTGCCCGAGTGGTTCGACGACCAAGCACTGCGGGCCGACGCCGCCGTGCTCGTGGCCACGGCCCGGGGCCAGGTCATCGTGGCCGACGCCGAACTGGCCACCGCCGGCCCCTGACCCCCTGTCCCTGACGGCGGGGAGGCCGCCCGACCAGCGGCCGGGCCGACCAGCAAGCGGCCCCAGCAGCGGCGGGCCGACCAGCGGCGGGGCCGTCAGGCGCCGGCGCTGGTGGTGGTGGTCGTGGCGCCCTCGCCCGACGGGGCGGTCGTGGTGGGGGCGGCACCGTCCTCGTCGATCTCGGGGGCGCCGCTCGTGCCGGTGGGTGTCTGGCCCCGCAGGACCTGCAGCTCGTCGACGATCTCCCGGGCCCGCTCCATCTGCCGAGCCTCCTCCACCCGGTCGCCGTCGCGGCCGGCGGCGTCGGCCGCGTCGAAGGCCTCGAACAGGTCGGCGAGCAGTTGGTTCTCCTGCTCCTCCTGGGTGCCCGTCGGCTCGTCGCCCGGCGTCGTGGTCGACGTGGTGGTGGTGGTCTCCTCGGGCTCGCTGCCGTCGACCTGGGTGTCGGTGCCCTCGTCGTCGTCGACGCCGATGCTCTCGACCTCCTCTGGCACGTCCTCGCCGAAGAGCTTCACCAGGGCGCCGCGCAGGTTGGTGTCGACCTCGACCCGGTTGCCGGTGGCGGTCTGGTAGCTCACGATGACCCGCTCGAGGCGGGGCACGGCGGCGTCGTCACCGCTGGCGAACAGCGACCGCACGTAGAGCAGCGAGTCGCCGATCGGCACCATGGTGAGGTTGCGGAGGCGACAGGTGGTGCCGCCGGAGCAGACCAGGTTGCGGAGGCGGCGCACCTCGGAGTTGGACTCCATCTGGTCGGCCACCAGGCTCGGCCCGTTGGGCAGGTTGTCGCCCGGCGTGACGTAGCTCGACAGCTGGCCGTAGTTGTCGGGGTCGCTGCTGGCCACCATGAACGAGGTGAGCAGCCGCTGGTCGGTGCTCCCCCCGCCCGCGGGCACGAAGGGCCGCATGATGATGAACGACTCGGTGGTCTCGCCCGGCAGCCGCGAGAGCAGGTACTGGGGCACGTAGCGGTCGTCGGGCGTGAGCGGCTGGTTGTCGGCGCCCACCGGCTCGGTGTCGGTGGTGGTCCCGGTGGTGGCCTCGGTCCGGATGGTGGCCACGCCGGGCTCACCGGGCACCGACCAGGCGTCGTTGCCGTTGTAGAAGGTGTCCGGGCTGTCCACGTGGTAGCGGGCCCACATCTGGGTCTGCACGGTGAAGAGGTCCTCGGGGTACCGGAAGTGCTCCTGGAGCCCCTCGGGCGCCTCCGAGACGGGCTCGAACAGGTCGGGGAACGCCTTGTCGTAGGCCTGGATCAACGGGTCGACGTCGTCGACGATGTACAGCTCGACCGTGCCGTCGTAGGCGTCGACCACGGCCTTCACCGAGTTGCGGGCGTAGTTGAACGAGCGGCCGCGGAGGCCGCTGTCGGGGTCGAGGCCACCGGTGTCGGCCCGCTGGGCGTTGGGGTAGTTCCGGGTGGTCGTGTACGCGTCGGCCACGTACTTGACCTCGCCGTCGAGCAGCACCACGTAGGGATCGTGGTCGTAGGCGAGGAACGGAGCCACCGCCTTCAAGCGGGCCGTCACGTCGCGCTCGATCAGCACCTTGGACTCCGGCTTGATGTTGCCGGAGATCAACGGGTTGATGTCGTTGAAGCGCAGGGCGAAGGCGCTGCGCTTCACGAAGCCGCTCAGGCCGCCGCCGATGGTGATGCCGTCGTCACCGTCGTAGGTGGTGGTCTTGGTGTTGTTCTTGTCGTCCTGGTAATCGATCTCGGCCCGGTCGGTGTCGACGATCATGTAGCCGGGCTGGTCCTCGCCGAAGTACAGCGCGGGCTGCTCCACCACGGGCAGCCCGGAGTCGGCGTCGGTGACCACCGGGATGTCCTGGGCCAGCAGGTCGGGGCCGCCGCTGCTGGTCTTGGTGTTGGCCCGGGCCACCACCACGCCGTAGCCGTGGGTGTAGGCGAGGTGGGTCTTCTCCCACGTGCGGGGGGCCGACACGCCGGAGGTGCGCAGGTCGCGGGCGCCCACCATCACCTGGGTGAGCTTCCCGTCGATCTCGTAGCGGTCCACGTCGACGTCGTTGATGGCGTAGAAGGACCGGATCTGTTGGAGCTTCTCGTAGCTCTCCTGCATGACCGACGGGTCCCAGAGCCGGATGTTGGAGACCACGTCGACGTTCTCCTGCAGCGTGGCCGCGTCGAGGTCGCTCGCGAAGTCGAACGTCTTGTCCTCCACGCCGTCGAGGTTCATCGCCGCTCTGGTGGCGTCGATGTTGTTGCGGATGTAGGGCGCCTCCATGGAGGACTCGGCGGGCTCCACCCGGAAGCGCTGCACGAAGGCGGGGACGATCCCACCGGCCAGCACGGCCACGAACAGCCACAGCCCCACGGCCATCGACGGCAGCACCCAGCCCCGCCGCCAGATGTTGGCGATGAAGAGCCCGAAGGCGAACACCGAGATGGCGATCAGCAGGTAGATCACCTTGAGCTGCACGTTGTAGTCGGTGAAGGCGGCCCCGTCGACGGTGCCTCGCGTGGAGAAGGTGAGCCGGAAGCGGTCGAGCCAGTAGCGCCCGCCCTGCACCAGGGTGAGGGCGCCGAGCAGGACCGACACGTGGGCCTTCACCTGCGGGGTGACCCGATCGAGCTGGGTGTGGAAGCGGATGCCGCCGTTCACCACGTGCGACAACAAGGTGACGATGAGCACCAGGATCAGCGCCGAGAACAGCCACGACGACACCGTGGTGAGGAACGGCAGCTGGAAGACGTAGAAGCCCACGTCGGTGTCGAAGCTGGCGTCCTTCTGTCCGAAGTCGACCCGGTTGGCGAAGAGGATCCACTCGTTCCACGCCGAGCCCAGGCTCACGCCCACCACCAGCGACAAGAAGGCGGCGACCCCGACGCGCACCAGCCCGGCCTTGCGGCCGACGATCTCGTGGTAGCGCTCGATGAGATCGTCGTCGCCGCTGGAGGGCCGGAACGCCGGCGCCAGGCGCTCGGCGATGGCCATGTTGCCCCAGCACAGGGCGAAGAAGGTCAGCGTGCCGATCACGGTGAGGGTGAGCTTGGCGCCCAGCACCGTGCCCCACACCGAGGTCAGGTCGAGCGACCGGAACCAGAGGTAGTCGGTGTAGAAGGACGCGATCCCCCGCAGGGAGATCAGCAGGAAGAACACCGTGGCGAGCGAGATGCCGATGATCGCTCGGCCCCGTCCGGCCAGGCGGGGGCCACGCCGGGCCCTGCGATCCCGTCGCGACGGCCGGCGGGGCAGGTCAGGCTGCGGACGCATGACTGCGGAGCCTACCGGGAGGGGTCAGGCCCCCACGGTCGGGTCAGGGGGTTTCGACCGGTACCGCCAGGCAACGGCAGCCGGGGTGGGCCGGCGGGCAGAGGTCGCCGGTGGGGAACGGCTCGCCCTTGGCGGTGGGGCCGGCGAGGGCGTTGTCGTCGCAGTCGGGGCAGGGGGCGTCGCCGTCGTCGACCAGCCACCGGAAGGTGGCGCCGTCGGCCGCCGCCTCGGCGAGGCCGCGGGAGAACGCCACCACCACGTAGTGGCGGGCGGTGTCGGCGATGCGCTGGGTCTTCCACTCGCGGTAGCAGGCCCGGATGCGCTCCCCCACCTCGTTCTCGTCGCCCCCGTCGTCGAACGCCCGCTCGAGGCGGCCGCGGATCTGGCGGACCATCTCCGAGGCGAACTCGGTGGCCACGTCGCGCACGTCGGCCTTGCGGGCCGGGGCCGAGCCGAAGAAGGCGGCGCCGGCACGCTCGGCCGACGCCAGGTCCTCCAGCGCGGCCGACGTGTAGCGGGCCAGGTGCTCGTCGTCGGTGGGCAGGACCTCGGCGGCCCCGGGGTTGCCCCGCGTGCGGCGGAGGAGATCGAGCACCTCGTTCTGCTCGTCGGACAGCACCCGCTTCAGCCGGCGGGCCAGCTGCCGCTCCAGCTCGTCGGTGGTGGCGTCACGCAGGTCGAGCAGGTCGGTGTCGGGGTCGCCGCCCTTGTCCTCGTCGAGGTCGCCGGCGTCCGACGGCTGCGCGTCGGCATCGGCATCGGCATCGCCATCGGGCACGAACTCCTCGGCGATCTGGGCCGCCTCGGGATCGGCGCCGGCCTCGTCCTCCGGGGTGGAGGCTCCCTGCTCGGCGCGGAGCCGGGCGAAGAGGTCGTCGACCGAAGACTCCGCAGCCGGTTCCGCCGAGCCGTCGGCGCCGGCATCGGCTCCGGCATCGACCGATCTGCCGACCTCCCCGACCAGCTCGTCCTCGCCGGCCGCAGCGTCGGCGTCGGCGTCGGCGTCGGCGTCGGTGTCGGCGTCGGCGTCGTCGTCGTCGTCGGACGACGCCGGATCGACCTCGTCGCCGACCGCCCCCGCGGGCACGCCCTCCTCGGAGACCAGGTCCTCGGCCACCAGGTCCTCCGCCACCAGGTCCTCGGGCACCAGGTCCTCGGGCACGACATCGTCCGCCCACACGGGCTGCTCGTCGTCGCCCTCGTCGTCGTCCACCTCGTCGACCTGGCCGTCGACCGACGCGTCGTCCGCCTCGGCGTCGGGCCGGTCGGCGTCGAGCAGGTCGGGCTCGGTGCCGGTCCCGTCGATCGTGTCGATCGTGTCGATCGTGTCGATCGTGTCGATCGTGTCGATCGTGTCGATCGTGCCCTCGGCGAGGTCGGCTGCCGGCTCGGACGACCCGTCGATGTCGTCCGGGAACGCGGCGCCGTCCGCGTCGTCGGCCAGCTCGCCGACGCCCACCGAGCTGCCCGGCTGGTCGGAGGCCTCGAGGGTGCGTCGGTCCTGGGCGAGGTCACCGATCGATCCGGGGTCGATGGCCGCGTCCTGCAGGAGTCGGTGCGACGACTCGATGCGCGACGACACGTCGGTGAGGGTGACGGCCAGCGCGTCGCGGGTGGCGGCCAGCTGCTCGAACTGGGCCCGGGCGGCTCGGCGGCGATCGGCCAGGTCGGCGATGACCCGCTCCCGGTAGGTGCGGGCCTCCTGCACCATGCCCCGACCCTCCTCGCGGGCGTCGGCCACGATCGTGGCCGCCTCGGCGTCGGCCGCCTCGCGTCGGGCCAGCACGTCGGCGTCGGCCGCCTGGCGGGTGACCTCGGCATCGGCCAGGGCCTCGGCGCGGAGGCGGTCGCCCTCGGTGGTGGCCGAGTGGCGGTAGGCGTCGGCGGCGCCCTGCACGTCGGCCCGGTAGGAGTCGGCCGCCGCCCGGGTGGCGTCGGCGTAGCGATCGGCCTCCTCCCGGATGCGGTGGTCGTAGGCGTCGGCGTCGGCGCGGATGGTGCCGGCGGCCACCTCGGCCTCGGCGGTGCGGTCGGCCAGGACCGTCTCGGCCTCGACGCGCAGCCGCTCCACCTCGAGGGTGGCCGCGGTGCGCAGCTCGGCCACCTCGGTGTCGGCCGCCGAGCGGGTGTCGGTGGCGTAGGCGTCGGCGGCGGCGCGCTGCTCGGCCGTGTCGTCGTCGGCGGCGCGGCGGACCTCGGCGGCGTACTCGTCGGCCTCGGCGCGGGTCGCCTCGATGCGCTCGTCGGCGTCGGACCGCACCCCCTCGGCGTACTGGTCGGCCGCCTGGCGCGTCTCGGTGGCCTCCCGGTCGGCGGCCCCGGTGGTGGCCGCCGCCTTCTCCTCGGCCTTGGTGCGGATCTCGGTGGCGGCCTTGCGGGCCGTGTCGAGCACCCGAGCCGTCTCCTCGCCGAGGAGCTGGGTGACGGCGGCCTCGTCGAGGTCCTTCGGGTCGACGGCCCGGCGCTCGAGCTCCGCGACGCGCCGCTCCATGTCACCGAACTGCTGCTGCGACTCACGGATCCGGGAGCCGAGGCCCACCAGGTAGGCCCGGACCTCGTCGATCTCGTAGCCCTTGCGCGCCTTGGTGAAGCCGTGCCCGGCGATGTCGTCGGGATCGAGGACGGGACGGTCGGCAGGTTCGGCGGGCACGTGTCGATGGTATGGCCGCGGCCCGCCCCGATCAGGGAGCCTCGGCGAGGTTTCCCGCCGTTCGGACGGCGATCAGGGCCCGAGGGGCACCAGACCACCCGAACCGGTGACGGGACCCAGGAGACCGCCCGAACCGGTCACCCCGCCGAGCACCCCACCGGTGCCGGTGACCGGGCCCGTCACCGGCGCCAGCACGCCCCCGACCGTGTCGCCCACCTCGGACACCAGCCCGCCGGTGGCGCCGTCGAGGGCGTCGACCAGCGTGGTGACGGTGGGGACCGTCACCGGCGGGAGCGGGACCGTGGGCACCGGTCCGGGCAGGGGCCCGGGCAGGGGCGCCGGGGTGGTCGGACCGGGCGCGGGGCCGGCGGGGGCGGGGCTGCCCGTCGGGTCGGCACCCGCCGGGTCGCCGCCGACGGTGCCGGTGGCGGGAGGGGTCGGGCCGGTCGGGACCGTCGGGTCGACGCCGTCGGGCCCCTCGGCATCGGACGGGACCGTGCCGGTGCCGGTGCCGGTGCCGGTGCCGGTGCCGACGGCCAGCTCCTCCCCGGCCTCGTCGGTGCCGGGGTCGGTCCGATCGATCGAGGCGGCCAGGGCATCGACCACGGCGTCGGGGTCGGCGCCGAGGTCGAGGGCCACCAGCCCCCACGGGGCGCCGGCGTCGTGGAAGCGGAACCCGAGGTGCCAGCGGTCCGTGAACCGGCCCCGCTCGGCGACGCCGACGACGGCGAGGCCCAGGGCGGCATCGACCGGATCGGTCCGCTCGGCCAGCAGCGGCCGCAGCGCAGCGGCGGACGGGGCCCCGGCCACCGCGGCGCGGATCCGCGCCGAGAGGGCCTGCGGGGCGATGCCGCTCGAGCGGAGCCCGGTGGCGAGCGGGGCCAGCTGGTCGTCGAGCGACAGCGCCGGACCGAGGTAGCGGCGGTCCCAGGCATCGTCGGCGGCGTAGGCGAGCGGACGGGTGCGGGTGACCTCGCCGGCCGCCACCGCCTCGGCGGAACGCAGGGCGGGCACCCCCTGTGACACGCCCTCGGAACCGAGGGTGGCGCGCCCCTCGAACACGTCGACCCGCGCGGCCATGGTGCGGGTGACCCGCGCCGCCGAGGACGGCTCCAGGCGCACGACGCCGGCACCCGCCCGCAGCACGGCCCCCTCCGGCGCAACCACCAGGAGCGGCCCCGCCCGCAGCCGAGGCACCCGGCCCATGACCAGGTCGGTGCCGGTGACCGCGGCGGCGAGGCCGTCGTCGGTCTCGTCCTCGGCCTCGTCGTCGGTGCCGGTGCCGGTGCCGGTCTCGGTCTCGGCGCTCGACCGGTCGGCGGGCGACCGGGGGCCGACGGCCGAGTAGCGGACGCCGTCGGCGAGCTCCAGCTCGGCCGCGCCGCGCACCACGGTGAAGCGATCGCCGGGGGCCAGGCGGGCCCGGCCGGTCACCTCGTCGACCGAGCCGTCGGCGCGAGCCACGCGGGCCAGCCCGTCGACCGACACGAGGGCCTCGCCCGGACCGGGGCCCGCGTCGCCGCGGCTCCCGGCCACGACCGCCACCACCACCAGGGCCAGGACGGCGGCCACCACGGGGAGGGTGCGTGACGGGCGGGAGAGCCCGCCCGACCACGACCACCAGCGCGCCGGCCCAGCCGGTGCACCGGCGTCGGCGTCCGCGGCGAGCCCCGGATCGAGGAGCCGAGCGACGGCGTCGGGCGCCACGCTCCGTGACGGTGAGGGGCCACGACGCGGGCGGAGCGGGCCGGCGGCGACCCGCCCGGTGCCTCGCAGCTCACCTCGGTCCGTCACGACGGCTCCTTCGCCGGTGGTCCAATGGCACGAGGATAGAGACCGTCGTGCCCCGTTGCGGCACCGAGGCGTAGGCGAGGCGTCCCCCGTGGGCCCGGACGATGCGGTCGGCGCAGGCCAGTCCGAGGCCGAGCCCGCTGAACCGCCGGGTGGAGGAGGCGTCACCCTGGGTGAAGGCGTCGACCAGCTCCGCCAGCCGATCGGCCGGGATGCCGATGCCCTGGTCCGTCACCGTGACGGCCAACGCCGCCCCGCCACCCCCGTCGGCGTCATCGACATCGGCGGCCCCGCCCGCCTCGTGCCCCTCCTCGGGGGCGCCGTCGGGACGGTCGAGGTCACCTGCGGCGCTCGGCGCCGCTGCGAACCGCACCGTCACCGCTCCGCCGTCCGGCGAGTACTTCACGGCGTTGTCCACCAGCTCGTCGACGGCCTGGTCGAACAGGGCCCGGTCGACCGCCACCGCGCCGAGCCCCGCTGTCACCTCCACCGAGAGGTCGTGGTCGCCGCCGAGCGACGCCCACCGCTGGCGCACCCCCTCGGCGAGGTCGGCCACCGGCGTGTCGACGGGCTCCACCGCGAGGCGACCGGCGGCGATGGTGGCGAAGGTGACCAGCTGGCGCACCACCCGCTCGAGCTGGTCGACGCCGCTGAGGATCTCGCCCGCGAAGGACCGGGTGCGGGCCTGGTCGAGCGGCCGGTCCCGCAGCATCCCGGCGTAGCCCTTGATCGGGGTGAGCGGCGTGCGCAGCTCGTGACCGATGTTGGCCAAGATCGACGACTTGAGGTCGTCGACCTCGCGCTCGCGGCGCACGTCGCGCAGCACGAGCACCGCGCCCTCGACGGTGCCCGCCTCGTCCCGCAGGGTGCCCGAGGTGAGCACCACCGGCACCGTTCGCTCGCCCACCGCCAGGTCGGCGGCGACCACCTCCCGGTCCGCCAGCTCGTCGCTCGCGAGCGGCACGGCGGTGCCGTCGGGCTGTCGCCACGACACCACGTCGGCCACCGGTCGTCCGAGCACCTCCGGGCGACGACGGTCCAGCAGCTCCTCGGCGGCCCGGTTCACCTCGATGACCCGGCCGTCACCGTCCACGGCGAGGAGCGCCTCGCTCATCCCCGCCACCACCGCCTCCAGGCGGGCCCGCACGGCGGCCTCCTCGGCGGCGGTCGCCCGCAGCTCGTCGGTCATCTGCCGGACGGCGCCGGCCATCGTGGAGAAGGCCCCGCTCAACACGCCGAGCTCGTCGTCGGAGCGGACCGGCACCGTGGTGTCCAGCTCCCCGGCCTGCAGGCGGCGGGCCGCTCCCGTCAGCAGGGTCAGCCCCCGACCGATGCGCTCGCCGACCACCACGCCGATGGCGACGGCGGCAAGGGCGGCGGCGAGGGCCACCACGAACAGGGTGCGGAACAGCGCCTCCTGCGCGTCGTCGGCGGCGGCCGAAGGCGCCATCACCACCAGGGCGAGCACCGGACGACCGTGGCCACCGTCGACCGGCGCGGCAGCCACGAAGCCGCGATCGCCGCGCCCCTCCGGACGGCGGCCCTCCCCGACCACCTGCCGGGCCACCTCCTCCACCGCGGCGCCACCGATGCCGCCGCCGGTGCGGGCCACCACGCGGGTCGGCGTGGCCAGCGCGAACGACAGGTCCTCGCCACCCGTGCCGAGGACGCGGAGGTAGGTGTCGTCGAGTCGGCGCGCCACCACCACCGCGCCGACGTCCTCCTGGGGGCTGCCCGCGCGCCGCACCACCACGGGGGCCACGGCCACGGCGAAGGCGTCGTCGCCCACCACCGCCACCCCCTGGCGCTCGCCGCCGGCCTCCAACGCCTCCCGCACCGCGCCGTCCCCGGAGAGGGAGACGCGGGTGGACGTGGGCAGGTCGGCCGGTGACGCGGCCACCGGTGCGCCGGCGGCCGACACCAACACGACGGGGTCGTCCAGGTCGAGCAGGCGGTCGTCGGTGAGCTCGGCGAGGGCCACCTCGAGGTCGCTCGCCACCGTGGCCGGCGCGCCGGAGGGCGCACCCAGCTCCAGCAGGGCATCGGCCCGCTCCGCGGCCAGGACGCCGGCCACCAGGCGCGCCGGGCCCAGCCCCTCGCGTGCGGTGGCCAGGGCGGCGTCGGCCTCGGCCGCGGCCCGGGCCCGGTACCGCCGGAGCGCCTCGCCCTCGACGCGGTCGGACACGGTGAGCGAGACGGACAGGGCCACCACCAGCACGACGGCCAGCACCAGCAGCGCGGCGTCGACGGCGATGCGAGCCGAGATCGACCGCCGGGCGGCCGACACCAGCGCCAGGGCCGCGGCCGCGGCACCGAGGCCGCGCAGCCCGTCGCCCAGCGCCACGCGGTCGGTGAGGAGGGCGAGCTCGGCCGCGGCGTAGGCCGACAGCCCGACCCCGAGGGCGATGCGGCTGGGCCCGCTCCGCCAGCGCACCAGGCCCACCGCCAGGGCCACCACCGACGCCACCCGCATGCCCTGGAGGACCGGGGTGTCCGGCTCGGCGATGATCAGCGCGCCCCGGAGGAACGACGCCGTCGCCACGCCCAGGAACCCCGCCGCCAGCGCCGAGCGGGCCCACGGCTCCCGGCTCAGCAGGCCGGGCCGCAACGCCGAGGCCACGCCGGCCACGGCCACCAGGAAGGTGGCGAACTCCGCCGCGAAGGCGAGCTGGGCGGACGCGGCCGGGCTCACCTGGTGATCAGCCGCCCGAGCCGTCGTCGGGCGGGTCTCCGTCGGCGGCCGGGATGGGGTCGCCGCCGGCTTCCTCGAGCGCGGCGATGGCCTCCTCGAGGGTGGTGACCTGCCGCACCTCGATGCGTCCCCGCGCCGCCTCGGTGGCCGCCTCGAACTCGTCGGCCGGCACCAGGAACAGCTCGGCCCCCTCGCTGACGGCGGCCTCGGTCTTCTGCACCACCCCGCCCACCGGGCCCACCGTCGCATCGAGGTTGATCGTGCCCGTGACCGCCACCGGCGAGCCGCCGGTGAGGTCGCCCGGCGTCAGCCGGTCGAGGATGGCGAGGGTGAAGGCCAGGCCGGCCGACGGGCCTCCCACCTCACCGGAGTCGATGTCGACCCGCAGCGGGAACTCGTACGACGGCCGGTCCTCGAGCGACACGCCCAACTGCGCCTTGCCCGTCTCGGGGTTGGTGGCCAGCTCGGTGGTGACCGTGCGGGCGTCGGAGCCGTCGAAGGGCTCCAGCGTGAGCGCCAGCTCATCGCCCGGCTCACGGGCGGCGATCACGCCCACCAGGTCGTCGGAGGAGTCGATCGCCGTGCCGGCGGCCTCCACGATCGTGTCGCCGGGGTGGACGACGTCGGCCACCGGGTACGTGGGGTCGGCATCGACGATCACCGCGCCCGTGGCCTCCACCCCGACCTCGAAGCCGGCCCGCTCGAGCGCCACCTTGGTGGCCTTGTCCTTGGAGTCGGTCATCAGCTGGAGGTTGAAGCGCCGGTTCTCCTCCTGGCTCTGGCCGCCGGTGAGGTAGTCCTCGGGCACGACCTCGTTGGCGTCGTCGAGCAGGCGGTACAGCGCCTCGATGCCCACGGGCCGCCGGACCGACACGGTCACGAAGAAGAGGTCGTCACCGGGGGCCTCGATCTGCGGTTCCGGCCCGCCCTCGATCGGCGACACGGTGACGAGCGGCTCCACCGAACGGGCCGAGCCGGGGGTGAGCGCCAGGTACGGCACCGGACGGGCCAGCACGAACGAGATGGCGAAGACCAGCGCCACCAGCAGCGGGGCGGTCACCCACCAAAGGCGCGACACCGGCCCCACCCGACGCGGCGCGCGGGGGTCGGGCACCGGCGCGGCCGGTGGCGGGGGCGGCGGGAGGTGGGGGGACGGCGGCGGCGGAGCCGGCGGGAAGGAGGTCACGGGACGCGACAGCCTGCCACGGCGCGACGCGGGGCCGTCATCGGCCACGGGGGCGGGCCCACGTGACCCGCCCGACCGGTGTCAGACCCGTCCACCGACCGCGCCGAGCCACAGCTGGGTGAGCGTCTCGACCACCCGATCGTCGTCGACGAGCAGGGCGCCGTCTTCGGGGTCGGACGCCGCGAACGCCGTGCCGCTGAACGCGTACCACTCGAGCATGGAGCCGAGCGCGTCGGCCGCCACCACCACGTCGAAGCCGGGGTCGAGCACGCCGTGCTCCTGGCGCATGCGCCACCGCTCGGCGATCGCCGCCCGGAACCGCCGGCGGTCGGCCATCCACTGCTCCTCGATCACCCTGCTGGTCAGCGCGCCCTCGAGGAGCGCCCGCCAGAGGCGACCGTGCACCGCCATCAGCGCGAGGAACGCAGCGATACGCTGCCGGAGCGCCAGGGGGTCGAACTCCTCGGCCAGCTCCTCCATCGGCGTGAACGACTGCTGGTAGAGGTCCTCCAACACATCGGAGATGACGTGCACGAACACGTCTTCCTTGTTCCGGAAGTACAGGTAGAACGTGCCGTGCGCGGTGTCGGCGCGCTCGGTGACGGCTGCCACCGTGGTGCCGCCGTAGCCCTTCTCGGCGAAGGTGGCCCGAGCCGACGCCAGCAGGTGACGGCGGGTCTCCTCGGCGCGGGCCTGTCGGTTGGTCTCGACCATCTCGCGCTCCTCGCACCCCAGGCCGGCCCATCGTGAACCTAGCCGACCCCGTATCCCGGAGACGCGCTGCAGCGCTCGCTGGGCACCGCGGCGACGTGGGGGCGATCGGGCCCTTCGCGGCCGACGTGGACGGAGCGGTGCGGGCCACCGCGCTCGGGGCCCTGCAGCGGGCGGGTGCGTTGGCGGCGCAGCACCTGCAGGCCGGGCTGACCGACCCCGACGCGCGCGTGCGGAGCCGCGCCGCCGAACTGGTGGCCGAGCTGCGCGGGGCCGATGCCGCCGCCGACGTCGCCCTCGTGCCCCTGCTCGACGACCCCGACCCCACCGTGGTGGAGGTCGCCGCCTGGGCGAGCGGCGAGCGGACCGTGCCCGAGCCGGGCGCCGTGGCCCGGCTGGCGGAGCTGGCCACCGAGGCCCACGACGCGTTGATCCGCGAGGCCGCGGTGGCGGCCCTCGGCGCCCTGGGCGACCCGGCCGGGCTGCCGGCCATCCTCTCCGCCACCACCGACAAGGCCGCCGTCCGTCGGCGGGCGGTCATCGCCCTCGCCCCCTTCGACGGGCCCGAGGTGGACGCCGCCTTCGAGCGGGCCCGCACCGACCGCGACTGGCAGGTCCGCCAGGTGGCCGAGGACCTGGCCGACGGCCCGCCCCCCGGCTCGTGACGCCACCGGCGCGCTCGGTAGCTTCGCCCCATGGCTGACGCAGCGACCTGGATCGACCGCGATGCGGCGGTCGTCTGGCACGGGTTCACCCAGATGGCCACCTACGCCGACAACCGACCGCTGATCGTGGAGCGGGGTGAGGGGCGCGAGCTGATCGACGTGGAGGGCAACCGCTACCTCGACGCCATCTCGTCGCTGTGGGTCACCACCCTCGGCCACGCGGTGCCGGAGCTCGACCAGGCCGTCCGCGACCAGCTCGAGCGCGTGGCCCACAGCACCCTGCTGGGCAACGGCAACCGCATCGTGATCGAGCTGGCCGAGGCCCTTGCGCCCCGGGTGCCGGTGGACAGCCCGCGGTTCCTGTTCGCGTCGGACGGCGCCGCCGCGGTGGAGCAGGCCCTCAAGATCGCCTTCCAGTTCTGGACCAACCAGGGCGTCGCCGGCCGGACCCGCTACCTCGCCTTCGGCGGGGCGTACCACGGCGACACCATCGGCTCGCTGTCGGTGGGCGCTGGCGGCTTCGGCACCGACGTCTACGACCCCCTGCGCTTCCCCGTGCTGCGCAGCCCGTCGCTCGGCGAGCCCGGGGCGGTGGCCGCCGCCGAGGCCCTGATCGCGGCGCACGCCCACGAGCTGGCGGCCATCGTGCTCGAGCCGCTCGTGCAGGGGGCGGCGGGCATGGCGCTGGTTCCGCCCGAGGCGGTGGCCGCGGTGGCCCGCGCGGCCGCCGCGCACGACGTCCTCGTGATCCACGACGAGGTGGCCACCGGCTTCGGCCGCACCGGCACCCTCTTCGCCACCGAGCAGTGCGGGACCCGGCCCGACCTCCTCGTGCTCGGCAAGGGCATCACCGGCGGCTACCTGCCCCTGTCGGCCACGGTGGCCAGCGAGCGGGTCTGGGCGGCCTTCCTCGGCGCCGACCTCTCGGAGGCGACCTTCTACCACGGGCACTCCTACAGCGGGAACGCCCTGGCAGCTGCGGTCGCTCTCCGCCACCTGGACCTCCTCGACGAGTGGGACGTGCTGGCCAACGTGGCCGAGCGGGCCGCCCAGCTCGGCGCCGCCCTCGACCAGCGGGTGGCCGGGCTCCCGGGCGTGGCCGCCGTCCGTCGGTGCGGCCTGATGGCCGGCATCGAGCTGGCGCCGCCCGCCGAAGGCCTCCGCTGGGGCCGCCGGGTCTCCGCCGGCTGCGTGGACCGAGGGGTGCTCATCCGGCCCCTGGGCGACGTGGTGGTCCTGATGCCGCCCCTCACCACCACCGCCGCCGAGATCGACCGCATCGTCGACACCGTGGCCGCCGCGGTGGCCGAGGTCACCGCCACCCCCGACGGTCCGACCGCCAGGCCCACCGGGCCCGCCGGGTCGTGACCGAGCCCGAGCGGGCCGCCGGCGACTGGTCCGACTGGCTCGACCGCCGCCTCGACGCCATCCGCGACGACGGTCGCTGGCGCGCCTACCGCGACTTCGACGCGTGGGGGCCCCGCGGCACGCTCACCGCCACGGCCACCGATGTGGTGTCGTTCGCGGCCAACGACTACCTCGGCCTCACCACCCACCCCGACGTGATCACGGCGGCCAAGGCGGCCCTCGACCGCTGGGGCGCCGGCTCCGGAGGTTCCCGTCTCATCACCGGGGCCCGGCCGGTGCACCGCGAGCTGGAGGCCGAGCTGGCCTCGTGGCGCGGCACCGAGCGGGCCGTGCTGTTCCCCACCGGGTACGCCGCCAACCTCGGGGTGCTCACCGCCCTCGGCGCCGCCGGCACCCGCATCGTCTCCGACGCCCGCAACCACGCCTCGATCATCGACGGGACCCGCCTCGCCCGCGCCGACGTGGTGCGCTGGCCGCACGGCGACCTCGACGGCCTGGAGCAGCTGGTGGCCGCCGACGACCGTCCCACCCTCGTGGTGGCCGACACGGTGTTCTCCATGGACGGCGACGTGCTCGACGTGGCTGCGGTGGCCGCGGTGTGCCGGCGCCACGGCGCCGTCCTCGTGCTCGACGAGGCCCACGCCGTGCTCGGGCCCCACCCCACCGCCGCCGACCTCGACGGCGTCGAGGTGGTGCGGGTGGGCACCCTCTCCAAGGCCCTCGGCTCGCTGGGCGGGTTCGCCGCCTGCTCCGACCGGGTGGCCGACCTGCTGGTGAACGTCGCCCGGTCGAGCATCTTCACCACCGCCCTCAGCCCACCCGACGCGGCAGCGGCCCTCGCCGCGCTGCGCGTGGTCCGCTCCCCCGAGGGAGCGGCCCTCATGGCCACCCTGCGCGGCCACGTCGACCGGCTCCGATCGGGGCACCCCTCGCCCATCATCCCGCTCCTGCTGGGCGACGAGCAGCGGGCGCTCGACGCAGCCGCGGCCCTCCTCGAGCAGGGGTTGCTCGTGCCGGCCATCCGGCCGCCCACCGTGGCCCCCGGCACCAGTCGCCTGCGCATCACCCTGTCGGCCGCCCACACCGAGGCCGAGGTCGACCACCTGCTGGGCGCCCTCGCCCTAGTGACGGCGCCCACCGACCACGACCACCGTGTCGACCACGGCCGTGGTGCCGACCACGCCGACCGCGCCGACCTGGCCGGTCGTGGGGCCTGATGGCCACCGTCCGCTGATGGCGACGGTCGCAGGAGGACCGGGCGACGGCCCCGACGGCGGCGGATCGGGCCGCGCGCCGGCCGGGCCGCGACCCGATCGTCTGGTGCTGGTGATCGGCACGGCCACCGAGATCGGCAAGACCTGGGTGGGCGCCCGCACCCTGGCGGTCCTCCGCGCCGCCGGCGTCACGGTGGCGGCCCGCAAGCCGGCCCAGTCGTTCGATCCCGCCGACCCGGCACCCACCGACGCCGAGGAGCTGGCCGCCGCCACCGGCGAGGACCCCGACCGGGTGTGCCCGCCGCACCGCCACTACGAGGTGCCGCTGGCGCCGCCCATGGCGGCCGCCGCCCTCGGGCGGCCTGCGCCCACGCTCGACGAGCTGGTGGCCGAGCTCACCTGGCCCGACCCGGCCCCCGCCGTGGGCTGGGTGGAGACCGTGGGCGGTCCCCGCTCACCGATCGCCGACGACGGCGACGCCGTCGACCTGGGCGATCGGATCCGCCCCGACACGGTGGTGCTCGTGGCCGACGCCGGGCTGGGCACCATCAATGCCGTGCTGGTGTCGGTGGCGCCGTTCCCCCACCACCGCGTGGTGGTGGTGCTCAACCGCTACGACGCCGACGACCCGCTCCACGTGGCCAACCGCCACTGGCTCCGGACGCGCCAGGGCCTCGATGTCGTCGTTGACATCGAGGCCCTGGCAGAACGCCTGCGCTGATCCCCGGCCGCCTCGCCACCACCTGGTGGCGGGGCGGCCAGGACCCGATCAGCTGTTGATGAGGCTCGGGTCGGTGAGATCCGCGGTCTGGCCCTCGAAGTCGATGACCTCGCCCACGTCCTCGAAGTGGCCGGCGCCCGAGTTGTACTGCACCAGCTGGAGGTTCTCGGCGAGGAACGGGTCGTCGGCCGACATCTTCGCGGTGACGCCGTCGATGAGCAGGCCGAGGCCCTCGGTGTCGATGGTGCGCATGGTGTCGAGCACCGCGGACCGGGTGAGCTCCGGCGACTCCTCCAGGACGTGCTGGAGCAGCGCCGCCTGGGTGTAGCCGTAGGCCACGATGCCGTTCTCCGGATCGACGTCGGCCTCGCCGAACTCCTCGAGCGTGGCCAGGTACTCGGTCATGGCCTCGTCGTCCGCGAAGGCGGGGTTCTGCGGGTCCTTGATGTTGGTGGTGGCGAGCACGCCCTCGGCCGCGGGGCCGGCAAGGCCCATCAGCGTCTTGGAGATGCAGGTGCCCGACACGAAGGTGGACTCACGCTCCCAACCGGCATCCTCGGCCTCGGTGAGGGCGTTGGGGCAGGCCAGCAGGGTGGAGCCGTTGAAGAACGCGTCGGCACCCGAGGCGGCCAGGCTGGTGACCTGCGAGGCCACCTCGTTGGCGCCGGTGGGGTAGGTCGCGACGTCGACCACGGTGATGTCGGTGCCCTCGATGGCGGTCTTGAAGCTCTCCTCGTAGGCCTTCCCGAAGTCGTCGTCCTGCACGAGCATGGCCACCTTGGCCGCCGGCTGGTTCTCCTTGAGGTGGTTGGCGTAGGCCACCGCCTCGAGCGAGTACGGCGCCAGGGTGGAGCCGACGAGCCACGGGAAGTCGGGGTTGCCCCAGGCCGGCGAACCGGTGGCGGCGAACAGGTTCGGCACGCAGTTCTCGTTCAACGACTCGCGGATGGCGACGTTGTTGGCGGTGCCGACGACGTTGAACACGGCGAACGCCTTGTCGCCCTCGATGCCGACCTCCTCGTTGATGTTCTGGACGGTCTTGGACGCGTTGTACTCGTCGTCCTTGTCGACCACCTCGATCTTGTACTTCTTGCCCGCCACCTCGATGCCGCCGGCCGCGTTCTGCTTGTCGAAGTAGGCCTTGTAGCCCTTGGAGATCTGGGCGAACGCTGCGGTGAGGCCCGACTGCGGGAACGACGACGCCAGGGTGATCGTGTCGCCCTCGATGCCTGCCGTGTCGGTGTCGGGGCAGTTGCTGGTGTCGATGCCGCCGTCCTCGCCGCCATCGCCCTCGCTGTTCGAGCCGCCGTTGTTGTTGTTGCCGCCGCCGCTGGAGCCACCTTCGTCACGCCCGCCGCCGCAGGAGGCCGCGAGGAGACAGAAGGCGAGCAGCAGCGGAGCGGCTCGGAGGGTTCGGGTGTGATGCATGTGGTTGGTGCCTCCTAGGCAGGGGTCTGGTCAGCCACGGGTGTCGGTGGCCTCGGTGGTTCGGGTGAACGATCGGGAGCCGAGGGACCCGGTCGCCGGAACCTGGCGACGAGGCGCCGGTAACCGCCGATGAGCCCATCGGGCAGCACGTAGATGATGACCATCAACGAACCGCCGAGCAACGCGGGCGCCAGGGCCTCGGTGTCCTCGAAGCGCTTGCGCACGAAGACCAGGAAGGCGGCACCGAGCAGAGGCCCGGAGATGGTGGCCGCACCGCCGATGACCACGGCGATGAGGAACTCGATGGAGCGCTGGAAGTAGATGAGCGGGTTGGTGGCGTCGGCCACCCGGTCGACCATCACCGAGAGCGACCCGGCCACGCCGGCGTAGGCCGCCGAGAGGGCGAACGAGGCGATCTTCACGCCGGCCACGTTCACGCCCACGGTGGAGGCGGCGACCTCCTGGTCGCGGACGGCGATCATGGCCCGGCCCGCCCGGCTGCGCATGAGGTTCGACGCCGCCCAGAACAGCAGGACCATGATGGCCAGGCAGACGAAGTAGCGGTACTGGTCGTCCTCGAGCAGGTCGGGCCAGTACGAGCTCACCTCGTTGCGCGACGGCTGGAGCAGGGCCACGCCGCCCGGGCCCTTGACGATCTTGCCGGTGACCCGGGGGAACAGCACGGCGAGGCCGAGGGTGATGAGCGCCAGGTAGAGGCCCTTCACCCGCAGGGCGGGGAAGCCCACGACCACGCCCACGACCGCCGCCAGCACCGCGGCCACCGGGATGGTGGCCTCGATCGGCCAACCCTGCTCCACGGTGAGGATGGCGGTGGTGAAGGCCCCGACGCCGAAGAAGGCGCCGTGGCCGATGGAGACCTGGCCGTTGAAGCCGGTGAGCAGGTTGAGGCCCATGGCCGCGATGGCGAGGTAGAAGACCTGGGCGAAGAGCGTGTTGGTGTCGGGGTTGTAGTTGAACGGCAGCCACAGGGCCACCACCGCCAGCACGACGCCCACGACCACACGCAGCCAGGAGATCCCGGTGGTGCCGGACGGGTCGGGGGTGCCGATGGCGGCCTCGGTGTTCATGGTGGTGTCGGTCATCACACGCGCTCCACGATCGTCCGGCCGAACAGGCCGTTGGGCCGCACCAGCAGCACCACCAGGATGAGCACGAACGGCACCACCAGCTCGATGCCGTCGAGGGCGTCGACGTACTGGATGGTGAGGGAATCGGCGATGCCCACGACCAGGCCGCCGACCACCGCCCCCAGGGGGCTGTCGAACCCGCCCAGCGCGGCTGCGGCGAACGAGTACACGAGGATCTGCTGCATCAGGCTGGAGTCGAAGCCGCTCCCCCGGGTGGCGGCCAGCGAGCCGGCGATGGCGCCGATGCCCGCGGCCAGGGCCCAGCCCACCATGAGCATGTTGCCGGTGTTGATGCCGACCAGGCGGCTGGACTCGGGGTTGGAGGCCACGCCGCGGAGGGCCAGGCCGAGCTTGGTCTTCTGCAGCAGGAGCCACAGCACCACGCACTCGACGATGAGCACCACGGCGAACCCGACGGTGGACTTCCGGATGCCGAAGGCCAGGTCTCCCGAGGGGAAGAGGTCGGGCATCTGGAGCGCTTCCTGGCCCGGCTTGATGAAGATCAGCTGGGCCAGGGCGTTGACCGCCAGGAACATGCCGAGGGTGACGATCACCACGTTGAGCGGGCTGTGCGCGCCCTCCACGGGTCGGATCAGGATCCGCTCGATCAGGGCGCCGCCGATGAAGCTCAGCACGAACGAGATGAGCAGCGCACCCCAGATCGGCACGTCCTGCTCCACCGCGAACCACCAGGTGATGAAGGTCGAGAAGAGGGCGAGCTCGCCCTGAGCGAAGTTCAACAGCCCCGTGGTGCGGTAGATCAGCACCAGGGCCAGGGCGACCGACGCGTAGATCACGCCGATGTTCACCCCGTTGAGGACTTGGTCGATGAAGAGCTGCATCAGAATCCCAGGTAGGCCTTGCGGACGCCTTCGTCGGCGGCGAGCGACGCGGCGGGCCCACTGGCCACGATGTTGCCGGTCTCGAGCACGTAGCCCCGGTTGGCGATGGCCAGCGCCAGGCTGGCGTTCTGCTCCACCACCAACATGGTGAGCCCCTCGGTGCGGTTGATCTCGCCCAGGCGCTCGAAGAGGTCCTTGGTGATCAGCGGGGCCAGGCCGAGCGAGGGCTCGTCGAGCAGGAGGAGGCGAGGACGCGACATGAGCGCCCGGGCGATGGCCAGCATCTGCTGCTCGCCACCCGACATGGAGCCGGCGGCCTGCGAGCGGCGCTCGGAGAGGCGGGGGAAGACGTCGTACCACCGGTCGAGGTCCGCGGCGATGCCCTTGTCCTTGCGGGTCATGGCCCCCAGACGCAGGTTGTCGTCGACGCTGAGGTCGCCGAAGGTGCCCCGCCCCTGGGGGACGAGGGCGATCCCCGACCGGGCGATGGCCTGGGTGGACCGCTTGGTGATGGCCGAGCCGTCGAAGAAGACGTCGCCGTGGACCTTGTCGAGGATCCCGCAGATGGCCCGCAGGGTGGTGGTCTTGCCGGCGCCGTTGGCGCCCAGGATGACCGCCACCTCGCCTTCGGCCACCTCGAGGTCCAGGCCGTGCAGGACCGTGACCGGGCCGTAGCCTCCGGTGACGCGCTCGAGCCGCAACATCGGGGTGGTGCTCATGCCGGCGCTCCGAGGTAGGCCTCGATGACCTTGGGATCGTTGCGGACGTGGTCCGGGGTGCCTTCGGCGATCTTGCGGCCGAACTCCATGACCACCACGTGGTCCGAGATGGCCATGACCATGGCCATGTGGTGCTCCACCAGGAGGATGGAGAGCCCGAACTGGTCGCGGATCTGGCGGATGGTCTCCCCCAGCTCGTCGACCTCGCCGTGGGTGAGGCCGTTGGCCGGCTCGTCGAGCAGCAGCAGCTTCGGGCGCGAGGCGAGGGCCCGAGCGAACTCGAGGCGCTTCAACGTGCCGAAGGGCAGGCCGACGGCGGGGCGGTCGGCCAGGTGGCCGAGCGACAACCGGTCGAGGATGGCCCGGCACTCGGCGCGGGTGCTCTGCTCCTCGGCACCGACGCCGAGCCGCAGGATCGCCCGGCCGAAGCCGATCTTGCCGTTGGTGTGGGCGCCCACCATCACGTTCTCCAACACGCTGAGGGCGGGGAACAGGGCGAGGTTCTGGAAGGTGCGGGCCACCCCGACCCGGGCGATGCGGTGGGGCGGCAGGGCCAGGAGGTCGCCGTCGTCGAAGGTGATGCGGCCGCTGTGGGGCTCGTAGAGCCGGCTCACGCAGTTGAACAGGGTGGTCTTCCCCGCGCCGTTGGGCCCGATGAGGGCGCAGATCTGGCCGGGCTCCACCGAGAAGCTGAGCCCGTCGAGGGCGATGACGCCACCGAACCGGACCTCGATGTCGCGTACGTCGAGCAAGGCCAAGTCCTGCGATCCTCTTCTGCGTCGGTCCCCAACGCATCCGGGCGAAGTGCCCGGATGGTGGCGGTCACCCTAGTCAGAACGGCCCAGGTGGGTGCGAGGCCTGGTGCGAGATCCCCTGACGGACCGTCAGGTACGTCGGGTCGGACCGGCGTGGAGCAGCGGGCTCGAGGTCAGCGCTGGCCCATGAACATCACGCGGAGCTGGTCGTAGGCCTCGATGCAGCGACCGGCGCCCATGACCACGGCTTCGAGCGGCGCGTCGACGAGCGTGACCGGGATGTCGGTCTCCTCGGCGATGCGATGGGCCAGGCCCTTCAACATGCCGCCGCCCCCGACCAGGTGCATGCCCCGGACGATGAGGTCGTGGGCCAGCTCGGGCGGCGCCTCACCGAGGCAGGCCACCACCGAGTCGACGATCGACGCCACCGGCTCGGCGATCGCCTCGCGGACCTCCTCGGGCGAGAGGATCACGGTCTTGGGGAGCCCGCTCATGAGGTCCCGGCCCCGCACCTCGGCCTTGACCTCCTCCTGCACCGGCCAGGCCGACCCGATGGCCACCTTGATCTCCTCGGCCGTGCGCTCGCCGACGGCGATGCCGTACTCGCGCCGGATGAAGGTCTGGATGGCCGCGTCGATGTCGAACGAACCGACCCGGACCGCTTGGAGCGCCACCACGCCACCCAGGCTGATGAGGGCCGTCTCCGAGGTGCCGCCGCCCACGTCGATCACCATGTTGGCGATGGGCTCGTTGACCGGGAGGTCGGCGCCGAGGGCAGCGGCCATGGGCTGCTCGATCAGCTGGGCGTCGGCGGCGCCGGCCCGCCGGGCGGCCTCGGTGACGGCCCGGCGCTCGACCTCGGTGATGGCCGACGGCACGCAGATCACCACGCGTGGGCGGTTGAACTTCGAGACGCCCGCTCGCTGCAGCAGCAGCCGGATCATGCGCTGGGTGACGTCGAAGTCGGTGATGGCGCCCTGCCGGAGGGGGCGGACAGCCACGATGTAGCCGGGCGTGCGCCCGATCATCTGCCAGGCCTCCTGGCCCATGGCCAACACGTCGCCGGTCTGCTGGTTGAGGGCGATCACCGAGGGCTCGTTGAGGACGATGCCGCGGCCCTTGGCGTAGACGAGCGTGTTGGCGGTGCCGAGGTCGATCGCCAGGTCGCGGGCCATCAGGGTCGGTCCGACGTGGGCGGGCGGCGCGGCGGCCCGGAGCGGCCGGCGCCCGGGGCGCGGGGCGAGGCCGGCGGCGTGGCGGACCGCGGCGGTCGACGGGTGGCGGCGGGCGGCTCGGCCGGTCGCTCGACACGCTCCTGGCCGGGCGGGTTGACGGGGCCCTGGGCCTGGGGATCGGTGCGGCGACGGTGCATGGGCGCGGCCTCGGGCGACAGGGCGTCCATCTCGCGGCGGAAGGAGTCGACCCCGGACTGCAGCGACGTGGGCTGGCGGTTCCGGATCCAGGTGATCGAGGCCGCGATGGCCACGATGATGATCGGCACCAGGAGGTAGGCGAGGACGATCACCGGGCCCCGACCTCCGACCCGGCCAGGGGCGGGCCGGTGGAGCCGTGACCCTCCCGGTGGTCGCAGCGACCCCACGCGGTGCCGCCGTCCCAGTGCTCGCGCTTCCAGATCGGGGCCGTGGCCTTGACCTCGTCGATGGCCCAGCGCGCCGCGTCGAACGCCGCATCGCGATGCGGCGTGGACACCGCGACCACCACGGCGACGTCGGTGACCTGCAACGCACCGGTGCGGTGCCACAGGGCCACCCGACCGAGGTCGGGGACGCGCTCGCGCAGCTCGTCGGCCACGCGGGCCAGCACTGGCACGACGTGCTCCTCGTAGGCCTCGTACTCCAGCAGGTGCACGCCCGTGCGCTCGCCGGCGTGGTCACGAGCGGTGCCGGTGAAGGTGACGACCGCGCCGCAGCCGGGCTGCACGACCCACGTGGAGGCGACACCCGGGTCGAGCGCGGCGCCGGTGCATCCCAGCCACTGATCGCCCGTGGGCGGATCGAGCGTCGGCGGGGAGGCGGGCATCACCCCATCGTAGGGGGAGGGCCGCGGACAATCCCGCCAGGAGGATCGGTACAGTCGCCCCCGATGCCGCTGGACGAGGACCCCGATGACGAGCGGCCCACCCCCGATCGTCTCCTCCCGCCCGAGGACCGGCTCTGGAGGCACCCGTCGGAGATGGGCGCCGGCCTCGGCCGAGCCCCGAGCGGGCCCACCGGTGCCGGCCCGACCGGCGTTCCCGGCGGCGACCGTGCGGCGTCGCCCCCGCCGTCCCCCGATCGTCGATCGCCTGCCCTGACCGCGCTCGCCGGTGCCTGCCTCGTCGGCGCCGTGGTGGCCGTGGGGGCCATGTGGATCGCCCGGCCCACCCGGGTGGTGGAGCGAGATCCCGCCACGGTCCGCACCGCGGTCTCATCCGTCAGCCGGGCGCCCACGTTCGTGGCCGGACCGGTGCCCACCGAGGCCATGGCCGAGCGGGTCGGGCCCTCCGTGGCCCGCCTGCGCATCGAGCGCGACGGGGCCTGGACCGAGGCCACCGCCCTCTGGATCGACGACCGGGGCACCCTCGCGGCGCCGGAGGCGCTGGTGACCGGGGCCACCCAGTTCCTGGTGGTGGGCACCGACGGCGTCAGCCGTTCGGCCCGACTCGCCGGCGTCGACGCGGCCACCGGCGTGGCGTGCCTGGTGACCGACCGCACCGCCGGCACGCCCGTCGCCACCTCCGAGGCCTCCCCCGTGCCCGGTCAGCAGACCGCGGTGGTGGGTGCCGCGGCGTCGGGCACCGGCGGCGGCGACACCACCGTGGCCGGGGCCGTCGTGCGCTCCGCCAGCCGGCGGGCGTCGGTGGGCTCCCACGTCATCCACGACACCATCCAGCTCGACCGGGAGGTCCCGGCCGATGCCATCGGCGGGGCGCTGGTCGATGCCGACGGCGACCTGCTCGGCATGGTCGTGGGCAACTCCACCGATCGGGGCCTGGGCGCCGTCGTCCCCGGCGCCACCGTGGTCACCGGCAGCACCGACCTCCGCGAGCGGGGGAAGGTGCGGCGGGCCTGGCTGGGCGTCCGCGCCGTCGACCTCGACCCGCCCCGGGCCTCGCTGCTCGGGATCGAGGGCGGGGCCAGCATCACCGAGGTCACGCCGGGCAGCCCGGCGGCGGCGGCGGGCCTCGAGGTGGGCGACGTGGTCACCGCCGTCGGCGAGCGCGAGGTCGACGATGCCAGCGACCTGGTGAACGGCCTCGGCGAGCAGGAGCCCGGGGGCCGCACCGTGGTGGCGTTCCGTCGGGACGGCGAGCCCCACGACGTCACCGTCACCCTGGGCGGCTGAACCGGCGGACCACGCGTCGTCCCGCCAGGCGGCGCTGGGCTCGCGAACGTCGACAAAGCGGCGCGGACTCGACGCCGACACCTCCGCACACCGATCGGGCCGGCCTGGCTTCCGGGCGTGCGGTCAGGTGCGGTGGCGGCGGACGAGGGCGATGCCGCCGGCCACCCCGCCGGCCACCACCACGCCCAGCGCCCCGAGGGCGATCTCCTGGCGGCGCTGCGGGCTGATCGACTCGATGACCCGGGCCTGGTGCCCGGCCACGTAGGCCTCTTCGTTGCTGTGGGAGGCCGTCCAGCCGGTGGCCGCCAGGCGGTCGTTGGCCACGACCCACGGGTGCCGGGCGTAGGCCAGGATCCCCGGCGCCGTCGGGGCCAGGCGGAGCCGCCAGCGCCAGTTGGCCACAGCCACCGCCGCCCGCTCGGGCAGGCGGATCTTGGGGACCGGGTCGAGG
>JBBRFU010000033.1:0-29212 GCA_038241315.1 Acidimicrobiales bacterium | reverse complement strand
GCGGCTCAGTAGTCGGCGTCGCCCAGCCAGCGGGGGGCCCGCTCGAGCAGGTAGGCGCTGACCGCGTGGCAGCGGTCGAGCACGTCGCAGAGGAGGTCCTGCTGGCCGACGTAGACGCTCGCCAGCGAGACCTCGACCTTGCCGACGATCCCCACCGTGCGGTCGGCGCCGTCGGTGACGGTGGCGAAGGAGTCGATGGCGGAGACCTCGAGCGGGAGCTCGGGGCCGCCGACGCCGGCGAGGTCGGTGGCCAGGATGAGGAGGTCGGGGCCCTCGGGCAGCGGGGGCAGGCCCCAGGTGAAGTGGAGGGGGAACCGGTGGAGGTCAGGGGGATCGTCGTCCTCGTCGAGGTCCATCACCAGGTCCTCGAAGGAGAGGAGGATCCGCGGATCGATCTCCAGGGCGAGGTGGAGGTCGAGCGGGCCACCGCAGGCGTCCTCGGGGTGGAGGTCCACCTCCCACGCCTGGCGCAGGGAGTAGGTCTCGACGAAGTGGCGCTCGTCGTGGACGTGGAAGCCGTGGTCGACGGCGTGATCCTTGAGATCGGCGACGAAACCGGCGACGTCGATGACCGCCACGTGGACTCCAGGGCTCGGTGAGGGGGACCAGGCAAGCCTGCCACGCCCAGCTACGGTCCCCGACGTGAACGCCCGAGCGAGCCGGCCCGACCAGGTGGCGGGGGCCCTCGAGGACGCCGCGGCGGCGATCGCCGAGGCCCTGGCCGGCACCGCGGATTGGGGCGAGGCCGGCACCCGGGACGGCCAGCACCACAGCGACCTGGCCGCCGACGCCGCTGCGGTGGCCGTGCTCGACGCCGCCGGCCTCGGGGTGCTCAGCGAGGAGAGCGGCCGGCACCACGCCGAGCGTCCGGTCACGGTGGTGCTCGATCCGCTCGACGGGTCCACCAACGCCTCGCGCCGCCTGAGCTGGTGGGCCACGAGCCTCTGCGCGGTCGACGAGCACGGCCCGGTCGTCGCCCTGGTGGTCGACCTCCGCCACGGCACCCGATACACCGCCACGCGGGGCGGCGGCGCCCGACGGGACGGCACGGCGATCCGCACCTCGGGCGCGGCGCGGCTCGGCGACTCGATCGTGGGCCTGAACGGCGTCCCGGCGGGACACGGCGGCTGGGCCCAGTACCGCGCCCTCGGCGCCGCCGCCCTCGACCTGTGCGCGGTGGCCGACGGCACCCTCGACGGCTTCCTGGACTGCACCACCGACGAGCTCGGGCCCTGGGACTACCTGGGGGCCACGCTGGTGTGCCGGGAGGCGGGGGCCACGGTGGTCGATGTGGCGGGGCGCGAGCTCTGCGTCCTCGAGCACGGGGCTCGCCGGATCCCGGTGGCGGGGGCCACGGCGGACCTGGCATCGGCCCTGGTGGGGCGCCACCCGCGGCACGGTCTGGGCGGCGCCGAACGCCTCTAGGGTGCAGAGGTGCTCGTTCGCCTCCACGTGCTCTTGCTGCACCTGTTCCGGCGGCTGCCGACCTGGGCCCGACGACGGGTGGTTCGCACGATCGCCCCGTCGTTCACCGTGGGGGCCATGTGCGTCATCGAGCGGGACGACGGCGCCCTGCTGCTCGTGCGGCAGGTGTACCGGCGCCACTGGGGCGTACCGGGCGGGCTGCTCGAGCGGGGCGAGGACGCCGCGGACGCCGCACGTCGCGAGGTGTTCGAGGAGGTCGGCCTGGCCATCGACCTGCAGGGCGAGCCCCACGTGGTGGTCGACCCCGAGCCGCAGCGCGTCGACGTGATCTACCGGGCCCACGTGGCCGACGGCGCCGACCCCGCGTCGGTGACGCCGCGCTCACCCGAGATCGTGGAGGCCCGCTGGTTCCCCCAGTCGGAGCTGCCCGACCTCCAGCACGAGACGGCCGCCGCCCTCGTGACCCTGGCGCGCACCGCCGCCGCCGGCACCGCCTGATCGCCGGTCGCAGTCAGCCGGATCGCCGGTCGGCCGACTGGGGCGGCCCGGTGGCCGGCCGTCAGAGCCGGCGGAGGTGGGTGAGGTCGCCCGGCGTGGAGGGGTGGCGGAGCTTGGCCAGGGCCCGCAGCTCGCGCTCCTGCTCCTGCTCGGTGTCGACGCCGAGCACGCGGGCCGTGTCGGCCGGGGAGAGCGCCGGGCCGCCGTTGAGCCCGAGGCGGAGCTCGATGACCCGGCAGTCGTCCTGGTGCAGGTGGCCGAGCGCGGTGAGCAGCGACGGATCGGCCGGCGAGGGCCCGGCAGGCCCGGCGGTGTGGCCGGCGGGGTGGCGCTCGACCTCGCGCATCGCCCGCTCCACCCACCAGCGGGCGAAGGCGCTGAACGGCAGGCCGCCGGTGGGGTCGTAGCGGTCGACCGCTCGCGAGAGGGCTTCGTCGCCGGCGGCCAGCAGGGCGGCGCTGCGGTCGCCGTCGGCGCTGTGGCGCCGCGCCAGCGACACCACCAGCCGGCGGGTGGCGGCGATCATCGCCGTGCGGGCCTCATCGCCCTGGCGCACCCGGTCGCGGAGGCGAGCGACCTCCTCGAGGTCGGGCACGGACTGGGCGGCCACGGCCGCCAGCTCGTTCTCGGCGGCCCGGCCGTCGGCCACCGTGGCCGCGGCGGCCAGCTCCTCACCCGCGGTGAGCAGGGGGCTGCGCCCGAGCGACTGCAGGTGCCGGCGGAACACCGCCTCTCGCTCGTCGACCGTGGGACCGGTGCCCGTCATGCACCCTCCCCGGGTGGTGGCCGGGTGGTCCCGGTACCGTTTGCTCGGTGGCTGACGGTACCGCTCCCGAGGGCACCGATCGGGGACCGTCGGTGCTGCTGGTGTCGGCCTGCCTGGTCGGCGTGGCGTGCAACCACCGCGGGGCCGCGAGCGTCCGACCGGCCGTGCTGGCGCTGGGCGCGGACCACGAGCTGGTGCCCGTGTGCCCCGAGGTGGCGGGCGGGCTCCCGGTGCCGCGCGCTGCCGCCGAGTTGGCTCCCGACGGCCGGGTGGTCACGGTGGCGGGCGACGACGTGTCCGACGCCTACCGGCGGGGCGCCGAGGTGGCCGTGGCCCTGGCGGCCCGGCACCGGGTGGCCGGCGCGGTGCTGAAGGCCCGGTCGCCCTCGTGCGGCTGCCACCAGGTCTACGACGGCTCGTTCTCCCGCACGCTGGTGGACGGCGAGGGCCGCACCGCCGCCGCCCTGCGCGCCGCCGGCGTCGACGTCGTCTCCGAGGAGGACGTCGCCGCCGGCCGTCTCCCTGGGGCCGGCCACGTCCCCGGGTCCGCCAGCTCCCGGGGGCCGGCCGCCTCCGGGGGGCCGGCCGGCCCCGACCTCACGCCCGGGCGGCGGGCCGGCGACCGGTAGGGTGTCGCCCTTCCGGGCGCATAGCTCAGTTGGCTAGAGCGCTGCCCTTACAAGGCAGATGTCGGGGGTTCGAGTCCCTCTGCGCCCACGCGTTTCCCCTGGTCAGGGGCTGCACTGCCGGTCCGGGCGGGGCGACGATCCTCCAGACCGCAACGGGACCACGAACGCCACCGAGGTCCGGATCGGTGGCCAGCTCCAGCGCCTGGCCCAAGGGGTGATGAGGTGGGAGGCACCTGAGGCTGGTGGCTCCAGGCTCGGTCGGTGGGTCAGCGGTTGGAACGGCCTCGTGCCATCGACTGCAACTCCGTCAGGGTCGAGCCCGGCTGGCCGACGAGCGCTCGTGTTCCCAGTTGTTCGACGCGTGCGGCGGTGTCGTCGGCGAGGGTCCGTGCGGTGGGGGTGGTGACGGTCAGGAC
This sequence comes from Acidimicrobiales bacterium, assembly GCA_038241315.1. Classification (GTDB taxonomy): domain Bacteria; phylum Actinomycetota; class Acidimicrobiia; order Acidimicrobiales; family Iamiaceae; genus Aquihabitans. The sequence goes on along the minus strand of JBBRFU010000033.1, from coordinate 25,478 downwards.
GGCGAGGTCCACCTCATGCTGCTCGCAGAAGTGCACCAGCTCGTCCGCTGGCATGTCGGACCCGAGGTGGTGGACCTTCCAGTTGTCCTCGCGCAGCGCGGCTGCTGCCATCGAGGTGGGAAGACCGTGCCGGTCCCCGGAGAGCGCAGCGACCATCGCCGTGCCACGACGACGGCCCCTCGGGTTGGGATCGTGCTCGCCGAGCAGGCGCTGCACGATCGCCGAGGCCCGGTGCTCGGCCCAGATCGGCAGTCGTCCTGCGTGCCACTCCGATCCGATGTGCATCAGCGCCGGCACGAGGAGCTCCTGGAGCACCGTGGTGAGCGCGACACCGTTGTCGATGAGGTCGGACGCGAGCCGTCGAGCGGTGCGCTCGTCCCCGTCGCTGAGGGCCGTCGTCATCTGTCGACGCAGCCGCTCGTACCCGCCCCGAGGACGCCGGTCGGGCGCTGGGCTGGGCATCGAACGGCGCGCCGCGAACGCGGCGACCTCGCCGGGATCCAGCACGTACCGGCCCTGGACCCGACCTGCGGGCAGCGCCCCCGAGCGCACCCACTTGTAGGCGGTCTGGTAGTGCACGCCGAGCTGCTCGGCAGCTGCGGCGAGGTCGATCCCGGGCGGTGGCACCTCCCGATGCTAGCGCGCCCGAGAAATCTGCGACTGAACGGAGCTAAATCAAACTAAAGCACGCTAACGTGCGCTCCGGGGCACGTGAGCCCCACGGGTGACAACCCTTCGTCCACCAGGAGTGCTTCCGTGTCCAAGATCCCTCTGGCTCTGCGAGTCAGGCTTCCGTTTCTCGTTGCCGGCTTTCTCTCGTTCCTGTTCTCCGTCTGGCTCTACTTCGTGAAGGACGAGACGACGGCGGGCATCTTCGTTGGTCTGTGGGTCCCGTCGATCCACTCGTTGGGGACCCTGTTGCTGGCCCCATCCGAGGTGGCCCCGCGCGTCCGAGGAGGGGAAGCGCCATGAGCCAGGCCGTGATCTTCAGCGTTGGCGTCGTGGTCTTCGCCTTGACCGTGTGGGGCGTGGTCATGGCCGGCGGGTACTGGTTGGGGGAGTTCAGGGAGTCGGAGGACGGCCGATCCGGGGCCGGCACGGGTTCGCCGCCGCCGCCGTCCTCGTGATCGCATTCACCCTGACAACGGACATCGCTCGTCTTCGGCCACTCGGTTCCAGGACATGCGGGGTGAGTCGCTCGAGAACGTGACCAGAGGGTCGTGGAGACTCGCCTCCGGGTGACCGGCGGGGGGTGGGCGGGTGGGCCAAGCTGTGCAGCGGAGCCGCGGCGGGCACATCGGGTGCGCGGCGATCCGGCTCCCACCGACCGGAGGTCCCGCATGCCCATCGCTCCCCGTCCCTCGTCCCCGTCCCACGCCTGGCGGCGTCGGGCCCTCGGCCTGGTGGCCGTGGCGGCCCTCACGCTCGGCGGCGCCGCGTGCTCCGACGACGACGGCGGCGACGAGAAGGCCACCCCGACCACCGAGGCCGACAGCGGCGGCACCTCGGACGGGGACACCTCCGACGGCTCCACCACCACCGAGGCCGGCGCCGACCCCACCACCCCGGCCCCCGAGACCGACCCGGACCTGGGACCGCTCCCCGAGCTCGACGAGGTCGAGCAGCCCTACGCCGATGCGCTCCTGGCCGACGAGGACGTCACGAGCGTCTTCGGCGAGGTCGACCAGGAGTGCACCGCGGTGCGCTGGGTCGACCTGATCGGCGCCGAGCGGTTCGAGGCGTCGGGCATGACCCCGGAGACCTTCGTGGACGAGGGCCCCGGCGAGCTCGAGCTCGACGAGGAGACCGCCACGCAGATGGTGGCGATCCTCGAGGGCTGCGGCGGCGCCATGGACCGGGTGTACGCCGGGATGGTCGAGAGCTTCGGCGGGGAGACCGACGACGAGATGCTGGCGTGCATGAAGGAGGCGGTGTCTGAGGACGAGCTGCGCGCCTTCTTCGTGGCGTCGTTCCAGGGCGTCGACGAGGGCCTGTTCGAGGAGCTCGGCACGCGCTGGGAGAGCTGCACGCCCGCCGAGGGCTGAGCCAGTGGTCCTCGACGGTGGCGGTCAGCCGCCGTCGAGGGCCGGCCAGGCGGCGAGGGTGTCGATCGTCTGGTCGAGCGGCGCCGGTCGACCGAGGAGGTAGCCCTGGGCCCAGTCGATGCCGAGCTCGCGAACCGCAGCCAGCTGCTCCTCGGTCTCGACGCCCTCGGCCACCACCCGCAGGCCGAGCCGGTTCGCCATGGTGACCACCGCCTCCACGATCACCTGGGTCCCGGGGTCGTGGAGCAACGTCTGGGTGTAGGTGTTGTCGAGCTTCAACACGTCGATGGGGTAGCGGCGCAGGTAGCCGAGCGACGAGTAGCCGCTGCCGAAGTCGTCGAGGGCGAGGGACACGCCGGCGGCGCGGAGCCGCCGCAGCACGGCCTCGATCTCGTCGCGCGGGTCGATCAGGACGGACTCGGTGAGCTCGAGGGTGAGGTGGTGCGGGTCGACGCCGTGCTCGGCGAGGGCGCGGAGCACGAGGTCGGGGAACGTCGGGTCGAGGAGCTGGTGACCGGAGACGTTGACGCCCATCCGCAGGCCGGCCGTGCTGGGGTCGGTGGCGACGATCTGGGCCAGCGCCGCCACCGACGAGCGGAGGGCCCACACGCCGAGGGGCACGATCAGGCCGGAGTCCTCGGCCACAGGGATGAACTCGCTGGGCACCGCCGCGTGCCAGCGGGCGAGGGCCTCGAGGCCGGAGACCTGCCCGGTGGCCAGGGAGACCACCGGCTGGAAGTGGACCTCGAGGTGGTCGTGGGCGAGCGCCTCGCGCAGCGACGACTCGAGCACGAACCGGCGAGCGGCGACGGCCCGCATGGTCTCGTCGAAGTGGACGACGCGGGCCCGGCCGGTGCGCTTGGCCACGTACATGGCCGCGTCGGCATCGCGGATCACCGCCTCGGGGTCGAGCTGCTCCCGACGGCTGGTGGCCACGCCCACGCTGGCCGTGACGCTGCTGACGACGCCCAGCACCTCGACCCGGCGGATGGCGGCGAGCAGCTCCTCCGCCTCCTCCACGGCCTCCTCCTGGCTGTGGTCGTGGAGGACGACGACGAACTCGTCGCCCCCGAAGCGGGCGACCAGGCCGGGCCGGGTCAGCAGCTGGGCGCCCACGGCCCGCAGGAGGCGGTCGCCCGCGCTGTGGCCGAGGCCGTCGTTGACGATCTTGAGGTTGTCGAGGTCGATGAAGCAGACCGACACCGTGCGGTCGGGCGCCCCGTGGCGGCAGGCGTCGAGGTGCTCGGTGAGCGCCAGCCGGTTCGGGAGCCCGGTGAGCGGGTCGCGGCGGGCCTGGCTGGCGAGCGAGCGGGCGTGGTGCCGGTCGGCCGTGACGTCGCGCATGATGACGCCGAAGAAGATGTCGTCCTGGTCGGGCTCGTTCACCGGCGTGACCGTGGTGGCCATGGTGCGCGGCTCGCCGTCGGCGTGGATCTCCAGGTCACCGATCCACGGCTCCAGCTGTTGGAGCGCCGGCTGGATGACCGAGAGCACGAAGGTCCGGAGGTCGGTGTCGACGCCCTCCACGAGGACCCGGTCGAGCGGGTGCTCACCGAAGGCGGCGACCGCGGCCCGGTTCAGGTAGACGAGACCGCCACCCAGCCGGCCGACCATGACGATGTCGTCGACCTCGTCGAACACGCGCACCAGGCGGGCGTGGGCCCGGCTGGTGGTCTCGTTGGCCTGCTCGGCCTCCACCTGGTGGTGGACGTCGCGGAACTCGGTGATGACGGCGCCGAACTGGGGCACGCCGAGGACGTTCCAGCTGGTGGAGTCGAACCAGCGCCACGATCCGTCGGCCATCCGGATCCGCACCCGGAGCTGCTCGGTGGCGGCATCGTCGTCGCTGGTGAGGCGGTCCCAGGCGGTGCGGGCCGCGTCGAGGTCGTCGGGGTGGGCCAGCTCCTCCACCTCGTGGCCGAGGAGATCGACCAGGGGTCGTCCCAGCACCTCGGCCACGTTCAGCGTCCCGCCCTTGATCGCCCCGTGGGCGTCGAGCCGGAGGCGGAAGCTGGTCGTGCCGCGGAACCAGGACGGCGCCGGCGTGTCGTCGGCGCCGTCGGAGTCGATCTCGTCGGCCAGGCCGTCGGCGGCGCCGGCGGGGACGAGGGCGACCACCACCATGTCGAGCCCCTCGACGCCGGTGAGGTCGACGATGGTCATCTGGTACCACCCGGGCGGGCCGGTGGCCGCGAGGGCGTCCTCGGCCGTGGGGCGGCCCTCGTTCGGGCAGAGCGGCCGCACGGTGCGGATCGCGGTGCGGCCGATCCGGTCGCAGCCCTCGCAGGCGTCGATCCAGGCGTCGTGGACGCGGAGGTGGTGGTCGGGGTCGATCCAGGTCAGCGGGTGATCGTCGGTGACCACCCACCGCACCTGCGGCAACCGGGCCAGGAGCGTCGGCGGCGGGTCGAGGCCCAGCGAGGACCGGTAGAGGCAGTTGGCGAAGGTGCCGGGAGCGAGGGCGTCGAGGGTGGCGAGGGCCTCGGTCTCCGCTCGGCCGGGCGCGTGGATCTGGGCGTAGCCCTCCTTCTCGGGCTCGTCCGCCAAACCGTGCCGATCCATGCCGCCCCTCCGTGCTCGGTGTGTTGCTCAGGTGCCCGTGAGCCTGGCCACGACGGGCGCCAAGGCCTCCATGGCGTCGTGTTGGACCACGATGTAGCTGGCGTCCCAGCGCTGTCGACGCTCCTCGAGGGCGTCGCAGATCTCGTCGACCGTGCCGAGGAGCGCGTGCGGGAAGTCGAGGAGGTCGGCCGGGCTGACGCCGAAGGCGGGGGCGAGCTTCTCGGCGAGGTCGTGGCGGTCGTCGGTGAGGAAGCAGCCGAAGTTCAACAGGTTGATCTCGAGGTCCGGGTAGCGGTCGGCGGCGGCCTCGCGGACCCACGCCAGCTTCTGATCGGTCTCCTCGGCCGTGCCGGTGCGGGCGGCGTCGGCGTCGACCGCCCCGTTGGGCATGGTGGGGTTGATGCCGACGATGTCGGCGTGGCGGCCGGCCAGCGACAGCATCCGCTTCAGCCCGCCCCCGACCAGGATCGGTGGACGGGGCGTCTGGACCGGCTTGGGCAGGCCCTGGTGGCCGGTGATGCGGTAGTGCTCGCCGCTGAAGGTGAGCGGATCGGGCCCGAACAGGCCGGTGAGGACGGCGAGGCCCTCCTCGAAGCGGTCGACCCGGGTGGCCGGCGCGTCGTAGCTGATGCCGGACTCCTCGTAGTCGCTGCGCATCCAGCCGGCCCCCAGGCCCACCTCGAGCCGCCCACCCGAGAGCACGTCGATGGTGGCCAGCTCCTTGGCCAGGACCAGGGGGTGCTTGTAGTCGTTGTCGAACACCAGGGCGCCGACGCGGAGGTCGGTGGTGGCATCGGCCGCGGCCATGAGGGCGGGCACCGGGGCCAGCTGGTCGCCGAAGTGGTCGGGCATGAAGAGGGTGGCGTAGCCGAGCTCCTCGGCCCGGCGGGCGATCCCGGCCCACTCGGCCCCCGACGTGGCGGTGGCCGCCTGGACACCGAACCGGAACCGACGGGGGTGGGGCATGGTGGTCCTCGGGGTGACGGGCAGGAGGTGACGGACGGTGGTGATCGTACTGCCCTCCGCTGCGGCGCCGGGTGGTCCACCGGCACGAGACGTCGTTCGGGCCCCCGGCCCTGCCACCGGGACGGGCGGTCGGGGGCGGTACCATCGGCGGGTCGTGTCTCCGTCCTCCCGCCCCGCCGACTACCTCAAGCGGATCGCCAAGCTGCTCGTCGTCCTGGCGGCGTTCGCCGGGGTGGCCGCCGCATCGCTGGCCGCCATCGCCCCTCGGGTGGGCGACCTGGTGAGCGCCCACCGCTCCGACCACGAGCGGATCAGCCTCAAGCCCCTGGCCGAGCGGTCCTACATCTACGACTCGCTCGGCCAGCAACAAGGCGTCATGACCAACCGGGACGACCCCCAGAACCGGTCGCAGGTCGAGCTCTCGGAGATCCCCGACACCGTGACGGAGTCGGTCCTGGCCGCCGAGGATGCCAGCTTCTACCGCCACAACGGCATCAACCTGCGGTCCATCCTCCGGGCGGCCGACGCCAACCTGGAGAGCGGCGGGGCGAGCCAGGGCGGGTCCACCATCACCCAGCAGGTGGTCAAGAACTCGCTGGTGGGAGACGACCAGGACCTCAGCCGGAAGCTTCGCGAAGCGTTCCTCGCCATCGAGCTCGAGAAGCAGATGGAGAAGGACGACATCCTCGAGTACTACCTGAACAGCGTGTACTTCGGGGGTGGCGCCTACGGCGTGCAGGCGGCCGCGGAGTACTACTTCGCCAAGGACGTCTCCGAGCTCGACTGGGCCCAGGGCGCCCTCCTCGCGTCGCTCATCCGGAGCCCGAACTACTACAACCCCTTCAACAACCCCGAGGTCGCCCGCGAGCGTCGTCGCATCGTGTTCAGCCGCCTGGTGGCCACCGGCAAGCTCACCCGCGACGAGGTCGACTTCGCCGAGTCGGCGCCGCTGCCCACCACGCCGAACCGCCCGGTCCCGCCCTACGACTATTTCGTGGAGGAGGTCAAGCAGCAGCTGCTGGCCGACCCGAAGTTCGGGCTCGGGGCCACCGAGGCCGCCCGCAACCGCACGGTGTTCGAGGGCGGCATCAAGGTGTACACCACCTTCGACCCCACCATGCAGGCCAAGGCCCTCCAGGCGCGAGACGAGACGCTCCCGTCCAACAACGGTGACGCCACCTTCGACGTGGTCGACCCCGAGACCGGCCAGGTCCGCAAGGGCACCCAGGCCATCACCTCGATCGACCCCCGCTCGGGTGCGGTGCGGGTCATGGTCGGCGGCCCCGGGTTCGACAAGGAGCAGCTGAACCTCACCCTGCGGCAGCGCCCACCGGGCTCCACCATGAAGACCTTCGTCATGGCCAGCCTCTTCGAGCAGGGCTTCGTGCCCGCCGACACGGTCACCACCGGGAGCTGCGTCTTCAAGTTCCCCGGCGACCTCGAGCCCACGGTGAAGTACACGGGCCGGGGCGGCACCATCACCGGCGTCACCGAGAGCTCGTCCAACTGCGCCTACATGGCTCTCGGCCAGGTCGCCACCATCCCGAAGGTGGCCGAGGTGGCCAACCGGGTCGGCATCAAGAGCTCGCTCTACATGACCGACGATCGGGGCCAGCCCACCGCCCCGCCGAACAACCTGCCGCTCGGCACCCAGGCGGTCACGCCGCTCGAGATGGCCTCGGCCTACGGCACCTTCGCCGCCGACGGCGTCTACCACGAGCCCTACCTGGTCGAGCGCATCGAGGACCGCCAGGGGAAGGTGCTCTACCAGCACCGTGCCGCGCCCGAGCTCGTCTACGACACCCAGGCCGCCCGCCTCGTGACGCAGGTGCTCGAGTCCAACGTCATCAGCGGCACCGGCACCCGAGCGCGGATCGACGGTGGTCAGCGTTCGGCGGGCAAGACCGGTACCACCAACGACTCCACCAACGTCTGGTTCGTGGGCTACACCCCCGAGCTCGCCACCGCCGTGTGGATGGGCGTGCCCGTGGGCGAGATCAGCATGTACGGCAACCCGGAGCTCCGGGGGGCCACCGGCGGCCGCTACCCGGCCGCCACGTGGGGTCGCTTCTACTCGCTGCACTACACCGGTCGGGCCACCGTCGACTTCACCGACCCGGTGGCCACCCGGCGCGGGCGATCGGTCGGCCGTATCCCCTTCCAGACCGGGGGATCCTCCGGTACCGGGAGCCGCAGCGGCACCACCACCCGGCGGCGCACCACCGGGGGAGGCGGAGGGGGCCAGACGACGGGCACCACCGCCCCGGCCGCCGCCCCCGAGCGTCCGTTCCAGCCCGAGACACCTGCGGCGCCGGCGCCGCCCACGCCAACGGGGCCTCCCGGTGGCGAACCGCCGGGAGGCGACTAGATGGCCACCACGTTCGACACCCTCCTCGAGGTCCAGGCGCACGACACCCGCCTCGACCAGATCCACCACCTGCTCGAGCACCTGCCGGCGCGGGCCGACCGCGATGCCGCAGCCGCCGCCTTGGCCCACGTGGAGGGCCAGCTCACCGTCGAGTTGGCCACCCGAGACGACCTCGCCCGTCAGCAGAAGCGCCTCGACGACGAGATCGAGTCCATCAACGAGAAGCGCAAGGGCGTCGACACCACGCTCTACGGCGGCACCGTCACCAACGCACGCGAACTGCAGGACCTCACCGAGGAGATCGACGCCCTCGGGCGACGGATCACCCAGCTCGAGGACCAGGACCTGGAGATCATGGAGCAGCTGGAGCCGGTGGAGGCCCGCCTCGCGGCCCTGGAGGCGGAGCGCACCGAGCGGGTGGCCACCCTCGCCGACACCGAGCTCCGCCTCATCGCCGCCGAGGCCGAGTTGGCGGTGGAGCTCGACACCGAGACCGCGGCACGGGAGGCCACCGCGTCGCAGATCCCGGCCGACCTCCTCGCCGAGTACGACTCGCTGCGCGGTGGGCGCGGCGGCATCGGCGTGGCCAAGCTCATCGGCACCCAGTGCGGGGGCTGCCACCTCACCCTCTCGGCGGTGGAGGCGGCCCGCATCCGCAAGCACCCTGAGGCCGTGACCCACTGCGAGGAGTGCGGCCGCCTCCTCGTGCCCTGACGGGCGGTCCCGCTCACCCGTGCTGATCTGGTTCGTGGTGTGGTCCGTCGTGCTCGTGGCCATCGTGTTCCGCAGCCCGGCCATCGACTACCGCACCGTCGCCCTCGGATCGCTGCTGCCGTTGGCCGAGGCCGCGTTCGGTGGGCCTAGGCTCCTGCACTCGGTGGTCGGGGCGGTCGGCGTGCTGGTGGTGGTCATGGCGGCCACCCGGCAGCGACGGGTCCTGCGCCGGCGCCTGCTCGGCGTGCCCATCGGCCTCATGTGCCACCTCGTGCTCGACGGTTCGTTCACCCGCACCGACGTGTTCTGGTGGCCGCTGGCCGGGTCGTCGTTCTCGAGCGGGCAGATCCCGGAGCTCTCGCACCTGGGCATCTCGTTGCTCCTCGAGGTGGTCGGGGTGGCCGTGGGCGTCTGGGCCTGGCGGCTGTTCGGGCTGGACGACCCGGCGGTGCGCCGACGGTTCCTCGACGACGGCCGCCTCGACCTGCCGACCTGACCGCTCGGGCTCGCCGGCGTTGCGAGGCTCGTCGGCTCGCCCTGGTGCCCGGGCGTCGGTCCCGGGCGTCCGTCCCGGGCGTCCGCCCCGGCCTCGGTCGCTCGGCGCCGTTCCGCGGTGGTGCTGTCGGCCACCTGACGCCATCGGTCGCCGACTCTGGCGTCCACCTGAGCAGTGGCGTAGAACCGGAGGCATGGAGATCCCGGTCAACCGTGCCTACGACACCTTCGACAACCGCCGCCACGCGCTCGCCCTGCGGTCGCGCACCTTCTGCGGCCTGGCCCGCAACCACGTCCGGTCCACCACCCTCACCTTCGACCCCGACGACTTCTTCGCCTGTCGGAGCTGCCTGACCGCCCTCGAGGGCAAGGGCGAGCCGGTACCGGCCCAGCGGCGGACCGCCGCCTCGCCCCGCCGCTGATAGCCGCCGACAGACGCCGCTGCGCACCCGAGCTCGGGCCCTCGCTGGCCGTCGGCCAGCCGGTGGGCCCGCCCGGCGTCCTCAGTTCGCCGGCTCGTCGAACGTCGAGTAGCGGACCTCCGAGATGGCGCACCGGGCACCGCCGGACGGCAGGTCGGCGAAGCTGCTGACCCGCCAGCTGACGGATTCGCCGACGTCGATGGGTCCCGTGGAGGTGGCGTCCTGCGAGAGCGTGCGCCCCGCCGCGTCGGTGAAGTGGATCTCCACCTGGAAGGCCCGCCGTTCGTCGGACGTGTTGCGGATGGTGCCGGTCGCGTCCATGCCCGAGACCTCCCCCATGCGGCAGGTCGGTCGGGTCACGTCGTAGTCCGCGTCGTCGGCGGGGCCGATCTGCTGGTTGATCTCGTCGGCGATCTCGTTGCCGGCCACGGCCAGGCAGCCGATCGCCAGGATGCCGAACGCCAGGAACACGCCCACGATGACGAGGCCGACCTTGAGGCAACCGTTGCCCGGTGACGCCGGAGCCGGGAAGCCCCCGGGGGCGTAGGCGCCGGGCGCCGGTGCCCAGACGCCGGGTGGTGGCGGGACGCTGCCGGGCGGTGGCGGAACGCCGGGTGGGGGCGGCGGGAAGCCGCCAGGGGGCGCGGGGGCCGCGGGTGGCGCGGGCGGCCAGCTGATCGGCGGTGGCGGTTGGCCGTCGCCGCCCCGGCTCGCTCGCCCTTCGTCGCTCACGTGTCCCTCCCCGCACGCGCCCTCGCGTCGCTCCTGGTCCATCGGTCGTCGACGACGAACCTGAAGCGCTCCGCTGGTCAGGCTGGTGGTGACGGTGAGCCGACCTGTAAGCGGGGTTCTGTTCCCCGGTCCCTTGCGGGGGTCCGGTTCGGTGACCATCCATCTGTGCGGCTCACCTGAGGGTTCCTCCCGGAGGAGGAGCGGCGGGCAGCCTGCCCTCGGTTCAGCCTTGCTCCCGGTGGGGGTTACCGAGCCGACCGGGTCGCCCCGGCCGCTGGTGCGCTCTTACCGCACCGTTTCACCCTTGCCTGTGCCGGATCGCTCCGGCCATCGGCGGTCTGTTTCTCTGTGGCCCGATCCGCGAGGTCGCCCCCGCCTGGCTCTCGCCAGCACCGTTGCCCTGTGGAGCCCCGACTTTCCTCGATCACCGACCTGCCGGAGCAGGGCGATGGCCGCGGCCACCCGGACGACTCACCGTCGAGGTGAGCCTACGTGACGGGTCAGGTTCCCTCTTCTTCGGCACCGGCGGCGCCCAGGTAGGCCTGGGCGGGGATGAGGTCGCGCACCGGGAAGAGGGGCTCGGTGGGGGCCAGGCCCTGGCCGCCGTCGCCGAGCACCGCCAGGCGGCGGGCGCTGGCCGCGCCGTAGCTCATGGTGCGCTGGCGCCACGCCGGGTCGGTGAGGATGCCGGCGGCGTTCACGTAGGTGGCGGCCAGCGCGGACTCGAGCGAGGCGAGGAAGTTGGCGATGCTGACGTCGTCGCGAAGGCCGTCGATGGCCGGCTCGACCAGGCTCGTCTCGAGGTACTCGTTGGGGGCCGACGACAGCTCGGTCTCCTCGGTCTCCTCGGCCTCGCCGAGCGCGGCGGCGATCGCGGTGTGGTCGGCCTCGAAGCGGGCGGCCGCGTCGCGGAGCTCGGCGTCGGTCAGGTCCTTGCCGAAGCGGGCGTACACCGAGGCCACCAGCAGCTCCACCGACTGGGCGGTCTGGAGCTGGTTGCGGTCCTCGGTGAGGGCCGCCTCGCTGGGAACCGTGGTGGGCACGGTGGGCGCCACGCTGGTGGTGGTGTCGGGCAGGCCGGACACCCCCGCCTGCGGGTTCTCGCCGCCGCAGGCCACGAGGAAGGCGGTGGCGAAGGCGCCGAGGCCGCCGGCGCGCAGGAGGGAGCGACGGGTCGGGCCGACCTCGCCGACTGGGGCGGCGGGGGAGGAGGTGGTGTCCAGGGTGGGGTTCGGGTCGTTCGCCATCAGTTGGCCGCCTCGGTGGTGGTGGTCGTGCTGGTCGGTGCGGTCTCGGCGGCCGCGTCGAGGGGACGAGCCCCCTCGGTGCTGACCGCGGCCGGCGTGAGCTCGGTGAGGTCGGTGCCGCCGGCCCGCCCGAGCAGGGCGCCCTGCTGGTTCTCCACGGCCAGGACCTGGGCGACCAGCTTGGCGAGGGTGGGCTCCGCGAGGCCCGACAGGGCGGCCAGGTGGGTGGCGGCGATGCCGAGCTCGAGCGGCGACAGGGCGGCGAGGACCGCCGTCTGGTCGGCGGCGCCCTCGACCTCCGCCACGGTGGACGACAGGAGCTGCGGGTCGGCGACCGGCTCCTCGGCGTCCTCGCCCACCAGGCCGGCGAGGGCGGTGGCGGCGGTGCGGTGCTGCTCCTGGAACCGGCGAGCGTGCTCCTGCCAGGCGTCGTCGAGGCGGCCACCGTCGAGGGCGGCCTGGTAGGCCTGCACGGCCGCGAGCTCGAGCGGGGTGGCGGCGGCACCGAACGCCTCGGGCGTGAGGGCGCCGGCGTCGACGAGCGACGGCTCGGCGTCCTGGGCGCCCGCAGGGGCGCCGAAGAGGCCGAGGGTGCCGGTGGCCACGCCGGCGCCGACCAGCACGCCGCCGGTGGCGGCACGGGCCAGGAACGTCCGGCGGGTGGTCGGGGTGGCCGAGGCCTCCACCTTGTCGAGCGGCACGCGGGTTCCTCCTGGGTCGAGACGGTGGGTGCGGGCGCCGGTCGGCGGGCGCGCGGGCCCGGCGATCGTCGCATCACCTGCGGGAAGTGTGGTCACCGCGGGTGGTCCGAGTCCAAGTGAGCGGTCAGAACGAGATGGCCGAGAGCTCGGGGAACCAGCGGGAGGCCCGCTCGAGGGTGTCGGCCCACTTGTCCCGGTCGAACGAGCCGACCGGCTCCACCACCTCGGTGGGGGCCCAGGTGGCGGCGATGTCGTCGTCGCCGGCCCACGCACCGAGGGCCAGGCCAGCGGCGTAGGCGGCCCCGAGGGTGGTGGCCTCCCGCTCCGGGGAGACCTCGATCGGCCGGCCGGTGGCATCGGCCAGGGCCTGCACGAAGGTCGGGTTGGCCGACATGCCGCCGTCGACGCGGAGGGTGGCGATGGTCAGCCCGCTGTCGGTCTCGGCCGCCTCGACCAGGTCGGCGGCCCGCTGGGCGATGCCCTCGAGCACGGCCCGCACGATCTGGGGGCGGCCGCTGCCCCGGGTGATCCCCAGGAGGGCGCCGCGGGCGCCGTAGTCCCAGCTGGGGGTCCCCAGGCCGAGCAGGGCGGGGACGTAGGCGACGCCGCCGCTGTCGGCGCAGCTGGCCGCCACGTCGTGGGACTGGGCGGCGTCGTCGATGATGCCGAGGTCGTCGCGCAGCCACTCGATGTTGGTGCCCGCGGCCAGCATCACCGCCTCGAGGCCCCAGCAGCGCTGCCCGCCCTCGCCCCGGGCCACGATCGGGAACGTCCCGCCCCGGCCCTGGGTGGCGAACGTCGGCCGGCCGTCGAGCACCAGGTCGAGCATGCCGCCCGTGCCAAAGGTGATCTTGGCCTCGCCGGGCCGGACGCAGCCCTGGCCGAGCAGCGAGGCCTGCTGGTCGCCGAGGATGCCGGCGATGGGCGGGGCCCCGTCGAGGGCGCTCGCCGCGCCGATGGCGCCCACGGAGTCCACCACGGTGGGCAGCACCGAGCGGGGGATCCGGAGGGCATCGAGGATGGGGTCGTGCCAGTCGGTCTGGTCCTCGACGCGGAGGCCGTAGAGGGCGGCGTTGGTGGCGTCGGTGACGTGGAGGTCGCCGCCCGAGAGGGTCCAGGCCACCCAGGTGTCGACGGTGCCGACGCACAGGTCTCGGCTGCGGTCGGGGTCGGCCAGGTCGAGCAGGTGGGCGGCCTTGGTGGCGACCGCGTTGGGCGCCATCCGGAAGCCCTGCCCGGCGAGCACGAGGCACTCGGTGATGGTCCGGAGGTCCTGCCAGCCGAGGGCCGGGCCCACCGGGTCCCCGGTGGCGCGGTCCCACACGATGGTGGAGGCCCGTTGGTTGGCGATGCCGACGCCGTCGACGCCCCCGGCGTCGGCCACCGCGTCCCGGGCCACGGCCAGCACGGCGGTGGCCAGCTCGGTGGCGTCGAACTCCACCAGCCCCGGGGCCGGCGACGAGGGCAGCACGTCGCGTCGGTGGCTGCGGGTGACCCCGAGCCCGGGCTCGACGGTGGCCGCACGGACCCCACTGGTGCCGACATCGATCACGAGCAGCTTCACGGGGCAGACCTCCGGGTCGGGGTGGCGCCGGACCGGCGGGCGGCGCGGCGGGCGCCGAGGGCCCCGCCCACGGCGCCGGCGCCGGCGGCGAGCAGCGCGGTGAGCAGGAACGAGAACGCCGAGAAGCCGGCATCCCGGTCGAGGCGGTTCACGATGGCCAGCGCCTGCACGGGCACGAAGGCCACGAGGGCGGCGGCCACCCCGTGGCGCCGGCCGTCGTCGGGGCGCTCGTGGCCGGCCGACACGCCGGCCACCGCGAACCCGGCCACCAGGACCACCAGGGTGACCAGCGACCACCCGGCCGAGCGGTCCTCCTGGTCGGCCAGGATGCCGTTGGCGATGGTGGCGGGCACGGCGAGCAGCAGCCCGGCGGCGGCGCCCCGCGCCACCACGAGGCGGTCGAGGCTCACGACGCGGGCCAGCGGACGGCGCCGAAGGGGTCGGGGAGGCCGAGCTTGCCGGGGTTGCACACGCCGTTCGGGTCGAGCGCGGCCTTCACCGCGGTGAGCACGTCGAACCCGCTGCCGAGCGCCTCGGCCACGAAGCGGGCCCGGTTGAGGCCGACGCCGTGGTGGTGGCTGAGGGCGCCGCCGTTGGCCAGCACGGCCCGGGTGCCGGCGTCCCAGGCGGCCACGTAGTAGGCGTCTCGCTCGGCGGCGTCGACGGTGGCCGCGAAGGTGAAGTAGAGGCAGGCGCCGGTGAGGTACGAGTGCGACTGGTGCGCCGAGACCGAGAGGGTCCCCGGCACGGCGGCGATCGCGCTGGTGGCGGCGGCGTAGATGGCATCGAGGGCGCTCCAGGGGGCGGCCACCTCCATGGTGTCGACCACGTAGCCCTTGGACACGAGGGCCTCGAGGGCGTCGACGTTGTTGCGGTGGCCGAACCACTGCTCCACCAGGGCGTCGTCGAGCCGGTCGGCGCCGGCGCACGCCTGGTCGACCACCACCATGCCGGCGTCGACCACCACGGGATCGCCCTCGTCGAAGGCGAGCAGCACGTTGACCGACGGGTCGACGCCGAAGTTCCGCTGCGACTCGATGCCGTCGTAGAGGCGCAGCACCGCGGTCTGGGCGCCGCGCTGGATGATCCGGCGCATGGCGTCGAGCGCCTCGGCGAAGCTGGCGAAGGCCCAGGCGGACCGGGCGGTGTGGGTGGGGACCGGCCAGGCCTGGAGCCAGGCCCGGGTGATCACGCCGAGGGTGCCCTCGGAGCCGACGAAGAGCTGGGTGAGGTCGGGGCCGACCGCCTGGCGGGGCTGGCCGCCGGTGCGCACCACCGAGCCGTCGGCGAGGACCACCTCCAGGCCGACCACGATGTCTTCGATCTTCCCGTAGCGGTTCGAGAGCTGGCCGGCGCCGCGACAGGCCAGCCAGCCGCCCACCGTGGAGAGCGCCATCGACTGGGGCCAGTGGCCCACGGTGAGGCCGTGCCGGGCCTGGAGCTCGTCCTCGAAGCGGTCGCCGAACGTGCCGGCCCACACCTCGACGATGCCCGAGGTGGTGTCGACCTCGCCGATGCCCACCAGGCCACCGACGTCGAGCACGACCCCACCGTGGACGGGAACCGTCCCGCCCACCACGCTCGAGCGCCCGGCCGCCGGCGTGACCGGGACCCGCCGCTCGTTGCAGAGGCGCAGCACGTTGGCCACCTCGTCGACGCTGGTGGGCCGGGCGAGGGCGCCGGCCACCTGGCCCACCTGGCCCTCGGTGGCCCACACCATGGCCAGCGGCCACCAGTCGCGGCTGGCCTCGGCCCGCTCACCCGGGTCGAGCCGCACGTCGGCGCAGCTGTCGGCCAGGTCGGCCAGGAAGTCGTCGTCGAGCAGGACGATCGGGGCGGTGAGGTGGCCGGTGGCCTCCGACGCGTCGCCCGCGATGGCGATCGGCGGGGTGGGCGACGCGGGCGGGGGCGTGACGGAGGTCATCGGGGCCGCATGGTAGGCGGACCACGTCGGACCGTGGCGAGAGGTGGTTGGCCGCCAGCCCGCCGGAGGGGTTGCCCGCCGTCGAGCGACGACCGTTCTTCCGGCTGTGGGGGACGTGGGATGGTCCGATCGCCGTGGAGAACGGTGGTGCGGCGGTTCTTCCGGCTGTGGGGGACGTGGGCTGACCCGTCTGCCGTGAAGAACCGTCGCACCACCGTCAGGCGACAGGGTCAGGCGGTGCCGATGGCGGTGAGGGGGTCGAGCTTGGCGGCGCGGGCCGCCGGGCGGAGGGCGGCGAGGACGCCGGCCAGGGCACCGAGGCCGAGGACGAGCGCCATCTGGCCCGCCGGGACGGTGAACACCGCCAGCTCGCTGCTGCCCGTCGACGTGGCCAGCGCCCAGGCGCCGGCGATGCCGGTGGCCAGGCCCAGGGTGGTGCCGAACACGGCGATCACCACCGACTCCCAGCGGACCATCGCCCGCGTCTGGCTGCGGCCCTGGCCGATGGCCCGGAGCAACCCGAGCTCCCGGGTCCGCTCGAAGGTGGACAGCGAGAGCGTGTTGGCGATGCCGATCAGGGCGATCACGATCGACAGGGCGAGCATGCCGTAGACGAGGACGAGGATCTGGTTGATCTGGGCGCCGATGGCGTCGGCGAACTCGTCCTTGTCCTGGACGTCGATCGTGGGGATGTCGGCCACCGCGGCCTCCACGGCCCGGCGGCCCTCCTCGATGCCGACGCCCGGGGCGAGGTCGATGGCCACCATGAAGTCCTCCACCGGGGCGCCGTGGCCCTGGACGAAGGCGGTCTCGGCCAGGAGGGGCGGCGCGAAGTCGGTCTCGGTGAAGATCGTCCGGACCGTGAGGTCGCCGGTGGTGCCGTCGAGGAGCTCGTAGGGCACCGTGGAGCCGAGGCGCCAGCCCCGGTCCTCGGCCTCGTCCCGGGACACCGCGATCGAGGGACCGGTCATGTCGGCGATGGCGCCCTCCACCACCCCGAGGTCGAGCACCCGCTCGACCTGGGCGGGGTCGCTGACGCCGAGGAGCTCGTCCTCGCCGTCGAGGCGCACCGGGGCGCTGGCGAAGCCGGCGGCGGCGTCGACCTCGGGGAGCGCGGCGATCTCCTGGGCCACGCCGGGGTCGAACCCGATGTCGCCCATGCCGGCGCTGGCGACGAGGTCGCCGCCGAAGCTCGTCGCCACGATCCGGTCGAGGCTCGATCGCAGCGAGGCGCCGAGGACGGTGAAGAGGGCGACGACCGCCACGCCGATCATCAGGGCGGTGGAGCTGGAGGCGGTGCGCAGGGGGTTGCGGATGGCGTTCTGGCGGGCCAGGTCGCCGGTGACGCCCCGCAGGCGCAACGGCGCCCCGAGGACCCGTCCGACCGTGCCGGCGAAGGCCGGTCCGAGCACGGCCAGGGCGACCACGCCGAGCCCGACCCCGGCGGCGGCCAGGCCCATCTCGTCGCCGCTGGAGCCGGTGGCCACGAGCGCCACGGCCCCGGCGGCCAGGAGGCCACCGAGCGAGAGCCGACCGATCGAGGCGCCGGTGCGGTCGACGGCGGTCTCCCGGAGCGCCTCCATGGGCGTGATCCGCGAGGCCCGCACGGCCGGGCCGAGGGCGCACAGGGCGGTGACCACGGTGCCCATCGCCACGCAGCCGACCAGGGTGGCCGGGGCGAGGACGAGGGCGTTGCCCAGGGCCAGGCCGCCCTGGCCGAGGAGGGTGCCCAGGAGGGCGGCGATGCCGATGCCCAGGCCGACGCCGACGGTGGACGCGACCAGCCCAACCAGGAGGGCCTCCGCCAGCACCGCTCGCAGGGTCTGGGCCCGCCCGGCGCCGATGGCCCGGAGCAGGGCGGCCTCACGGGTCCGCTGGGCCACGATGATGGCAAAGGTGTTGTAGATGCTGAACGACGCCACCAGCAGGGCGATGAGCGCGAACGCCAGCAGGGTGGGCCGCAGGAAGCCCATCACGTCGTCGACGGCATCGCGGTTCTCGAGGCGGAAGGCCTCGCCCGAGAGGGTCTCGGTGTCGTCGCCCACCACGGCGCGCACGTCGCGCACCAGGGCCGACTGGCTGGTGCCCTCGGCGGCGTCGATCACGATGTGGTCCACCGCGGCGGCGCCGTCGGCCAGGTGGGCCCGGGCACCGGCGGGGCTGAACAGCGCGGCGGTCACGCCGCCCTGGGAGTCCTGCGAGCCGAACCGGGCGGTGCCGACCACCGTGACCGGGACCGGGTCCGGGGTCAGCACCGTGGTCCGGTCGCCCGGCGCGAGGTCGCCGCGCTCGGCGGAGGCGGCGTCGATGACCACCTCGTCGGCGCCCACCGGGGCCCGACCCGCGTCGAGGCGGTACGGGCTCAGGGCGGGGTCGTCGATCCAGGTCAGCCCGAGCTGCGGGGGACCGAACGTGCCGAGCTGGTCGCCGTCCTCGTCGAGGATGATCGCGGTGCCCCGGACGTCGCCGTGCGCGGCGCGGACCCCCGGGAGGGCGGCGACCTCGTCCACCAGTCCGGCGTCGATGCGCGGCCGGATCGTCTCGTCCATGTCGTCGGTGAGGGTGCGGTCGCTGCGGACCACGGCGTCGACCGAGGCCGACTCGGTGTCGAACATGTCGTCGAACCCCTGCTGGAGGGTGGCGGTCTGGACCAGGACGCCGGAGAGGAACGCCACCCCCAGGGCCACGGCGGCGAAGGTGGCGATCAGGCGCCGCTTGTGGGCGCGGAGGTTGGAGAGGGTCACGCGGAGCACGGTCAGTCCCCCAGTCGCTTGAGGCGGTCGAGCACGGAGTCGACGGTGGGCCCGGGCACGTGGTCGACGATGCGGCCGTCGGCCAGGATCACCGCGTCGTGGGCGTGGGTGGCGGCGACGGGGTCGTGGGTGACCATGACGATGGTCTGACCCATCTCGTCCACCGCGGTGCGGAGGAAGGTGAGGATCTCGCTCCCGGTGCGGGAGTCGAGGTTGCCGGTGGGCTCGTCGGCGAAGATCAGCTCCGGGCGGGTGGCGAGGGCCCGGGCGACGGCCACGCGCTGCTGCTGGCCACCGGAGAGCTCCGAGGGGCGGTGCTCGAGGCGGTCGCCCAGCCCGACGGTGTCGATCACCGTCTCGAACCAGCCGGGCTCGGGTCGGCGCCCGGCCAGGCGGCTCGGGAGCTCGATGTTCTCGCGAGCGGTCAGCGTGGGGATCAGGTTGAAGGCCTGGAACACGAAGCCGACCCGGTCGCGCCGCAGCCGGGTCAGCTCCTTCTCCTTGAGGGCACCCAGGTCGGCGTCGCCGATGAGCACGTGCCCGGAGCTGAGCGTGTCGAGCCCGGCGAGGCAGTGCATGAGGGTCGACTTGCCCGAGCCCGACGGGCCCATGACGGCGAGGAAGCGCCCGGCCACGACGTCGAGGCTCACGCCGTCGAGGGCGTGCACGGCGGTGGCGCCGGACCCGTAGGTCTTGACGGCGTCGACGGCCCGGGCGGCGATGCCGGGCGGGGCGATCGTCGGGCGGGGCGGGGCCGACGAGTGCGGGGCTGGGGGAGTCGGGCGGCTGCGGGTGATGGCGGGCATGTCGGGTCCTCGACGGTGGCTGGGGGAACGCCGCTCGAGGCGGCACCCGTCCATCGTGGAGAACCCGGCGCCCGGGTTCGATCCGACCACCACCCGGACCGGGGTGGGGCTGTCCCCACCCCGTCGGGTGAGGCGGGCCGCCGCTCAGCCGTGGAGGGCGGCCTCGGTGGCGGCGGTCAGGGGGAGGCCGGCGTCGGCGCGCTCGGCGTCGACGGAGGCCCGGTAGGCCGCGGCCTGCGCCGCGGCCTCGGCGTCGGAGAGGCCGAGCACGGGCGCGATCAGCGAGGCCACGTCGTCGGCGGCGGCGGCGGACGCGTCGCGGGCCAGGAGGCGGGCCCGGGTGCGGCGGGACAGCACGTCGTCGACGGTGCGGGCCATCTCGTAGCGGGCCGCGTAGACGGCCTCGGCGCGCACGTAGGGGAGCCCGGCCACCAGCGGCTCGCGCAGCGAGGGGTCGGTCTCGGCCAGGGCCAGGACCGTCTTGGCCTCCCCGCCGTAGCGATCGGCGAGGTGGGCCACCACCGGGTCGGCGTCGCCGGCGAGGGCCTCGTAGCCCTCGGCGCCCCGGAGGCGGAGCTTCTTGGTGCGTGACCGGCGGGAGATCCCGTCGACGGCGTCACCCAGGTGCGCCACCACGGCGTCGACCGTGTCGGCGGCCATCTCCCGGTAGGTGGTGAGCTTCCCGCCGGTGATGGTGACGACGCCGCTCACCGAGGCGTTGACCTTGTGGCGCCGCGACAGGTCTGCCGTCTTCCCGGTGCCCCCGCTCTTCACCAGCGGACGGAGGCCGGCCCAGGTGCCCACCACGTCGTCGGCGGTGAGGTCGGCGAACGACAGGGCCCGGAGCAGGTAGTCGACGTCGTCCTTGGTGACCACCGGGTCGTCGAGGGGACCGTCGTAGTCGGTGTCGGTGGTGCCGATGTAGGTGAGGTCGCCCCAGGGCACGACGAAGACCGATCGCTTGTCCTCCCGGACCGGCACGACCACGGCCACGTCGTTGCGGACCTTCTCCCACGGCACGGTGATGTGCACGCCCTTGGCGGGCCGGATGGAGTCGGGGTCGACCCCCTCGTCGATGGTGCGGACCTCGTCGGACCAGACGCCCGCGGCGTTCACCACCGCCCGGCAGCGAACGGTGATCTCCCGGCCGTCGGCGGAAACGCGCGCCCCGGTGACCCGGCCCTCGGCGTCCTTGTCGATGCCCACCAGGGAGACGCCGTTCACGGCGACCGCGCCGAAGTCGACCGAGGCGGTGCGGGCCACGGCGAGGGTGAGGCGGGCGTCGTCGACGGTGGCGTCGTAGTAGAGGTACGACGCGGCCAGCTTCTCGGCGGGCAGGGTGGGCATGTGGGCCAGGGTCTCCTCGGCGGAGATCCGCTCGTGGAGCTTGCCGATCCGGGCGCCGCCGGTGAGGTCGTAGAGCCACATGCTCAGGCCCAGGGCGCGGGAGAGCTTCTTCGGGATCACGCTGCCGCGGCCGGTGAGCACGGGGAGGAGGAACGGGAGCAGCTTCACCAGGTGCGGCGCGTTGTGGCGGAGCCGCTGGCGCTCGTGGAGGGCCTGGTACACCAGGCGGACCTCTCCCTGCTGGAGGTAGCGCAGCCCGCCGTGGGCCAGCTTCGACGACTTCGACGAGGTGCCCGACGCGAAGTCGGCGCGCTCGACCAGCGCGGTCCGCAGCCCACGGGAGGCGGCGTCGAGGGCGACCCCGGCGCCGGTGATGCCCCCGCCCACGACCACGACGTCGAAGGGGTCGTCGGCCAGGCGCCGCAGGGCGTCCTGGCGGTCGAACCACCCGGGGCCGATCATCGGGAGGATCCGGGGCTGGCGAAGTCGGACATGGCGCCGATCCTACGGCCTGACCAGGCCCGGCCCACCGCCCTCGGGCTCGACCTGGTGTCGACCCGGTGTCGCCCCGCCGGGTGACCCGGGGCGCCGAGACGGAGGCCCGATCGCGCTCCCGGGTCACGCGACCGCAGGGGGCCTGACCAGCCGGGACCTCCGACCGCCGGTCGACTCGGTAGCGGCGCCGCCACGGAACGCGGCGGTTCGAGAAAAGAAGATCATGTGGACACCCCGGGGGGCGGGCGACCATACTCGGCCCTTCGTTCGCCCCCGGACGGGACCTGAACCTCCCGAACCGGCCAGCGCACGTCCCCAGGCGGGACCAGCCGAGGTACCCGTCGCCATCCGACCCTCCGTCGAGGGAGCGACCCTCCACCCATGAACATGTCTTGGCGCAGCAAGGCCGCCTGCCACGGCCTGGATCCGCAGAACTTCTACCCGGAGACCGACGAAGAGGCCGACACCGCCAAGCGCGTGTGCGCCGTCTGCCCGGTCCAGAGCGCGTGCCTGGAGTACGCCCTCACCCGTCGGGAGAAGGAAGGCGTGTGGGGTGGATGCACCGAGCGAGAGCGTCGGCGCATCATCCGCCAGCGTCGCCGCACGGCCTGAGCCGCCGCGTGCGCGCTCGGCCCCGACCCGGGGCCTGACCGCAGGGCCCACCTCCCGTCCACCCGCCGAGCGCCCGCTCGGCGTGGCGCGGCAATGGGCCGATCGGCGGCGGTGCCCGGTACGGTCCGGGCATGGATTTCGAGCTGTCCGATGAGCTGCAGGCCCTGCAGGAGACCGTCCGCCGGATCGCCCAGGACAAGGTCAAGCCCCGGGCCCGGGAGATCGACGAGTCGGGCGAGTACCCCCAGGACCTCTTCGAGGTCTTCCGGGACGCCGGCCTGTTGGGCCTCTGCATCCCCACCGACCTCGGCGGCTCCGGCGCCGGCATCCTGGGCCTCACGCTGGCCATCGAGGAGGTGGCGAAGTACTCCAACACCGCCGCGCTGATGCTCCTGCTCACCCGGCTCCCCACCGGGCCGGTCCTGATCGCCGGGTCGCGCGCCCAGAACGAGCGCTACGTCGCCCCCATCGCCGACGGCTCGCAGCGAGGCGCCTTCTGCCTGTCGGAGCCGCAGGCCGGCTCCGACGTCATGGGCATGCGCACCAAGGCCGTGCGAGACGGCGACGAGTGGGTGCTGAACGGCACCAAGTGCTGGATCTCGGGCGTGGTCCAGGCCGACTGGTACACCGTCTTCGCCAAGACCTCCGACGACGTCACCGAGCGCAACCACGACTCCATCACCGCCTTCATCGTGGAGCGGGGCTGGGAGGGCGTGGAGGTGCCGAGCACCGATCGCAAGATGGGCGTCCGCGGGGTCGACACCGGCGAGCTCCTGCTGACCAACGTGCGGGTGCCCGCCGAGAACGTCATCGGCGACGTGGGCGGCTTCCCCCTCGCCATGCAGGGCCTGAACTCGATGCGCCCGATCGTGGCCGCCCGCGGGATCGGCCTGGCCGAGGGCGCCCTCATGTACGCCACCGACTACGTGCAGGAGCGGGCCGCGTTCCGCAAGACCATCGCCGACATGCAGGGCATCCAGTGGCAGATCGCCGAGGTGGCCACCGAGATCGAGGCCGCCCGGCTGCTCACCTACCGGGCTGCGTGGATGGCCGATCGGGGCCAGTTCCAGAAGGAGCACGTGCCCTTCCTGTCGATGTCGAAGTACTACGCCACCGAGGTGGCGGTGAAGGCCTCGGGCATCGCCCTCCAGATGCTCGGCGCCGCCGGCTACATGAAGGACCACATGACCGAGCTGTACTACCGCGACGCCAAGCAGCTCACCATCGTGGAGGGCACCAGCCAGGTGCAGCTGGGGCTCATCGCCCGCGGCGTCCTGGCCCACGACCTCTGGTGGGACTGACCTCCCGGGCGTGACGACCGCGTAGCCTCCGCCGATGCCGTTCGGGATGATCGCCGCCTCCGGGTGGGCGAGTGGGCTGAACCTCTACGGCACGGCGTTGATCCTGGGACTGGCCGGCCGACTCGGGTGGGCCGAGACGCCCGGCGAGCTCCAGCACACCTGGGTGCTCGCACTCCTCGGCGTGCTCTACGCAGTGGAGTTCGTGGTCGACAAGGTGCCGTGGCTCGACAGCGCGTGGGACGCGGTGCACACCGTGATCCGCCCCGTCGGCGGCGCCCTGCTCGGCGTGGCCCTGGCCGCCGACGCCGGGTCCTCCGAAGCGCTCGCCGGCGTGCTGGGCGGCGGGTTCGCGCTCACCGCCCACGGCGCCAAGGCCACCACCCGGGCGACGGTCAACACCTCGCCGGAGCCGTTCAGCAACGTGGCGCTCTCGCTCGGCGAGGACGGGGTGGTGGCCGGGCTGATGGCCCTGGCCCTGGCGTACCCGCTCGCCGCCGGCATCGTGGCCGTGGTGTTGGCGGTGGCGTCGGTGGCGGTCTCCTGGGTCTTCGTGCGGGCCATCCGCCGCCTCCGGCGGCGGTGGCAGGAGCGGTGGGCACGACGACGCCGGGGCGGGGTCGGGGCAGCCCCGTGACGTCGGACCGGAGACCCGCCCGCGCGGTGGCCACCGCCCCGGTCCGGGTGGCCGACGTGGGCGGCTGGACCGACACCTGGTTCGGTTCGCCCGGGCAGGTCTGTCACCTCGCCGTCGGTCCGGGCGTGCGCGTCGAGGCGGTCCTCGTCGAGCCCGGTCTCCTCGAGCCCGGCCCGGTCCCGGCCCCGGTCGCCGGGCCCGAGCGGCCGGTGCGGCTGATCGCGCCCGACCTGGGCGAGGACTATGCCATCGGCCCCTCCGCCGATCGGGGCTGGGCCGCGCCGGCGCCCGGTCGCCACCCGCTGCTCGAGCACGCGGTGACATCGGTGCTCGAGGCGGTCGACCTGCCGGCGGGGCGGACGGTCACGGTGACGATCACGTCCGCGGTGCCGGCCGGGGCCTCGCTGGGCACCTCGGGCGCGGTCGTGGTGGCGCTGCTCGCCGCGCTCGACGCCCTGTTCGGCCGGTCCCGTACGCCGGCCGAGCTGGCGGTGGCCGCCCACCAGGTGGAGTCGGCGCGGGCGGGTCGGGAGTCGGGCGTGCAGGACCAGTGGGCGGCGGCCCTCGGCGGCTGCGGCCTGCTGGCCATCGGGCCCTACCCCGAGGTCCGCCACCGGGCCGTGCCGGTGGCGACCGAGGTGCGCGCCGAGCTGGGGGAGCGGCTGGTGACCGTGGTGTTCGGCGCCCACGACTCCTCGGCGGTGCACGCCGAGGTCATCGAGGCCATGGTGGGCTGCGGGGGCGCCGGCCACGACCGGGCCCGGGCCGCGCTCCGGGACCTGGCCGCGCTGGCCCGCGAGGCGGCCGATGCCCTGGCCGCCGGATCGATCGCAGGGTGGGCCGAGGTCCTCGTGGCGGCCACGGCCGGCCAGGGCCGGCTCCACCCCGCCCTGGTCGGTCCGGCCCACCGGGCGGCGATCGACGTGGCGGTCGGCCAGGGCGCCCGCGGGTGGAAGGTCAACGGCGCCGGCGGGGGTGGCGGGTCCCTGACCGTGGTGGCCGACGACGCCGCCGCTGCGGACCGGCTGCGGGCCGCCCTGGCGGCCACCGACCCCGGTTGGCGCCTGGTCGATCTGGCGCCGGCGCCGGGCCTGGCGGTGCGCACCACCGCGCGGTGAGCACGGCGCCGGCCCGCGGTCGCCCCGGTGCAGGACCGATCAGGGGCGAGCGGCCTCGAGGGCCGCGGTCTTCTCGGCCGACACCGCCTGCACGAGGGCGAGCACGTCGGCGGGGGCCTTGGAGGGCGAGCCGGCGTCGAACGGCGGCTGCGGGTCGTACTCGATGCCCAGCTGCACGGCCTGGCTGATCTCGGGTCCGTGGATCTCTGCCAGCAGGGTCAGGGCCAGGTCGATGCCCGCCGAGACCCCTGCGGCGGTCCAGATCTTCCCCTGCTGCACCACCCGCTGCTCGGTGGGGCGAGCGCCGTAGGTGGCGAGCTCCTCGTAGGCCGACCAGTGGGTGGTGGCGTCGAGCCCGTCGAGCAGGCCGGCCGCCCCGAGGAGGAGGGCCCCGGTGCAGACCGACGTGGTGTAGGTGGTGTGGGGGTGGGCGTCGGCGATCCAGTGGACGATCGGGTCGCGCTCACGGGCCAGCGTCCGGGTGATGAACCCGCCGGGCACGAGGAGCAGGTCGGGGCGGGGGACGTCGGCGAAGGTGTGGTCGATGTCGAACGACAGCAGGCCGTTGTCGTCGGTGAGGCGGCCGGTGCGCTCGGCGCACACCACCACCTCGTCGCCGGGGACCTGGCTGAGGACCTGGTAGGGGCCGATGGCGTCGAGGACGGTGAGGCC
>JBBRFU010000032.1:0-29430 GCA_038241315.1 Acidimicrobiales bacterium | reverse complement strand
ACCACGATGTCGGCGCCGTGCTCGAACGGGCGGATGAGCCAGGGGCTGGCCACCGTGTTGTCGACGATGAGCGGCACCCCGACCTCGTGGGCGATGGCCGACACGCCGGCGATGTCGAGGAAGTCGTTCTTCGGGTTGCCGATGCTCTCGCCGTAGAAGGCCTTGGTGTTGGGCTTCACGGCGGCCCGCCAGGCGTCGAGGTCGTCGGGGTCGTCGACGAACGACACCTCGATGCCGATCTTCGGGAACGTGTAGT
Source organism: Acidimicrobiales bacterium (assembly GCA_038241315.1). Lineage (GTDB taxonomy): Bacteria > Actinomycetota > Acidimicrobiia > Acidimicrobiales > Iamiaceae > Aquihabitans. The sequence continues at coordinate 29,174 of JBBRFU010000032.1, read as the reverse complement.
GGAAGAGGTTGTAGGTGCCGCCGTAGAGCGAGGCCGAGGCCACCACGTGGCTGCCCGCCTCGGCCAGGTTCAAGATGGCCAGCGTCTCGGCCGCCATGCCCGAGGCCACGGCGAGGGCGCCGGGGAGGCCCACCGCGGTCTGCGTGGCCCCCTCGAGCGCGGCCACCCGGGCCTCCACCACGCCCTGCGTGGGGTTCATGATCCGGGTGTAGATGTTGCCGATCTCGGCCAGCGCGAACAGGTCGGAGGCGTGCTTCGCGTCACGGAACTGGTAGGCGGTGGTCTGGTAGATCGGCACCGCGCGCGACCCCGTGGTGGGGTCGGCTTCCTGGCCGGCGTGGATCTGTCGGGTCTCGAAACCCCAGGCGTCGTTGCTCATGGAACGACCCTATCCGACGAAACCCGACCTCCTGGGTCAGGTATCGGGCGGGCCCGCCGTCCGCCGCCCGTCGCCACCGGACGGACCGGGACGGGATCTGGCCGCGCCGGCGACCAGATCCCGACCCACGTCGGGGTCAGTCGCCGCCGGAGATCTCGGTGACGGACTTCTTGCCGGCGGAGATCCACGGCATCATGCCGCGGAGCTCCTTGCCGACGGTCTCGATCTGGTGCTCGGCGCCGCGCTTGCGGAGGGCGTCGAACTCGGTGCCGCCGGCCTTCACCTCGTTGACGAACTGCTCGGCGAAGCGGCCCGAGGTGATGTCGTCGAGGACGTTCTTCATCTCGGCCTTCACCGCGGGGGTGATGATGCGCGGCCCGGTGACGAGGTCGCCGTACTCGGCGGTGGTGGAGATGGAGTACCGCATGCCGGCGATCCCCTCCTCGTACATGAGGTCGACGATGAGCTTGAGCTCGTGGAGGCACTCGAAGTACGCCATCTCGGGCTGGTAGCCGGCCTCGGTGAGGGTCTCGAAGCCGGCCTGCACGAGGGCGGTGAGGCCACCGCAGAGCACGGCCTGCTCGCCGAAGAGGTCGGTCTCGGTCTCCTCGGTGAAGGTGGTCTCGATGACGCCGGCGCGGGTGCCGCCGATGGCGTCGGCGTAGGCCAGGGCCAGGTCTCGGGCGCCACCCGTGGCGTCCTGCTCCACGGCGATGAGGCACGGCACGCCGCCGCCCTCGGTGTAGGTGCGGCGCACCAGGTGGCCGGGGCCCTTGGGGGCGGCCAGGGCGACGTCGATGCCCGCCGGGGCCTTCACGTAGCCGAAGCGCACGTTGAAGCCGTGGGCGAAGAAGAGGGCGTCGCCCTCGTTCAGGTTCGGGGCCACGTCGGCCTCGTAGACCGCGGCGATCTCGGTGTCGGGCAGCAGCATCATGATGACGTCGGCGGCCTTGGCGGCCTCGGCGTTGGTGAGGACGGTGAGCCCGGCCTCTTCGGCCTTGGCCTTCGACGACGAGCCCTCGCGCAGCCCGACCACCACGTCGATGCCCGACTCCTTCAGGTTCAGGGCGTGGGCGTGGCCCTGCGAGCCGTAGCCCAGCACCGCGACCTTGCGGTCGGCGATGGCGGCGCGGTTCGCGTCCTTCTCGTAATAGACGTTGGCCATGTTCTTCTCTCGTGCTCGTGTCGGGCGACGGGTGCCGGCCGGCGGGTCGGGTTCGTTTCTAGGGGGTCGGCCCCGGGCGGGGCCAGAACGTGGGGCCCGGTCAGGACGCCTTGCCCCGGCCGCCGCTCACGGCCTGCAGGCGGGTGGCGTCGCGCTCGAGCTTGTTGAGGGCGACCCGGCCGGTGCGCTGGAGCTCGGCGATGCCGAACGGCCGGAGCAGCTCCTCGAAGTCGTCGATCTTGCCGGGGTGGCCCTCGAGGGAGACGGTGAGGGCGTCGTGGCTGACGGCCAGGATGCGACCCTCGAAGATGCGGGTGAGCTCGGCCACCTGGTGGCGGTCGGCCACCGCCACCTTGACGGTGGCGATCAGCAGCTCGCGCTCCACGGAGTGGCGGGGGTCGTGCTCCACGATCTTCACCACGTTGATCAGCTTGTGGAGCTGCTTGACGATCTGCTCCAGCGGGGCCGACTCCACGTCGACCACCACGGTGAGGCGGCTGAAGCGCTCGTCGTCGGTGGGGGCCACGGCCAGGGAGTAGATGTTGTAGGCCCGGCGGGAGAACAGGTTGACCACGCGGGCCAGCACGCCGGCCTTGTTCTCCACCAGGACCGAGAGGGTGTGGTGCTTGAGGTCGTTCTGCCGGCCGCTCACTGGGGCGTCTCCCGCTGCTGGGCCTGCTTCGGGTCGCGCTGGAAGTCGGGGACCTGGACGTCGGTGTTCGACTGCCCGGCGGCGACCATCGGGAAGACCTTCTCGGAGGCGTCGGTGCGGAACTCGATCACCACGGGCCGGTCGTCGATGGCGTTGGCCTTGTCGATGGTGGGCTGGATGTCGTCGGGGTGCTCCACCCGGAACGCCACGCAGCCCATGGCCTCGGCCCACTTCACGTAGTCGGGCAGGTCGGGCGAGAGGTACACCTCGGAGTAGCGCTCCTCGTAGAACATCTCCTGCCACTGGCGGACCATGCCCAGGTAGGCGTTGTTCAAGATGGCGATCTTCACCGGGATGCGCTCGGCCGCCGCGGTCACCAGCTCCTGGGCCGTCATCTGGAAGCAGCCGTCGCCGTCGATGGCCCAGACCATGCGGTCGGGGCGGCCCACCTTGGCGCCGATGGCGGCGGGCACCGAGAAGCCCATGGTGCCGAGGCCGCCCGAGTTGATCCAGGTGTAGGGGTGGCGGAAGGTCCAGTACTGGCTGGTCCACATCTGGTGCTGGCCGACGCCGCTGGCCACGATGCAGTCCTCCGGGGCGGAGTCGCGCAGCGCCTCCAGGACCATCTGCGGCTTCAGCAGGTCGCCGTCGGCCGGCGGCTCGTAGGCCAGCGGGTAGCGCTCCTGCCAGCCCGACAGCGTGGAGCGCCACGGCGTGAGGTCGGGCTGGGTGGTGCCCTTCTCCTGCGAGGCCCTGATGGCCTTCACGAGCTCGACGATGACCTTGTCGCAGTCGCCCACGATCGGCACGTCGGGGCGGCGGACCTTCCCCAGCTCGGCGGGGTCGATGTCGACGTGGATGATCTTGGCGTGGGGGGCGAACGCGGGGACCTTGCCGGTGACGCGGTCGTCGAAGCGCGAGCCCAGGGCGATGAGCAGGTCCGACTCCTGCATCGACATGATGGCCGTGTAGTTGCCGTGCATGCCCGGCATGCCCAGGCAGAGCGGGTGGTCGTCGGGGAAGGCGCCCCGGGCCATGAGCGTGGTGACCACCGGGATCTCCACCAGCTCGGCCAGCTCACGGAGCGATTCGGCGGCCCGGGCCTTCAAGATGCCGCCGCCGGCGTAGATGATCGGGCGCTCGGCGGCCAGGATCAGCTCGGCCGCCTCCTTGATCTTGCGGGGGTGGCCGGTGGTGGTGGGCTTGTAGCCGGGCAGCCCGGCGATGACCTCGGCGTCGTCGGGCCAGTACCACTCCATGGCCGAGCGGGGGTTGGTGGGGTCGACGATGTCCTTGGGGATGTCGACCAGCACCGGCCCGGGCCGACCGGTGGTGGCGATGTGGAACGCCTCGCGGATGACCCGCGGGATGTCCTGCGCCTCGGTGACGAGGTAGTTGTGCTTGGTGACCGACTGGGTGATCCCCGTGATGTCGGCCTCCTGGAAGGCGTCGGTGCCGATGCTGGCCGTGCCGACCTGGCCGGTGATGCAGATCATCGGCACGGAGTCCATGTAGGCGTCGGCCAGCGGCGTCACGATGTTGGTGGCGCCGGGACCGCTGGTCACCATGGCCACGCCGGGCTTGCCGGTGGCGTGGGCATAGCCCTCGGCCATGTGGCCGGCACCCTGTTCGTGACGAACGAGGATGTGACGGATCGGTGAGTCGATGATGGGGTCATAGACCGGCAGGATCGCTCCGCCGGGCAGGCCGAAGATGACCTCGACGCCCTCCATCTCGAGGGCCTTGATGAGGGCCTGTCCTCCGTTGAGCTGCATGGTGTTCCCCAGGGGATCGGTACTGCGTGGGTGCGGGCGTGCGGTGTGCGATCGCGATGGCCCCGCCGTGCAGTCTGGCCGCTGGGTGGCGTGGCCCGAAAACTGCGACGACCTCCCGGATGGGAGGTCGAGGGGGCGCACGCGAGGTGAGGACGGCGTGCGCTACGTGAGTACTACGAGGCGGGTCGACGTCAGCATCGCCGACGAGTCTGCCAGAGCCGCGGGCGCTCGGCAACCCCGCGCTCTGGGTGGGGATGTGGCCACGTGGCGAGGTGTGCGCCGAGGCCCCAGTGGGGAAGCTGACCGGCTCACCGCCGCGGATCCTCGCGGCCCGACGACCTCTGGAGGTCCCCCATGGCCCTGCGCGACAAGCTCGCCGAACGAGCCCAGCCCTATCTCGAGCCCGGCGAGCAGGTGCGCCACGTCTTCATGGGCCAGACCGGCCCGAGCCCGTGGTTCGCCGCGCTGAGCTACCTGATCGTGGTCCTCGCCGGGAAGTACTTCATCTTCGTGGTGACCGACCGGGCCATCGTGGTGCTGCGGGCGTCGAAGCTCGTCCCCAGCAAGCCCAAGGCGCTGGAGGTCCGCCTGCCGCGGGCCACCCAGCTGGGCCCGGTCAGCGGCATCTGGGGCGCCACCCAGGCGCTCGGGCAGCGGGTGTGGGTGCACAAGCGGTTCCACAAGGACCTCCTGGCCGCCGACACCGAGCTGGCGCAGCTCGGCGGGACGGCGGCGGCGGCCCCGGTGCCGGCGCCCGTGCCACCGGCCTGATCCGAGGCCCTGCCGGGCCTCCGCCACGCCAGCGACGACGCCCCGACCGCTGCGGTCGGGGCGTCGTCGCGCCGTGGCCGTCCGCCGGCGCCCCGCTGCCCTAACGTCGCCGTCGTGGCGAGCACAGGGACCCCGACCGGGCAGCGGCCCGTCATCTCGGTCACGGGCGTCGCCAAGCGGTGGGGCGTCACCCAGGCCCTGGCCGGCGCCACCTGCACGGTGGGCCCCGGCGTCACCGGCCTGCTCGGGGCCAACGGCGCCGGCAAGACCACCCTGCTGGGCATGATCCTCGGGCTCCACCGCCCCGACGCCGGCACCATCGAGGTGTTCGGCCTCGACCCCGACACCGCCGGCCCCGAGATCCGCGCTCGGATCGGCTACAGCCCCGAGCACCACCTCCTGCCGCCCGACGTGAAGGCGGTCGACTTCGTCCGCCACGTGGCCGAGGTCCACGGCCTGCCCCGCCGCGAGGCCACCACCCGGGCCAGCGACGCCCTCTGGCAGGTGGGGCTGGGCGAGGAGCGGGGCCGGCCCATGGGCACCATGTCCACCGGCCAGCGCCAGCGGATCAAGCTCGCCCAGGCGCTGTCCCACGACCCGGCCCTCGTGGTGCTCGACGAGCCCACCGACGGGCTCGACCCCGTGCAGCGCGACGCCATGCTGGAGCTGATCCACCGGATCGGCCACGAGTTCGGCATCACCGTCTTGTTGTCGTCGCACCTCCTCGAGGAGGTGGAGCGCATCTGCGACGCGGCGGTGATCCTGTACGGCGGCGCGGTGGCGGCGGCCGGTCCGCTCGACGTGCTCCGGGGCGGGGGCGAGGGCCTGAGCCTCGAGCTCGACGGCGACGAGGCCACGGTCACCGCCACCCTCACCGCCATCCACGGCACCGGCGCCCAGATCCGCGTCGACGGCGACCGCTACCTCATCACCGGCGACGAGCGCCTGTTCACCACCGTGCGCGACGCGGTGGCCGACACCGGCTGCGGCATCCGGCGGCTGGGCCGGCGGACCATCTCGCTGGAGGAGGTCTTCCTGGGCGTGGGCGCCGGGAACGCCCCGGGCGCCGACCCGCGGACCGGGGCCCTGCCACCTCCGCCGGGGCCCGCCGGGACGCTCCCGCCGCCGCCCGTGCCTGCCGGCGCGCTGCCGCCGCCCCCGCCCGGGGGGCCGGCCCGATGACCGACCTGGGACCGGGCCAGGCCCGCATCATCGACCGTGGCTACCGCCACTACACCGGCCGTCGCGGCGGCGTCCGCGAGGCCGTCGGCTCGCTGGTGATCCACAGCATCCAGCGGGCCCTCGGGATGCGCCGCAGCATCTGGGCGAAGGTGCTGCCGGTGGCCGGCGTGGCCATCGCCTACGTGCCGGCCATCGTGTTCGTCGGTGCGGTGGCGTTGCTCCCCGCACGCGACATCACCTCGGACTTCCTGCCGTCCTACGGCGACTACTACGGGTACGTCATCGCCGCGATCATGGTGTTCGTGTCCCTGGTGGCGCCCGAGGTGCTCTGCACCGACCGCCGCAGCGGCATGCTCGGCGTGTACCTCTCGTCGCCCCTCGACCGCGACACCTACCTGCTGGGCAAGGCCGCGGCGGTGGGCTCGGTGGTGTCGCTCGTCTGCCTCGGCCCGCCGCTGCTCATGCTGGTGGCCAACGTGTTGCAGAGCCAGGGCCCCGAAGGCGCCGGCGACATCGCCCTGACCCTCCTCCGGGTGCTGGCCGCCGGGCTGGTCCTGACCGTGCTCTACGCCGGCACCACCCTCGGCCTGGCCAGCATGACCGACCGCAAGTCGGTGGCCTCCGCGGGAGTGATCCTCCTCTTCTTGATGTCGAGCATGGTGGCCGGCATCCTCCAGAGCACCGGCGCCTCCGACGACGTGTGGGCCATCGCCCCCACCACGTTGAGCCTCGAGCTGGCCAGCCGCATCCACGGCGAGGGCCGGGGCTCCATGCCCGGCGCGTCGTCGGTCACCGTGTGGGTGGCCTGGCTGGCGTGGTCCGCCGCCGGCTTCGCCCTGGCCCGGTTCAACCTCCAACGGCTCCCGGTGACCCGGTGACGGCCCCCGTCGCGCCGCCCGCGCCGGAGGGGCCCGCCGGTGCGGCCGAGGCCATGATCGTCGTCGAGGGCGTGTCGAAGTGGTTCGGCGACGTGGTGTCGGTCTCGGAGATCTCGTTCACCCTCGGCCCCGGCGTCACCGCGCTGCTGGGGCCCAACGGCGCCGGCAAGTCCACGATCCTGCGGATGCTGTGCGGGCTCACCCCGCCCGACCAGGGCTCCATCCGGGTGCTCGGCGCCGACCCCCGGACCGACCTCGCCGTGCGGGGCCGCATCGGCATCGTCCCGCAGCAGGAGGCCGTCTTCGACGCCCTCGATGCCCGCTCGTTCGTGCGCCTGGCCGCCGTCTTGAACGGCGTGCCCGATCCCGACGGCGTGGCCCGGCAGGCGCTGGCCACCGTCGAGCTCGACGCCGACGACACCCGCACGGTCAGCAGCTACTCCAAGGGCATGCGCCAGCGGGTGAAGGTCGCCCAGGCGCTGGTGAACGACCCCGCGCTCCTCGTCCTCGACGAGCCCCTCACCGGGCTCGACCCCCGCCAGCGCGGCCACATGATCGAGCTCTTCGCCCGCCTGGGCCAGCAGGGCCGGTGCGTCATCGTGTCGAGCCACGTGCTCGACGAGGTCGAGCGCTTCGGCTCCCGGGTCCTGGTGGTGGTCCAGGGTCGGCTGGCGGCCACGGGCGACTTCCACGCCATCCGCGACCTCATGGACGACCGCCCGCACCGCATCCGGGTGCGGACCGACCTGCCACGCGAGCTCGCCACCGCCATCCTGGGCCGGGTCGACGCCCTCGCCGTGCGCCTCGAGCCCCCGACATCGGGCCGACCCGGTGCCGTGGTGGTGGAGACCACCGAGGCGGGCCACTTCCGCAAGCAGGTGGCCGTGGTGGCCCGCGACACCGGCGCCACGCTCTACGAGGTCACCCCGCTCGACGACGACCTCGAGAGCGTCTTCCGCTACCTGGTGCAGTCATGACCTCGCCCGCCGCCCCCCGCCCACCGCTCCCGCCCACCGGACCCGACGATCCGATCGGCCCCGCAGGACCTGCGGGGCCCGCCACGCCCGCGGGTCGGGCCGCGCCCGACCCGGCCACCGTGTTCGGGGCCGTCTACCGCCTCCTGCTCCGCAGCATCGCCACCCGCGGCCGCCTGGCCGCCATCGGCACGCTGGCCGCGGTGAGCCTGCTCACCGCCCTCGCCGTGGGCGCGGCGTCGCCCACCGATCCCCTCGATGCCGCCACCCGCTACGCCAACCTGAACCTCACCACCCTCGTGCCCGTGGCCGTGCTGGTGTTCGGGGCCGCCACCCTGGGCGACCTCGTCGACGACACCACGCTGGTGTACCTGTGGCTCCGACCGGTGCCCTCGTGGGTGCACGTGGCGAGCGCCTGGGCGGCCACCTGCACCATCACCCTGCCCCTGGTGGGCGCGCCGATCCTGCTCGCCACCGCCATGATCGAGCCCGACGCCGACCTCCTGCTGGCCACCGTGCTCGGCGCGGTGGTGGCCATCGCCGCCTACAGCGCGCTGTTCGTGATGGCCGGGATCCGGTTCCGGCGGGCGCTCCCCTGGGGCCTCGTCTACATCCTCATCTGGGAGGGCTTCGTGGCCTCGGCCGGCGAGACCGCCGCCCGCCTGGCCATCCGCTCCTACGTGCGGTCGATCATCTCCCAGCTCACCGGCCAGGAGCTCAAGCTCGCCGACTTCAACCTGGCCAGCGGCATCCTCGTGCCGCTCGCGATCGCCGTGGTCGCCCTGGCCTACGCCAGCCGCCGCCTGGCCCGCGCCGACGTCGCCTGACCCGCCCGCTGCCCGGTGGCTGGGCCGCGACGGCGCCCGGCGGGATCAGCCGTCGGCGGCCCGCTGGGTGAGGAGCGCGGTGGCGGCCTTGCCGTCGGCCTGTCCCTTCGTGGCCTTCATGACCTGACCGATGAAGAAGCCGGTGAGCTTCCCGCGCACCTTGGGGTCGCCGGCGCGGAACTGCTCCCACTCGGTGGGGTTGCCGGCGATGACCGCGTCGACCGCGGCTTCCAGCGCGCCGGTGTCCATGGCCTCGAAGCCCTTGGCCTTCGCCACCCCGGCGGCGGTGGCGGTGGGGTCGGCCACCAGCTCGGCGAGCACCTGCTTCGCCTGGGTGGCGGTGAGCTCGCCGCCCACCTCCAGCAGGACCAGCTCGGCGAGCCGCTCGGGCGCCAGGTCGGCGCCGCCCGCGGCGGCGAGGTTCTGGGCGATGTGCACCAGGACCCGCGCCTTGGCGCCGGTGGGCGCCGCGGTGGCTGCCTCCACCACCGACGCGTCGACCTCGGATCCGTCGGCCGCGTCGGGCCGAGCCGCCGCCCCGCTGGCGGCGGCGAGGGCCAGGAGGGCCTGGTCGTCCTGACCCCGGTCGACGATGACCACCACCGACTCGGCGGTGCGCGCCTCGCCGGTGGCCGCGGCCAGCCGGGCCCGACGGGCCGCGGGGAGCACCGGCAGCGCGGCGGCCACCTCGGCGATCCACTCGGGCGAGGGGTCGACGGGCACCAGGTCGGGCTCGGGGAAGTACCGGTAGTCGTCGGCCTCCTCCTTGGACCGCATGGTGCCGGTGACGCCCTGCGCCTCGTCCCAGTGGCGGGTCTCCTGGGTGACCTTCTCGCCGGCGGCGTGCAGCGCGGCCTGGCGGGTGGCCTCGTGCTCGATGGCCCGGCCGAGCGACCGGAGCGAGTTGAGGTTCTTGATCTCGCACCGGGTGCGGATCTCCGCCGAGCCCTCGCGACGGACCGACACGTTGGCGTCGACCCGCAGCGAGCCCTCCTCCATCTTGCCGTCGGAGATGCCGCAGGCCACGAGGATCGACCGCAGCTCGGACACGTACTGGCGGGCCTGGTCGGTGCTGCGCACGTGGGGCCGGGAGACGATCTCGAGGAGCGGGACGCCGGCGCGGTTGTAGTCGACCAGCGAGTGGTCGGCGCCGGTGATCCGACCGGCGCCACCCACGTGGGTGGACTTGCCGGTGTCCTCCTCGAGGTGGGCCCGCTCGATGCCCACCACGTGACCCGACGGCAGCTCCAAGGAGCCGTCGACCACGATCGGCTGGTCGTACTGCGAGATCTGGAAGTTCTTCGGCATGTCCGGATAGAAGTAGTTCTTCCGGCTGAAGACCGAGCGGCGGACCGACTGCGGGCCGCCCACCGCGCAGCCGAAGCGGATGGCCAGCTCCACGGCGTGCTGGTTGACCACGGGCAGCGTGCCGGGCAGGCCGAGGGTGACCGGGTCGACGTTGGTGTTGGGCTCGTCGCCGAAGTTGTTGGGCGCGCCGGAGAACATCTTGGTGGCGGTGGCCAGCTCGGCGTGGACCTCGAGACCGCACACCAGCTCCCAGCGGGACCCGTCGGGCGCCTCCACCACCGTGATGTCGTCGGAGTCGGGGACGGTGATCGGGTTGCCCAGCGAGTCGGTGGGGATCCGGGCGTCGGCGGGAGCGGAGTCGGTCATCGGGTGCTCCAAGGGGTGGGGGTGGGGCCGGGCGACGGGTGGGTGGTCACGGGTGGGCGCCCTTCGCCGGGGCGGCGGCCTCGAGCACCGCGGCGGCCCGGAACATCGGGATCTCACCGAGGGCGGGGGCGAGGACCTGCACGCCCACGGGCAGGCCGTCGGCGCCGGTGCCGAAGGGCACCGAGGCGGCCGGGTGACCGGCCAGGTTGGTGGGGATGGTGCAGATGTCGTTGAGGTACATGGTGAGCGGATCGTGGATGGCCCCCACGTCGAACGCGGTGGTGGGCGACGTCGGCGAGAGCAGCACGTCGAAGCGCTCGTAGGCGGCGTCGAGGTCCCGGCAGATCAGCGTGCGGACCTTCTGGGCCTGGCCGTAGAAGGCGTCGTAGTACCCGGCGGAGAGGGCGTAGGTGCCGAGCATGATCCGGCGCTTCACCTCGTCGCCGAACCCCGCCGTGCGGGTGTTCACCATCATCTCCTGCGTGGTGGCCCCGTCGACGCGGAGCCCGTAGCGCACGCCGTCGAAGCGGGCCAGGTTGCTCGACGCCTCGGCGGGGGCGATCAGGTAGTACGCGGAGAGGCCGTAGGTGACCGCGGGGACCGAGACCTCCTCCACCGTGGCCCCGGCCGCAGCCAATGCCTCGGCGGCCTCGCGCACGCGGGCGAGCACGTCGGGGTGGATGCCGTCGCCCATGAGCTCGGAGACGATGCCGACCCGCAGGCCCTGCACGCCCTCGTCGAGCCGCTCGAGGAGGCGCGGCGCCTCCTGGGGGATCGAGGTGGCGTCGGCCGGGTCGTGGCCGGCGATGGCCTCCAGCAGGAGGGCGGCGTCGGCGACGGTGGTGGCGAAGGGCCCCACCTGGTCGAGCGACGAGGCGAAGGCGATGAGGCCGTAGCGGCTCACCAGCCCGTAGGTGGGCTTGACGCCGACCACGCCGCAGAGCGCGGCGGGCTGGCGGATCGAGCCGCCCGTGTCGGAGCCCAGCGCGATCGGCGAGAAGCCGGCGGCCACGGCCGCGGCCGAGCCGCCCGACGACCCGCCCGCGACCTTGGTGAGGTCGTGCGGGTTGCGGGTGACGCCGAACGCCGAGTTCTCCGTGCTGGAGCCCATGGCGAACTCGTCGAGGTTGGTCTTGCCCACGGGGACCGCACCGGACGCCCACACCCGCTCGACGACGGTGGCGTCGTAGGGCGGCACCCACCCCTCGAGGATCCTCGACGAGCAGGTGGTGGCCACGCCACGCGTGCAGAGGTTGTCCTTCAGGGCGATGGGCACGCCGGCGAGCGGCCCGGGGTCCTCCCCGGCGGCCACCCGCTCGTCGATGGCGCGGGCCGCGGCCCGCGCCGAGTCGATGGTGACCAGGTTGAAGGCGTGGACGTCGGCCTCGGCGCTGTCGATGCGGGCGAGGTGGCCCTCGAGCACGTCGAGCGCGGAGCGCTCCCCCGCCCGGACGGCGGCGGCGATGCGGACGGCGGTGTCGGCGGAGCCGGCGTCGGTGGCGCTCACGGCGCCTCGCCCAGGATGGTGGGGACCCGGAACCGGCCGCTCTCGGCCTGCGGCGCGGCGGCGAGCGCCTCCTCGTTGGGCAGCGTGGCGCCCACCTCGTCGGGGCGCAGCACGTTGACCAGCTCGTAGGGGTGCGACGTGGGCGGTACGCCGGCCAGGTCGAGCGCCTCCACGTCCTCGGCGTGCTCGAGGATGGCGGCGAGCTGGCTGGTGAAGGTCTCGATGCGCTCGGGGTCGAGCTCGAGCCGGGCCAGCGTGGCGACGTGGGCGACGTCGTCGCGGGTGATGCGTGACATGGAGGCCGATGCTACGGCGCCCACCCGACGGCCCCCCACCCGCTTCCCCCGCCGCTGGCGCCGACGCCGGTCGGACCGGCCCGGCCCGGCGCTCAGGCGCCGGCGGTGACCTTGGTGGCGAAGTCGACGGTGGCGGCCACGACGAGGTCCTTGTCGTGGTCGAGCGTGACCACGTGGTAGCTCCGCTCGCAGATCAGGCGCTCCACCGGTCCGGAGACGGAGGTGGCCAGCAGCTCGGAGTTCACCGGCGGCACCACGTGGTCCTGGGTGCTCGTGACGACCAGCATCGGTGACGTGATGCGACCGAGGCGGTGACCGAGCTCCTCGGAGGCGGCGAACAGGGTGAGCAGCGGGGCCAGGGGGGTCTCGGCGTAGGCGCTCTCGATCACGCCGGGATCGGCGATGTCGGAGCCGATGCCGGCGAAGCGGTCGGCGCCCGACGCCAGCACCTCCTCGACCGCCTCGCGCATCCCGTCGGGCGTCGAGACCACGGCGTTGATGCAGACCAGGCCGGCGATCTCCGGGTGCTCGGCGCCCAGCCAGGCGGTGAGGGCGCCGCCCATGCTGAGCCCCACCACCACCACCCGCTCGCAGCGCGACGCCAGGTCCTGGTAGCAGGCCTCGGCGTGGGCCGCCCAGTCGTCGAAGCCGGTGGGGATCATGTCCTCGACCTTGGTGCCGTGCCCCGGCAGGAGCGGGAGCTCCACGGTGAACCCGGCTGCCGCGAGGGCCTCCGCCACCCCCCGCATGGACGCCGGGTTGCCCGTGAAGCCGTGCAGCACGAGGGCGCCGGCCGGGCCGCCGCGGTGCGACCAGGGCTCGGCACCCGGGATGAGGTCGGCGGGAAGGTCGTCGGCGGGCATTGGGGGCCTCCAGGGTGGTGCGGCGCGGGTGCGGCGGGGTGCCCCGACAGGCAAGCACACCCCGGCGCCGGTGGCCGCGCGGCCCCGCTGTCCTTGACCCGCGGGTCAACCGGTGCTCCACTCTCCGCCCATGACCGAAGACCGGCGGCTGACCGCCCAGGGCCAGGAGCGCAAGGACCAGCTCCTCGACCACGCTGCCGTGCTGTTCGCCGAGCGGGGCTACGCCGAGACCCGTGTCCTCGACATCGTGAAGGCGGCCGGCGTCGCCAAGGGCCTCTTCTACTGGTACTTCGAGAACAAGGAAGCGCTCTTCCGCGAGCTGGTGGAGAAGAACCGGCTCCGCCTGCGGCGGGCCCAGGGGGCCGCGATCGACCCCGACGCCGAACCGCTGCTGCGCATCCGCCAGGGCGCCGAGGCCTCGGTGCGCTTCATGGCCACCTACTCCCACTTCTTCGCCCTGCTGGAGGTCGAGAACCACGAGAAGACCTTCGCCGACGTGCGGCGCAAGGGCACCGAGCGCCACGTGGCCGATGTGGCCGCCCTCATCCGCGAGGGCGTGGCCGACGGCACCGTCCGCGACGAGCCGGCCGAGCTCCTCGCCTTCGGGGTGGTCGGGACGGTGGGCTACTACGGCCACTTCCACCGCACCGGCCGGCTCCCCATGCCGGTCGACGAGCTGGCCGCCTTCGTGGGGCGGTTCGTGGTCTGCTCGCTGGCCTCCGACGAGGAGATCGCCCGCCGGGTACTCGCCGTCCGCCTCGAGCCCTCCCCCATCCCCGCCTGAGCGAGCGGGCCGAGCGAACCGGCGAAGCGACGGGCTCGAGCGGGCGCGCCGCCGATCGTTCCCGTGCGCCGCCGTGGCCGAGGCCAGCCGGTAGGGTCCGGCCGGCGTGCGCCGGCCGCCTCGCCCCCCGAACCCAGGAGGAACCCGTGTCCAAGTTCTTGAGCGACGAGTGGCTCGAGCAGGCCAAGGCCATCCGAGCCGAGTACGAGGGCAAGGGCGGTGCGCCGCCGCACCTCATGCGCATGAACCTGGTGATCGTGGAGGTGCCCGCCGACGTGGCGCCCGACTCGATCGACGCCCACATGGACACCACCTCGGGCGACGTCGACATGGACCTCGGCCACCTCGACACCCCCGACCTCACCGTGACGGTGGGCTACGAGGTGGCCAAGGCCATCCTCGTGGAGGGCAACCCCCAGGCCGGCATGCAGGCCTTCATGGCCGGCAAGATCAAGGTCCAGGGCGACATGACCAAGCTGATGGCGATGCAGTCGGCCACGCCGGACCCGATCGCCGCCGAGATCGCCGGCAAGATCAAGGGCATCACCGACTGACCAGCCCGTACGGACGGCGCACCCGCGGACGGTGCGGGCCGCGGCCGGCCGTCCCCGGTCACGGGGCCCGGGCGGTCCCGCTCAGTGCACGGGCACCGGCTCGGGCCCGTCGGCCGGCGCCGCCTCGTCGGTCCCCTGCCGGTTCGCGGCCACGATCCGCGTGGCGGTGACCACCCCGAGCAGGGCGAGGCCCAGCCCGGTGAGGTAGCCCCACGGGTAGCTCTCGGCCTGGCCGACCACCCCCACCCGGGCCTGCTGCACGCTCTGCATGATCGTGATCCCGAAGACCACGCCCACCTGGGTCATCATCTGCTGCGCAGCACCAGCGATGCCGAAGTCGTGGTCGTCGACCGACACGGTGACCGACGCGGCCAGCGGCGGCATGGCGACCCCCATGCCCACGCCGGCGAGGGCCAGCCCGCCCATGATGACCAGGGCGTTCGACCCGGCGCCGAGGGTGGCCATCCACGCCATGGCCACGGCCACGGCCACGGCGCCGCCCGAGGCCGCCCGCCGGGCGCCCATGCGCAGGGCCACCGCGCCGGCCCCGATGCCGGCCAGCGAGAACGCCAGGGGCCGGGCGATGCTCACCAGTCCGGTCTTGGTCTCGGAGTAGCCCAGGACGTTCTGCAGCAGCAGGGGCGTGAGGATGAACGAGCCCATGTAGGCCCCGTTGAGCAACGACTGGGTGAGGATGGCGAAGGTGAAGCCGCGCCGTCGGAGGTACTGCAGCGGCAGCAGGGGGTTTTCGGCCCGGCGCTCGACGCGCACGAAGGCCGCCAGGGCCACGGGCGTGACCGCGATGCAGCCGAGCACCAGCGGGCTGCTCCACCCCAGTCGGGGCGCCTCGCTGACGGCGAAGAGCAGCGGGGTCACCGAGAGGGCCACCAGCGCGGCGCCGGCCAGGTCGAAGCTGCCGTGGCGGTGCCGGGGCGTCTCCGGCAGGAGTCGGTAGGCGAAGGCCAGGGCGATCAGGGCGATCGGGACCTGGCCGACGAAGATCATCCGCCAGCCGAAGGCCTCCACCAGCGGGCCGCCGGCCACCACGCCGATCACCGGCGCGCCGGCGCCCACCATCGACCAGTAGCCGAGGGCCCGGACCCGCTCGGCGCGGGGGAAGATGCGCGAGATGACCGCGAACGCCGCCGGGCCGGTGGCCGCCCCCTCGATGGCACCCAGGGTCCGGAAGGCGATGAGCGAGCCGGCGTTCCAGGCGAGCGCCGACGCCGCCGCCATCACCGCGGCACCGAACAGGCCCCACAGGAACAGCCGCCGGTGACCCAGGCGGTCACCCAGCTTGCCCACGAGGGGCCCGATCACGCCGAAGGCAAGCATCGGCCCGGTGACCACCCAGGTCATGGTGGGCTCGCTGGTGTCGAGCTCGTCGGCGATGTTGTGGATCGACACGGCGAGGATCGTGATGGTCACGTTCACCGAGAAGAGGCCGAACAGCACCGTGGCGAGGATGCGCCACCGGTTGTCCGGCACCACGCCCTCGGTGATCGTTGCTCGCGTGCCGTCCGACATCGGATCGACGCTACTTGACCCGCGGGTCAAGTCCGTTGGCCCAGGTCAGGTCAGGCGTCACCCTCCGGCCGGAGGTCAGCCGAGCAGGATGTCGACCTCGGACCCCTTGCGCACCGTGGTGCCGCGCGACGGCGAGGTGCCCGAGGGCGTGCCCTCCGACGGCCCGCTGACCGAGCCGGGCACCAGCCCCGCCCGCCGGAGGATGGCCGCAGCCTCCGCCGGGGACGCCGCTCCCGTGACGTCGGGGACGTCGACGGTCTCCGGGCCCCGGGACACCTCGATGGTGACCTCGCTGCCGCGTGGCACCTCGACGCCCGGTCGGGGCGACTGCGAGACCACCTGGCCCTCCGGCACGGTGTCGTTGTACTGGCGGTTCACCGCCACCTCGAGCTGCACGGCCTCGATGGCGGCCGAGGCCTCGGCCTCGGTGGACCCGACGAGGCCCCCGGGCACCTCCCGCGGCGCCGGGCCGTCGGACACCACCAGGTTGACCGTGCGCCCCCGCTCGAGCTGCGGCGGGGTGCCGCCCACGGGGCCGATGACCGAGCCCTCGGCCACCTCCTCGTCGAAGCGGGTGCTCGACACCGCCCCCTGCAGGCCCGCCGCCTCGAGGGCCACCGTGGCCTCGTCGAGCGGCTTCCCGGCGAGGTCCTGGGGCACGGGCACCTCGGTCTGGCCCGCGGAGACCAGCAGCTCGACGGTGCCGCCCGCCTCCAGCCGGGTGCCCGCGGGCGGCGTGGTGCCCAGCACCTGGCCGCGGAGGGTGCCGTCGCGGCGCTCGGTGGTGACCGACGCCTCCCAGCCCGCCGCCGCGACGATGGCCTCGGCGGCGGCCTGGTCCCGGTCGGTGAGGGCGGGCACGGGCAGCACCACCGTGCGCTCGGGCGCCGAGGGCTCGCGATCGCTCAGGGCCCAGGCGGCGGCGCCACCACCGCCGGCCAACAGGAGGACGACCAGCACCACCCACGGCCAGCGGCGTCGACGACGACCACCGTCGTCTCCGTCGTCGAGGTCGTCGTCGCCGTCGAGGTCCGGGGGGATCGGGCCGAGCGGCGCCCGGCCGGTCGGCGAGATCGACGGCACGGCGCCCGCGCCCACGAGGGCGCGCGCCGCCGCGGTGGCCGTGGGGTCGACCACCCGGTCGACGGGGTCGGGCTCGGCCCCACCGAGGGGCTCGTCGGCCCAGGTGGGGCGCGGCGCACCCGCCAGCGACGCGTCCACGGGCGGCACCACGACCGACTCCGGGGCGGGCTCCGGATCGATGGCCCCCGCGTCGTGGTCGGGGGCGTCGAGGTCGGGCGCGTCGAGGTCGACGACCGCGAGCTCGCCGGTCGGCTCCCCGTCGCCGGCGTCCCGGTCGTCGGCGTCCCGGTCGTCGGCAGCGGCGGGGTCGGTGGCGAGGTCGTCGGGCGGCGCCACCCCCTGGAGGTCACCGTCGGTGGCCTCACCGGCCAGGGCACCGACGCCCAGGGCGCCACCGGCCAGAGCGGCACCGGCTCCGGCGCCACCGGCGAGGGCCGCCGCGGTGGGGGCGGGCTCGGCCTGGTTGACCCAGTCGGGCGGGTCGAGGTCGAGGTCGTCGGCGGTGAGGTCGGGCGACGCCGTCGGCACCATCACCGGTGCGTGCACGGTGGGATCCTCGTCGGCCACCACCTCACCGGCGCGCGGCAGGGCCCCGGCGAGGGGCAGCGGGGCCGGCTTGGGCAGGGCCTTGGCCGCCCGCAGGAGCCCGGCGGCCAGGGTGCGGGCATCGATGCGCTGCTCGGGATCGGGGTGGCCGGCCCGGGTGAGGATGGACTGCAGCGGCCCGAGCGCGTCGGGGACCACCAGCTGCTTGTCGACGCGGGCCATCAGCGTGCCGATGGTGGTGTCGGTGGCGAAGGGCACCTCGCCGGTGACCGCTTCCACGAGCACGAGGGCGAGGGCGTACACGTCGGCCTTGCCGTTGACCTTCTCGCCCTTGGCCTGCTCGGGGGACGCGTAGCGGGCCGTGCCGAGCATGGCGCCCTGCGGCTCGGTCCACGCGGCCTCGGCCAGGGCGCGGGCGAGGCCGAAGTCGGCGATGCGCAGGCGCTGCTCCTCGCCGAAGAGCAGGTTGGCCGGCTTCACGTCGCGGTGGACGAAGCCCCGGCGGTGGGCGTAGTCGAGCGCCCGGGTGGCCTCGAGCCCCACGGCGAGCGCCTGCGACGGGGTGAGCAGCTGGCCGCCGTCGAGCAGCCCCCGCAGGCTGCCGCCGCCCAGGTACTCGGTGACGATGAACGCGACCTCGTCGTCGCCCCAGTCGTACACGGCCATGACGTTGGGGTGGCTGAGGGCGGCGGCGGCCCGGGCCTCGGCCCGGAAGCGGCGCAGGAACTCGGCGTCGCCGGCCAGGGCGTCGTGCAGCATCTTGAGGGCGACGCGGCGGCGCAGGCGGACGTCGTCGGCCAGGTACACCTGGGCGGAGGCGCCCATGCCGATCGGGGCGACCAGCCGGTAGCGCCCCCCCAGCACCCGGCCGATCTCTGCCGTCATACGGGGGTTGGCCACGGGTCGAGGGTACCGTCCGGCCCTCCGCGGCTGGGGGAGCCTCCCGGCGCCACCCGACCCCGATGGGCGCATCCGCGCCCTGGCCCGGCAGACTTGGACCATGACCGACCCGTCCGTCGAGCCGCCGGCCGACCCCGCCGCCGGACCGGCCCCCGAGGCCAGCACCACCCCCCCGGCGTCGGGTGCGGTCGACGTGGCGGTGCGGGGCGACGACCCCCACCCCGAGGCCCCCGCCACCCCTGCGGCCGCCGCGCCGTCGGCCCGGTCGCGCTGGCTCTGGCGGCTCGGCGCCGTCGCCGTGCTGGCCGTGGCCGCGGCCGTGCTCTACTTCGGCAGCTCCCGGGCCCAGACCACCCAGCCCACCAGCACCGGCGACCCCGTGGTGCAGGTGCTCTCCCCGGGCGACGAGGCCAAGGCCCTCCGCCAGACCCAGGTGGGCGCCGACCTCCTCCCCGGCTACGACGGGCGGCTCACCATCAACGGGCAGGCCATCCCCGAGGAGCAGATGGAGGGCGTCGTGGACCCGTCGTCGCCCGAGGCCGAGCTCCTGCCGCCGGAGCTGGCCGACGAGCTGCGCCCCAACAACCGCAACCGCGTGTACTTCGCGCCGGGCGAGGGCAAGGTCATCGAGAAGCTGCCCCAGGGCGAGACCACCATCACCGTCACCTACTTCAAGGACGGCCTCCCCACCGTGGGCCGTGGCTCGCTCACCTGGACCATCGACGTCGACTGATCGGGCCGCGGGTCAGCCGGGCAGGTCGCCGGTCTCGAGCAGGTGCTCGAAGCCCGCCTGGTCGAGGATCGGCACACCGAGCGTCTCCGCCTTGGTGAGCTTGGAGGCGCCGGGGGACTCCCCCACCACGACGGCGAAGGTCTTCTTGGAGACCGACCCGGGCGACCTGCCGCCGCGATCGGTGACCGCGGCCTCGGCCTGGTCCCGGGTGTAGCCCTCGAGGGTGCCGGTGACCACCACGTTCTTGCCCAGCAGGACCTGCGGGAGCGTGGACACCTCGGGGCCCTCCAGGTTGATGCCGGCGTCGCGCAGCTTCCGCAGCAGGTGGGCGTGCACGTCGACCGACCGCCAGGTGGCGACCGCCTCGGCGATGACCGGCCCCACGCCGTCGACGGCGGCCATGGCCTCCACCGGGGCCTCCTCGATGCGGTCGAGGTGCCCGAAGGCCCGGGCCAGGGCGAGCGAGCCGGCGGGGCCCAGGTGGCGGATGTTGAGCCCGACCAGGAGGTTGGCCAGCGGTCGGTCCCGCGCCGCATCGATCCCGGCCCGCAGGTTGGCCACCCCCTCGTCGCCCAGGCCGCCGAGGGTGCCCGACACGGACTTCAGGCGGGCCGGGTCCTCCAGGCACTCGTCGACGAGCCCCTCGGGCAGCGCGGCCCGGGCGTCGGCAGGGAGCGCGCCCGCGAGGTCCTCCGGCCGCACCACCTCGTCCCACGTGGCCCTGGGCCGCTCGGTGCGGGCCCGCGCCGCGACCAGCGCGGCCGACGCCCACCCGGTGACCAGCGACCGGAACGTGGCCAGGCGGTCCCAGTCGATGGCGAACACGTCGGCCACGTCGCCGATGAGGCCCAGGTCCAAGAAGAGCTGGATGCGCTGCACGCCGAAGCCCTCGATGTCCATCGAGCCCCGACCGGCGAAGTGCTCGATCATCCCGGCGACCTTGAAGGGGCAGTCGGGGTCCGGGCAGCGGGTGTCGGCCTCGCCCTCGGGGCGCACCAGCGCCACGGGGCGCGACGACGGGCAGTGGGTGGGGAACGCCCACTGCGGCCGGGCCTGGTGCGCCGCCCGTGCCGCGTCGTCGGGCAGGTGGGGGCCGACCACCTCGGGGATGACGTCGCCGGCGCGCCGCACCACCACGGTGTCGCCCTCCCGCACGTCCTTCGCCGCCACCTGGTCCTCGTTGTGCAGGGTGGCCCGCGCCACGGTGACGCCGCCCACGAAGACCGGGTCGAGCACCGCGAAGGGGGTGACCCGGCCGGTGCGGCCGACCGAGACCTCGATGCGCTCGAGGGTGGTGGTGCGCTCCTCGGGCGGGAACTTGTAGGCGATGGCCCACCGGGGCGCGCGGGACGTGAACCCCAGGGCGGCGCGACGAGCCAGGTCGTCGACCTTCACCACCGCGCCGTCGATCTCGTAGGGGAGGTCGTGGCGGTGCTCCTCCCAGTGCGCGCAGAAGGCCGCCACCTCCTCCGCGGTGTCGAGCAGCCGGCGCTCGGGATTGACCGCGAAGCCCCACTCGCCGAGCTGGGCCAGGGTCTGCTCGTGGCTGGTGAACTCGGGGCCGCCCTCGACCTCGCCCAGCTGGTAGCACCACATGGAGAGCTTCCGGCGGGCGGTGACCGCGGCGTTCTTCTGGCGGAGCGACCCGGCCGCGGCGTTGCGCGGGTTCGAGGCCACCGGGCTCGGCTTGCGCCCGCCCTCGACCTTCCCCCGGTTCTCCTCCTCCTGGAAGGCCACCAGCTCCTGGAAGGCCTCCAGCGACATGTAGACCTCGCCGCGCACCTCGAGCACCCGCGGGGCGCCGGGCGGCAGCGACGGGGGGACGTCGGCGATGGCGCGGACGTTGGCGGTGACGTCCTCCCCCACCTTGCCGTCGCCCCGCGTGGCGCCCTGCACCAGCTCGCCGTCCTCGTAGCGTAGGGAGATGGCCACCCCGTCGATCTTGAGCTCGCAGCAGTAGCCGACGGCCTCGGTGACCTCGGGCGCCACGTCGGCCAGCTCAGGGTCGACCGTCTCGGGATCGATCGGGTCGTCGAGCGCCGACCCGTCGGGCCCGTCGCCCTCGGGTGGGCCCGGTTCGTCGAACAGGGACGCGGCCTCGACCTTGCCGGCCGCGACCTCGGCGGCCTTGGCGGTGCGGGCCAGCCGCCGGGCCAATCGCTCGCCCCACGCCACCAGCTCCTCGGCCGAGAAGGCGTTGTCGAGCGACATCATGGGCTGGCGGTGCACCACCGGGGAGAAGGTGGCCGATCCGGGGGCGCCCACCAGCGCGGTGGGCGTGCCCTCCACCACCAGCTCGGGATAGCGCTCCTCGAGGCTCCGGAGCTCGCGGACCAGCAGGTCGAAGTCGCCATCGGTGATGGTGGGGGCGTCCTCGGCGTGGTAGCGCCGGTTGTGCTCGGCGATCTCGGTGCGCAGGGCCTCCGCCCGGGCGCGCTGCGCCTCGTCGGGCCCCGGGCGAGGCCCCCGAGGTGCTGCCGCTGACGTCATGGCCGGGACCCTACAAGTGGGGGGTGACATCGATGTCCGCCCGTGCCCTAGCATGTCGGCACGCGGGATCGAGGTATGGGTTCAAAGCCTCAACTCGAGGCGCCTCCCGCCGATTGGATCGATGCCGGTCACCCGCCCGGCCTCCGAAGCTGAGCGCGAGGGACCGCACCGACGATGACGCTGAACGGCACGCTCGAGGACTTCTCGCCCGCTGGCATCCTGAAAGTCCTGTCCGCCGACGCCCGAACGGGCGCCGTGCGGTTCGGTGGCCCCAACGGGTGCACGGTCTACCTGCATCGCGGGCAGCTGTACTTCGCCCGCAACGAGGGCACCGACGAGGCCCTGGCCACGGCGTTGGTCCGTCCCGGTCGGCTCACCGCCGACGACTGGGGCCGAGCCATCGACGCCTCCGGCGACCGCCCCATGGTGGGTGAGCTCCTCGTGCGCGACGGCGCCATCAGCCCCGACCTGCTCGCCTCCGTGGTCCTGTCGGTCGTCTACGACCCACTGATCGACCTCTTCCGCGACGGCACCGGCGAGTTCGACTTCGAGCCCGACACCGTCCACTGGCTCGGCCCGTTCCGCGCCTTCCCCGTCGACGCCATCGTGGGCGAGGTCCGCAAGCGCGTCCGCGAGGTCGACGAGTGGTCGTCCACCATCCCGGGCCTCGACGCCTGGGTGGAGGCCAGCCGCACCCTCCCCGGCAACGCCGCCCAGGTCACCATCCTCCGTGAGGACTGGGAGCTGGTCACCGCCCTCTCCGGCCCCCGGACCGTCGCCGACCTGGCCATCGAGCTCGGTCGCGGCGCCTACTCCACCGCCCGCGTGGTCAACCGCCTGCACCAGGCCGGGCTGGTCGACGTGGTCTCCACCACCGGCCAGGCCGACGTGGTCCCGATCCGCCGGACCGCCGACGTGGCGCCCACCACCGGCCTCGAGGCCGAGACCGATCCGCTCCTCGCCATGGGCCTCCCCCACCGGGCCGGCCGCACCCCGCTCGACGAGCAGACCGCGCCGGTCGACGAGGACCCCCTCACCGCGCACATCGGTGACGCCATCGCCGACGCCCTGGCCGACGCCGACGTGGTGCCGGCCGCCACCGAGTCCGCCCTGTCCGCCGTCCCCGACCTCGACCCCACGGTCGAGCACGCCGGTGACGCCGAGGGCGGGCTGTCGCTGCGAGACGTCGACCACAACAGCTGGGACGACACCCGCCTCGCCGTGGAGGGCAGCGCCCTCCACCACGACGTGGCCCCGCCGGCGCCCATCGAGGAAGCTCGGCCCACCGACCCCAACGCCGCCTGGCTGGCCGACCTGTACGCCCAGTTCATCGACGAGCCCGAGGCGGCGGCGGCCGCCACCACCAAGAAGCGCCGCCGGGGCGAGCCCAACCCGGTCGACGTGGCCTTCAAGTCGGCCGAGCAGGACGACGAGACCAAGGTCTCCACCCTGAAGCGCCTCATGGGCGCCCTCAAGAAGCTCTAGGCCTCCCGCCTTCGGCCTTCGGCCTCGGGCCCCGGCCTTCGCGCGCTGGGTCTCGTGGAACGCCTCCGGCGCGCCCCTCCTGGTTCCGACCGGGCCGGTCCTCGCTGCGCTGCGGCGCCCGGTCGGCGTGTGCGGCGTCGGCGATCCTCCGACCACCTCACCACCCTTGCGACGGCCAACGCCGCACACGGGCACGCCCCCGGCGAGGCTGCTCGCAACACGTCCTGACGCTCACCGCACCCGCCTCGCCGCCGCTGCGGGGCGGTGGGCGGAGGGCCTCAGGACGTCACGGTCAGGCCAGGTCGAGGGTGGCGCGCTCGGCGCCCGCCGGGTCGAGCAGGACGAGCTGGGTGCCGGCCAGGATCGCCCAGCCGGCATCGGACGGCAGGACCCGGGTGGCCGGGGCCTCGGCCGTGACGGTGTGGCGGGCCTCCTCCACGAGCTGACCGGAGGAGGCATCGACCACCACCACGTCGTTGCTCGTGCCCGGCGAGACGGCGGTCGGCCACGTCATGGCCGGCACGGCGAAGCGGCCGTCACCGAGGTCCACGAAGGCGTGGTGATCGTCGGTCACCGCGGACTCGTCGCCGAGGACCAGGTCGTCGACCACCTTCGGGGCCGCCGGGTCGCTCACGTCGAAGAGCTTCACCGAGGCCCGTCCCCGGTCGCCCGGACCGAAGCCGGCCACCAGGGTGTCGGAGATCGGGTGGAGGTAGCTGCTGAACCCGGGCAGCTCGACCTCCCCGGCCACCGCCGGCGCCGCCGGGTCGGCCAGGTCGAGCACGTAGAAGGGGTCCATCTCGAGGAACGTCACCGCGTAGGCCACGTCGCCCACGAACCGGACGCCCCGGAGCGTCTCGCCGAGGTGACCGAAGCGCGCCGTGCGCCCCACCACGTCGAGGTCGCCGTCGGTGTCGAGGACCACCACCTCGTTCAGGCCGGGGCCGGGGTCGGGCGCGGGCTCGGGGCCGGGCGCGGGCTCGGGCGCGGGCGCCACGTCGTCCGCCCCGTCGCCGATGCCGCCGTCGCCCTCCACCGGCATCGGCATCGGCATCGGCCGTCCGCCCATCCCGCCCTCGGCGATGACCGCCACCCTGAGGTGGCCGTCGTGCTCGGACATCGAGAACTCGTCGATCAGGGCCCCGGCCACCCGACCCGAGCCGGTCGGCTCCAGGCCGTCGAGGTCGAACCGGTGCACGCCGACCTCGGGGCCGGCGCCGTCCCAGCGGGGCGTGGCCAGGTAGGCGGCGTCGTCGGTCACGTGGACGAACTGGCCCGCGCCCACCACCTCGGCGGCGTGCTCGGGCTCCAGCGGCCCCTCCGCCGGCAGGGTCACCAGGAGGGTGGCGCTCGGGGCGGAGGGCCCGACCGGGTGGAGGACCTGGTCGCACGGCACGGGGCCCTCGGCGAAGGGCACGGCCCCGTCGGCCCCCTCGCCGACGAAGTCCTCGGCGGCCACGAGGTGGAGCCGGTCCCCGATCCGACGGGCGTCGACCAGCCGGCCCGACGTGGTCCACTCGCCGCCGGCCTCGAGCGACGCCTCGCCCACGGCCACCCGAGCGACGGTGACCCCGCCGCCGTCGTGGCCCGGGCCCACCACCCAGGCGATGGCGCTCGCCTCGTCGTAGGTGACCTGCGCGCCGGCCGGCACGGGGTGCTCGGCCACGATCCGGGCCGCGGCGAGGTCCACGACGGCCAGCCGCTCCCCCGCCGTCACCAGGGCCCGGTCGCCCCCGAGGCGCTCCACCACGTCGAGCTCGTCGACCCCCTCGACCACCACGTTGGTGCCGCCGTCGGCGGCGACGGGGGCACCCGATCCGGCCGAGGCGTCTCCCTCGCCGCCCGCGCGTCCGCCGGCTGCGGTGGCGGTGGACTCCTGGACGGCCGCCCGGTCCTCGATCGCGACGGGCATCCCGCCCGCCTGCTGGGCCCGGGCGCTGGCGCGGCCCCACTCGGCCACCTCGGCGCACGACCCGAAGCGATCGAGGTCCGCCGCCGCCGCGGGCGTGCTCCCGCCGGCCACCACCAGGCCGGTCACGAGGGCGGCGGCCGCGGCCGCCGCGCTCACGGCGAGCAGGCCACGACGGGGACGGGAGCCGGGGTTCAGGTCGGTCATGCCCCTTGCGACGACCGCCGCCGCCACCTGGTTCCGAAAGCTCGGCAGGCTCGACAGACGGCCGCCGCCGGTCGGGCGCATCCGTTCTTCCGGCCGTGGGCGCGACGGAGTGACCCGATCGCCGTGAAGAACCGTGCCGCCCCGGTTCTTCCGACTCACGGCGCGACGGGGTGACCCGATCGCCATGAAGAACGCCCGGCCCAAGCCGCCACGGTTCTTCCGACCCACGGCGCAACGGAGAGACCCGATCGCCGTGAAGAACCGTGCCGCCCCGGTTCTTCCGGCTCACGGCGCGACGGGGTGACCCGATCGCCGTGAAGAACGCTGGGTCCCTGCCGGCGGGGCTGGGCTGGCGATCTGGGCTGGCGATCTGGGCAGGGCGGGGCCGGGGGCGGGCCCGGGCCCGTGCTGTCAGGCGCCCACGGAGAGGCGAATGCCCATGACCTGGTCGTGGATGCGCTCGGCCAGGCGCCGGGTGAGGTCGAAGACGTGGTCGGCCTGGACCTCGTCGTGCAGGGCGAGGCCGCAGACCGGCGTGACGAGGGCCTGGCGCCGGAGCAGGACGGGATCGCACCCGGACTGCACGAGCTCGCACCACTGGCTGGAGAGCTGGCGCCACGACCGCGACGGCGACTCGCCGAGCGGGCCGTCGGTGTTGACGGCGCCCCACGCCACCCACCCGCCACGCTCGAGGAAGGTGCCGAGCGCGCCCGCCGAGCCGGTGACGTCGGCGCCGACGGGCAGCGAGAGGAGGTGGGGACCGGCCTGGAGCAGCAGGCGCCAGTCGGTCGGCCCGCAGCAGTGCACGCCGGTGAGCGCCCGGCCCTCGGCGGCGGCCAGGCAGCCCGACAGCAGGTCGATGACGCCGTCGGCCGCCAGGAGGAGGTCGGGCCGGAGGCCGCCCACCAGCCCGGGCTCGTCGAAGACCAGCACGCGGGGCACGCCGGGCGCCCGGGTGTCGGCCAGGGTGAGCAGGTCGCCGGCGCGCGTGCTGACCGCGCTGGCCGCCACCGCGAACGCCTGCTCGGGGCCCATCCCGGCCTGGATCAACATGAGGCCCAGGGTGAGCGGGCCGGTCATCTGGAGCTTGATCGGATCGGTGCGACCGGCCACCCGGTCCAGGAAGCGACGCCAGGTGGTGAACGGACGGCCGGCGAGCTCGCGGTCGCCGAGCGGTGCGTCGGGATCCACCAGCGCGGGATCAGGGATCGACAGGGTCCCGTCGGCCGCCAGCTCCACGCCCGCGATGCCCCAGGCCGCCTGCGGGATCATCATCTCGAGCGGCTCGAGCGCCGGCAGGGTGGGCGCAGCGGGCAGCTCAGGGGTGCGATCGAGCACGAACGAGATGGCCGCGTCGCGGTCCACGTGCGGCAGGCTCCCCACCGAGGTGGGGGCGCCCAACGGCAGGGTGACAGGCGGCTGAGCGACGGCCTCGACAGTTCCCACCAGCACCCTTTCCTCGATCCCCTGCCCACTGGAATAGCCATTGCCGGGCCAACTCGGCAAATCTCGCGCCGTGACCAGCAGGGAGTCCGGCATCGAACAGCTCGGCCCGTGGCCGGCCCGCGTGGGGTGGGTGGCGCTCGCGCTGGCGGCCGGCGGGTGCGTGGGCGACGCGATCGACGGCCGCACGGCGGCCGTCCGGGCGGTGGTGGTCGTCGGCCTCTGGGCCGGTTGGGCCGCCGGGCTGGTGGCGCTGCTGGTGCCACGTGACACCGCCCTCACCGCGGTGCGGATCCTCGTCCCGGCCGGGCTGGCGGCCGTGCTGGCCGCCACCGTCGTCGGCAACGAGGTGGGCGCGGCCGACATCGCCTCGGTGGCGCTGGCTGCGCTCACCACCGTCGCCGTGCTGACCCCCTGGTTCGGCGAGGCGTGGGTCGACGGCTCGAGCTACGGCTCCGAGCGCCGCTTCCCGCTGCGGGCGCCGGCCCCGGTGGCCTACGTCCTGGCCCCGCTGACGTGGGTGGTGGTCGTGGTCGGGGTCGCCGCCGGCCCCCTGCTGCTGGCGGCCGAGCAGTGGCTGCCCGGCGCGGTGGCGCTCACGGTGGGCCTGGCGCTGACGTGGGCGGGGGTGCGCTCGCTCCACCAGCTGGCCCGACGCTGGGTGGTGCTCGTCCCGGCCGGACTGGTGCTCCACGACCCGCTCACCCTGCCCGAGCCCCAGCTGTTCCTCCGTCGCATGGTGGCCCGCCTCGGCCCGGCGCTGGCCGACACCGATGCCGACGACCTCACCGCCGGCGCCACCGGCCTCGCCCTCCAGCTCGACCTGCACGAGGCGCTCGACTTGCTCGTGCGCGACGGCCGGGGCAGCGCCACCCGCACCACCACCAGCCTCCTGCTCACGCCCAGCCGACCCCGACACCTGCTCGACGCGGCCGCCGCCGGCCGCATCCCCGTCGGCTGACGACGCCCCCTCGCCGACCCGGCCCGTCCGACGGGCCCGGAGCGCCGACCGAGGCACGCGCCGGCCGGGCTCAGCCGGCCAGCCCGCCGCCGACCACCTCGTCGCCCTCGTAGGCCACCAGGCTCTGGCCGGGCGCCACCCGGCCCTGGGGGACGGCCCAGCGGATCGTGGCCCGGCCCGGACGGTCGGGGTCGTCGACCACGGTGGCCGGCGCCGGGCGACCGTGGGCGCTGGTCTGCACCAGCAGCTCCTGGCCGACCGGGCCGGCCGCCCAGGTGAAGCCCGCCACCGCCTGCTCACCCACGAGGAGGTCGGCCCTCCCGCCCACCGTGACGGTGGCCGACGGGCGGTCCACGTCGACCACGTACCGGGGCGCCGAGCCGCCCGCGAGGCCCAGCCCCTTGCGCTGCCCGATGGTGACCAGCTCCACGGCCTCGACCGAGCCCACCGGGGTCCCCGACGTGTCCACCACCCGGGCCGGCGTGAGCGGGATGCGGTCGCCGAGGAACGCGCCCCGCCCGTCGGTGCGGGTGATGAAGCACACGTCCTGGCTGTCGGGCTTGGTGGCCGTGCGCAGCCCGAGCCCGGCCGCCAGGCGGCGCACCTCGGTCTTCTCCAGGCCGCCGATCGGGAACAGGGTGCGGGCCAGCTGGTCCTGGCCGAGCACGTGCAGCACGTAGCTCTGGTCCTTGGCGGCGTCGGCGCCGCGCGCCACCCGTCGGGTGCCGTCGGCACGGGTGGCGATGCGGGCGTGGTGACCGGTGGCCACGGCGTCGAACCCGAGCGCCCGAGCCCGGTCGTCGACGGCGGCGAACTTGATGTGCCGGTTGCACTCGATGCACGGGTTCGGCGTCCGGCCGGCGGCGTGGTCCGCGGCGTAGGGGCCGACCACGTGCTCGGTGAAGGCGTCGCCGAAGTTGAACGTGTGGTGGTCGAGCCCGAGGGCATCAGCCACGCGGCGGGCGTCGTCGACGTCGCTCACCGAACAGCACCCGGAGTCGCTCTCGCCGCCCCAGAGCTTCAGGGTGACGCCCACGACGTCGTGGCCCTGATCGCGCAGGAGGGCGGCGGCCACCGAGGAGTCCACCCCGCCCGACATCATCACCAGGACCCGCATCAGCGCCGCCCGACCGAGGCCACCGGCGCCGGACCGGGGCGCGCGGGCGAGCCGCGCAGGCGGGCCACCGCGGCGGGCACGGCCGCCAGAGCGGCGTCGACCTCCGCGTCGGTGCTGCACCATCCGAGCGACAGGCGCAGGGCGCCGGCAGCGAGGGCGTCCTCGACCCCGATGGCCGTGAGCACGTGGGACCGCTCGGCGGCGCCGCTCGAGCAGCTCGCCCCCCAGGACGCGCCGACGCCGGCCTCGTCGAGCAGGAACAGCAACGCCTCCCGATCGATGCCCGGCACGCAGACGTGGAGGGTGCCGGGCGTGCGGTCGGCGGCATCGGGGGGCGAGGTCACCGCCAGGTCGGGCAGGGCGGCGAGCAGCCCCTCCACGAGCCGGTGCCGCAGGGCCTCCACCCGGGCGCCGGTGGCGGCCCGCTCCGCCGCGCTGGCGACCAGGGCGGCGGCGAAGCCGACGGCTCCGGCCACGTTCGGGGTCCCGCTG
>JBBRFU010000031.1:0-29831 GCA_038241315.1 Acidimicrobiales bacterium | reverse complement strand
CTGACTGTCCGCTCCGGACGAACGACACCGACGCCCGGCCACCAGGCCGGGCGTCGGTCGCGTCCGGGCGTCGGTCGTGCCGAGGCCCGTGGCGCCTGGCGGGCTCGTCGATCCGGCGGGTCGCCCGGGGAGCGGGGGGTTCCCCGGGGCGCGGAGCGGGTACGGCCGGCCCATGCTGCGAGCCGCGTCGGTCCTGGTCCGTGCCCTGCTGGGCCTCGCGGTGGTCCTCGTGGGCACCGTGGCCACGGTCTTCGTCGCCGATGCGGTGCCCGGGCCGTGGAACGTCGTCGTGGTCGTGGTCGTGGTCGGTGCGCTGGCCACGTTCGCGGCGGCGGTGACCCTGGCGGCCTGGACCGGCCGGTACCAGGCGCGCGACGTCACCAGGTGAGGCCGATGACCTCGCGCATGGTGGCGTGGAACGTGGCGTCGTCCTGTTGGGCGCGGGTGGCGAGGATCAGCTCGGCGTCGGCGCCCACGGGGACGCGCAGGGGGGTGGCGGGGTCGTCGATGGCGGCGGCGATGGCCTCGCCCACCAGCTCGGGCGCCGGCCGACCGGCGGGGCCCACGAGCGTGGCGTCGGCGCCGCTCCACTGGCGGCGGAGCTCCTCGTAGGGCGTGCCGTCCTCGCCGTGGCGCACGGTGTTGCGCATGCCGGGGGCGATGTAGCCCGGCTCGACGATCACCACGCGCACGCCGAAGCGGCCGACCTCCAGGGCCAGCGTCTCGGACAGGGCCTCCAAGGCGTGCTTGGTGCCGCAGTACGCCCCGGCCAGCGGGGCGGCGACGCGCCCCTCCACGGACGTGACGTTCACGACCACGCCGTGGCCGCGTCGGCGCATGGCCGGCACGAGCGCCCGCACCATCCGCATGGGCCCGAGCACGTTGGTCTCGAACATCCGCTGGAGGGCCTCGTGGGGGAAGGTCTCGAGGGGGCCGGTCTCGCTGATGCCGGCGTTGTTCACCAGCGCGTCGATCGGCCCTGCGGCGGCCGCGCAGGCCTGCACCGAGGCGTCGTCGGTGACGTCGAGGGCCAGCCGGTGGGACACGTGGTCGAGGTGGTCGAGCGCCTCGAGGCGACGGGCGGTGGCCACCACCTCGTGGCCCCGCGCCGTGAGCACCCGGGCCGTGGCCGCGCCGATGCCCGATCCGGCCCCCGTCACGAGCACGCGCATCAGGCGAGCCCCTCGGCGGCCGCGGGTCCGCCGGGCGTGGCCGGCGGGTCGGCCGCCAGCTGCTCGGCGAGGAAGGCCAGCGTCCGCTCCCACGCGGCGGCAGCCGCCGAGGGGTGGAACGTGGGGCGCCGGTCGCAGTTGAAGCCGTGGTGCGCCCCGTCGTAGCGGTGGACCTCGGCACCTGGCCACCGAGCCTCCAGCTGGTCGCCGTCGGCCGGGGTGACGCCCCGGTCCTCGTTGCCGAGGTGGAGCAGGAGTGGGCGCCGCACCTGGTCGTCGGTCAGGCGCTGGGCAGCCTGGCTGGGGTAGTACGCCACCGCGGCGGCGAGGTGCTCCGGCGCCCGGCTGGCCAGGGCGGCGGCGAGCATCCCCCCGTAGCAGAAGCCCACCGCGCCCACCCGGGCCGCTCCGCCCAGCTCGGCGGCCAGCGCGTCGGCGGTGGCGGTGAGGTCGAGGAGGGGCTGGTCGATCGCCAGCTCGTCCCAGGCGATCGCCCGGCCGCGGGTGGTGCCCTCGGCGTCGTAGCCGAGCTCGATCCCCCGCTCGACCCGGTCGAACAGGGCCGGAGCGATGGCGACGAAGCCGGCGGTGGCCAGGCGGTCGGCCACGTCACGGATGTGACCGTTCACCCCGAAGACCTCCTGGATCACGACCACGCCGCCCCGCGGCGCCACGGTGGGGTCGGCCCGGTGGGCGGTGAAGACGTGCCCGTCGGACGCGGTGAGCTCGATCTCGGCCATGGCCGCCGAAGCTACCCGGCGGGATCGGCGCGGGCGGGAGCGTGGGTGCCGCTCAGGTGCCGGGCGTGGCGCCGTCGGTGGGCGGCTCGGCGGCCCTCGGCGGCTCCGGGGTGCGCGCCGCCACGACGCTGGTGACGATGCCGGTCACGTGGGCGGGCGTGAGCCCGAGGCCCCGGCCGGCGAGGTCGAGGACGCGGCGCTGGTCGGTGGTGACGGTGCCGCCGGCCAGGGCCACCCGGACGAGGTCGCCCAGCAGGCGCTCCTTGCCGGCCACCTGCAGGCCGGTGGCGAGGGGGCCGACGTACTGCTCGGCCTGGGAGGGGTCGACGCCGGCCACGTCGCTGGCGAGGAGCCCGTCGTCGTAGCCGTCGCTGGCGGCGCGCACCTCGGCGACCGCAGCGGCCCGCATGGCCGCGTCGTCGGCCTCCCCCGTGCGCACGATCATCGCGGTGAGCACCCGCACGGCGTTGCGGAGCACCTCCGAGAGGTCGGCGGTGGTGGGCTGGTCGGCCACGGCGGGCTCGAAGCGGCTCTGGCACGTGCCGCACTCGACCACCCGACCCACCTCCTTGAGGGGGACGAGCGGCACCCAGAACACGGTGAACCAACGTCGGGCGGCTCGCAGCGCGCCCTGCCGGTCGCCGCCGCAGCGCGGGCAGAAGAACTGGATGACCTCGATGGTCCGGAACCGGATCCGGAGCCCGAAGATGATCAGCATGCGCGCCTCGGGTGGGTGGTGGAGCGGTTCGAACTCTACGGCGACCGATGGGCCGAGCGGCCGCGGGCCGCGACGCCGCGGGCCGCGACGTCGCGGTGGGCACCGCCGGGGCTGTGGTTCGGGCGGGCCCGCCGATAGCGTGGTGCTGCCATGGACGACGCCACCACCACCGATCCCGCCACCGAGACCCCCCGCGAGCCGGTCGTGTCCCCCTTCGCCCCGTCGTCCCCGGAGGCGCCCGCCGCCGGGGCCCGTCCGACGGCAAGCCGGTGCCGCTGAAGGTGTCCGAGCCGGCCCTGGAGCAGGTGCTGGGCATCCTCGGCGCCGAGCCCGATCCCGAGTCGCTGGCCCTGCGCATCGAGGTCACGGGGGTGAACGGCGCGGAGTACGCCTACGACCTGTCGTTCGAGGAGCGCACCGCCGCCGAGCCCGACGACCTGATCTACCACCAGGGCGACCTGGTGGTCATGATCCCGGTCGACAGCGTCGACCCCCTCTGGGGCGCCACGCTCGACCTGCCCTCCACCGCCGGCCAGGGCGGCCTGGTGATCCGCAACCCGAACCGGCCCGACCCCCTCTCGGGCTTCGACATCGAGCTGAGCGGCACGGTCAGCGAGCGGATCAACCAGCTCCTGGAGCAGTCGATCAACCCGGCGCTGGCGTCCCACGGCGGCTTCGCCAAGCTGGAGCAGATCGTCGACGACACCAAGGCCGTCGTCACCATGGGCGGGGGCTGCCAGGGCTGCGCGGTCAGCGCCATGACCCTGCGCGACGGCATCTCCAAGAGCATCCTCGAGCACATCCCGGAGATCACCGAGGTGCTCGACGCCACCGACCACGCCGCCGGCGAGAACCCCTTCTACACCGACGCCTGATCGGCGCCGGAGCGGCTCCGCGGGCTGCTCGACCGGCTCCCCGGGCCGCTCGCCGGCCGGCGGGACGCCGCCGCGAGGACGGGGAGCGGACCGGCCCGGCCGTCGCTAGCGTCGGACCGTGGACCTCCTGTTGGTCGTGGGCGATGTCGAGGTGCCGGCCCGGCTGGCCGCCCGGGCCCGCCGTCGGGTGCCGATCCGCCCGGGCGCCCCCCTCACCGACGTGTTCGCCGACCTGCGGGGCCACATCCCCCGCCTGGTCGGCGTGGTCGGCACCGCAGCCGAGGCCATGCCGGTGGCCGAGGACCTCCACGCCCACGGGCTGCCGGTGGTGGTCCACGCCGACGGCGCCACGCCCACCGATGCCATCCCGGTGCTGCCCCTCACCGACCACGGCCCGGCCATGGACGTCGCCGACGACCTCCTGGCCCTGATCGGCGACACGCCGATGATGCGCCTCGACCGCACCGCCCGCAACGTCGACGCCCACCTGCTGGCCAAGCTCGAGCTGTTCAACCCCGGCTTCTCGTCGAAGGACCGCCCGGCGCTGGCCATGGTCGACGCGGCCGAGGCCGACGGCCGGCTGCTCCCCGGGGGCACGATCGTGGAGCCCACGAGCGGGAACACGGGCGTCGGCCTGGCCATCGTGGCGGCCCGGCGCGGCTACTCGTGCATCTTCGTCTGCCCCGACAAGGTGGCCCCCGACAAGATCGCCCAGCTGCGGGCCTACGGCGCCGAGGTGATCGTGTGCCCCACCTCGGTGGCGCCCGACCACCCCGACTCCTACTACTCGGTGTCGGCTCGGCTGGCCGCCGAGGTGCCGGGCGCGTGGAAGCCCGACCAGTACCACAACCCCGACAACCCGAAGGCCCAGTACGACACCACCGGACCGGAGATCTGGCGCCAGACCGCGGGGCGGATCACCCACTTCGTGTGCGGCGTGGGCACCGGCGGCACCATCTCGGGGATCGGTCGCTACCTCAAGGAGCAGGACCCGGCCGTCCAGGTGATCGGCGCCGACCCCGAGGGCTCGGTGTACTCGGGGGGCACGGGCCGGCCGTACCTGGTGGAGGGCATCGGCGAGGACTTCTGGCCCACCACCTACGACGCGTCGGTGGTCGACCGGGTGATCGCGATCAGCGATGCCGAGAGCTTCGCCACCGCCCGCCGGGTCACGCGCGAGGAGGGTCTGCTCATCGGCGGCTCGGGCGGCACCGCGGTGGCCGCCGCCCTGCGGGTGGCCGATGGCCTGCCGCCCGACGCCGTGGTGGTGGTCCACATCCCCGACTCCGGCCGGGGCTACCTGTCGAAGCTCTACGACGACGGCTGGATGGCCGACCACGGCTTCCTCCGCTCCGCCGGCCCCACGGTGGGCGACCTGCTCCGCGGCCGCGATCCCGACCTCCCGCTCCTCGTCCACACCCACCCCGACGAGACGGTCCGCACCGCCATCGACATCCTGCGCGAATACGAGGTGAGCCAGCTGCCGGTGGTGGCCCACGAGCCACCCGTGGTGCTGGCCGAGGTGGTGGGCGCGGTGGACGAGCGGGAGCTGCTGAAGGCCGCGGTCGAGGACCCCACGGCCCTGGACCGGCCGGTGCGGGACGTCATGGGCCCACCGCTGCCCACCGTGGGCATCGGGGAGCCGCTCGCCGCCGCGGCCGGCCGCCTGGAGGCGGCCTCGGCCGCCCTCGTCCTCGACGGCGGCCATCCCGTGGCCGTCGTCACCCGGGTCGACCTCCTCCGCTCCCTCGCCGCCGCCCCGGGCGGCACCCGGCCGTGACCGGTCCCCACGCCCGGCGTGCCCACCGCCGCGACCACGACCACGACCGCCGACCGGAGAGCGCACCGCGATGGACGACCTGACCGATGCCGGGTTCGCCACCCGCTGCGTGCACGGTGCCGGGCCGGCCGACCCGGTCACCGGCGCCGTGGTGCCCGCCGTCTCGCTGGCGTCGACGTTCGCCCAGGACGGGGTGGGCGGCCTCCGGGGCTACGAGTACGCCCGGTCCGGCAACCCCACCCGCGCCGCCCTCGAGGCCCACCTCGCGGTCCTGGAGGGGGCCGCCCACGGGTTCGCCTTCTCGTCGGGCCTGGCCGCCGAGGACGCCCTCCTCCGGCTGCTGGCGCCCGGTGACCACGTGCTGCTGTCCGACGACGCGTACGGCGGGACCCTCCGGCTGGCCCACCAGGTCCACGCGCCGGCGGGCGCCCTGGTGTCCACCGCCGACCTCACCGACCTCGACGCCGTCGCCGCGGCCTGGCAGCCCACCACCCGCGTGGTGTGGGTGGAGACGCCCACCAACCCGCTGTTGCGCATCGTCGACATCGAGGCGGTGGCAGCATTCGCCCGGGACCGCGGCGCGGTCACCGTGGTGGACAACACCTTCGCCACCCCGGCCCTGCAGCAGCCGCTGGCCCGGGGCGCCGACGTGGTGGTCCACTCCACCACCAAGTACCTCGGCGGCCACAGCGACGTGGTGGGCGGCTTCGTGGCCACCTCGCGCGACGACCTGGCCGAGCGCATCGGCTTCCTGCAGAACGCGGTGGGTGCCGTCCCGGGGCCCTTCGACTGCTACCTCGTGCACCGCGGTGCCCGCACCCTCGCCCTGCGGATGGCCCGCCACAGCGAGACGGCCGCGGCGGTGGCGGCGCTGCTGGTGGACCACCCGGCGGTGGCCGAGGTCCGCTGGCCGGGACTGCCGGACCACCCGGGACACGCCGTGGCCGCTCGCCAGATGTCGGGCTTCGGCGGCATGGTGTCGTTCCGGGTGGCGGCGGGCGAGGACGCCGCGGTGGCCCTGTGCGGCCGCACCCGGGTCTTCACCCTGGCCGAGAGCCTGGGCGCCGTCGAGAGCCTGATCGAGCACCCCGGCCGCATGACCCACGCCTCGGTGGCGGGCACGCCGAGCGAGGTGCCGGCCGACCTGGTGCGCCTCTCGGTGGGCATCGAGGACCCGGCCGACCTCCTCGCCGACCTGGCCCAGGCCCTCGAGGGGAGCGGCGGGCCGGGGGCCTAGGCCGGCACGATCGGGCCGTCGACCGCCGGGTCGTGGTGCACGGGGGCCCCACAGGTGGGGGCGATGTCGAAGCCCTGGCGCCGGGGGACCACCGCGGCCACGGTGAGGCGCCGACCCTGCACCACGACCTCGTCGCCGGGCTCGAGGTCGGCGGGGTGGAGGGAGCGGGGCGGGGGGCTCACGGCGGGCGGCGGAGGTGCGGCTACGCGCCGAGGAGGGTGCGCGTGGTGGCGGCGATGCCGGCGGCGTCGAGGCCCAGGCGGGCCAGGATGGCGTCGGGCTTGGCGTGCTCGATGAACTCGGTGGGCGTGCCGCACACCGCCACACGGGGGTTGCGGCCGGTGTCGAGGGTGCGGGCGGCGATCTCATCCGCGATCGCCGCGCCGATGCCGCCGGCGCGCAGGCCGTCCTCCGCGGTGACCACGTGGTCGAACGAGGCCGCGTCGTCGAGCAGGGCGGGGTCGAGCGGCTTGACCACGCGAGGGTCCCAGACGGTGGCCTCGATCCCCTCGGCGGCCAGCAGCTCGGCCGCTCCGAGGCAGGCGCCCAGCATCTTCCCGATGCCGATCAGGCACACCGCGTCGCCGTGGCGCGCCTTGCGGGCCGACAGCCCGTGGCCCACCTCGTGCTCGTCGACCATGGGGGCCGCGGTGTTGGGCCAGCGGATGGAGACGGGACCGCCGGTGATCTCGAGCGCGTCGTGCAGCTGCACCTGCAGCTCCTGGTACGACGACGGGGCGAACATGGTGATGCCCGGCACCTTCGAGAGCAGGACGAGGTCGAGCACACCGTGGTGCGAGGCCCCGTTGTCGCCGGTGATGCCGGCCCGGTCCAGGGCGAACACGACGGGCAGCCGGTGGAGGCCGGCGTCGAGGTTGACCTGGTCGAACGCCCGGGTGAGGAAGGTGGAGTAGATGGCCACCACGGGGCGCAGGCCGCCCAGGGCCATGCCGGCCGCCGCGGTCACCGCGTGCTGCTCGGCGATGCCGACGTCGACGAAGCGGTCCGGGAAGCGCTCCTGGAACGGGAGGAGGCCGGTGGAGCCGGGCATGGCCGCGGTGATGGCCACCAGCTCGGGCCGCACGTCGGCCTCCTTGACGATGGCCTCGGTGAAGGCCGCGGTGTACGAGGGCTTGGCCGGCTCCCCCGACGGCTGGGGGCCGACCTCGGGGTTGAACACCTTGGCGTCGTGCAGGCACTGCTCCTCGTCCTGCTCGGCGGGCGGGTAGCCCTTGCCCTTGGTGGTGAGGACGTGCACCACGACCGGCCCGTCGAACTCGGCGGCGTTGCGGAGCGCCTCCTCCATCCGCTCGGTGTCGTGGCCGTCGAACGGGCCGCTGTAGCGGACGCCCAGGGTCTCGAAGAAGATCGGCGGCTCGAGCATCTCGCGGAGCCCGGCCCGGGCCCCGGCGAGGCCCCAGGCCACGTGCTGGCCCACCATGGGGAGCTGGCGGACGATCTCCTCGGCCCGACGCCGCTGGCGCAGGTACCGGGGGTCGAGGCGGAGGCGCGAGATGCTCGACGTGAGTCGGCCGACGGTGGGCGCGTACGAGCGGCCGTTGTCGTTGAGGACGATGATCGCCTTGCGGCCCGAGTGCCCGAGGTTGTTCAGGGCCTCGTAGGCCATGCCGCCGGTGAGGGCGCCGTCGCCCACCACGGCAACCACCTCACGCCGGTCGGCCTGCTCACCGGCGCGCCGGGCGGCTTCGAGCCGGAGGTCCTCCGCCATGGCGAGGCCGTGGGCGTAGGAGAGCGCGGTGGACGCGTGGCTGTTCTCGATCCAGTCGTGCGGGGACTCGGCCTGGCTGGGGTAGCCCGAGAGGCCGCCCTCCTGGCGCAGCGAGGAGAAGCCGTCCTGGCGGCCGGTGACGAGCTTGTGGACGTAGGCCAGGTGGCCGGTGTCCCAGAGGATGCGGTCGTGCGGGGAGTCGAACACCCGGTGGATGGCGAGGGTGAGCTCCACCACGCCGAGGTTGGAGCCGAGGTGGCCGCCGCTGCGGGCGACGGCGCCGACGATGAACGTGCGGATCTCGGTGGCCAACTCGGCGAGCTGGCGCTGGTCCAGCGAACGCAGGTCGGCCGGCGAGGTGATCGATTCCAACAGCATCGGTGCGGGGGCCTCCGGGGGCAACGACGGAGCCGGCGGCGCCGATGGCGGCGGCACGACCCGATCCCGGCACGCTACCGCGGCCCGTCGGCGATCCCCGAGCACGAGCGGTGTGGAACCCGTGCAGATGTCACCTCTCGGTCGGTCGGGCTCGCACCGGGGTGGGTGCCGGGGCCCACCTACCATGGCCCGGTGGCAGCGGTCGACAGAGCGAGGGCGGCGGGGGAGCAGGTCGTGGCGGCGTTGCGGCGCTCGGTGTCCGAGAGCCTCGCCGACCTCATCCGGAGCGACCCCGCGTGGGCGGCGCAGGCCGCCGACGTGGGCCTGGTGGATCGGGCCTGGCTCGAGGCCCCGTCGGACCACCCCTTCCGCACCGCCCCGCCCGGCGAGCTGGTCCAGCGGTTCCTCGAGCGCACTGCCGAGCAGCGGCCCTCGGTCCTGGCGTCCCTGGGCCTCAACGCCCTCCAGGGGCTCTCGCTGTTCCGGGCCGATGCCGCCGACCCCGCCGTCCCCACCTCGCTCACCGTGGTGTTCACCGACCTCGAGGGCTTCACCCGCTACACCGCCGACCACGGCGACGAGGTGGCCGCCGCGCTGATCGCCGAGAACCAGCGGGTGATGGGACCCATCGTGCGGAGCCGGGGTGGTCGCATCGTCAAGCACCTGGGGGACGGGCTCATGATCACCTTCCCGGCGCCCGAGGCCGCCGTGCTGGCCGCGGTGGAGCTGGTGGAGGCCATCGCGAAGCCGCTGCGGCTGCGGGTCGGCCTGCACCTCGGCGAGGCCGTGATGACCCACGACGACCTCTTCGGCCACGTGGTCAACGTGGCGGCCCGGATCACCGAGGAGGCCACCGGGGGCGTCGTGCTGGCCTCGGTCGACGTGCGCGAGGCGGTGGCGCCCCTGCCCGGCATCAGCTTCTCTCGGGCCCGGCGGGCGCGCCTGAAGGGGGTCGATGCCATGTCGGTCTGTCGCGTGGAGCGCGCGCCGCGGTGAGGGACCCGCGCCGGGACGGGCCGTGGGTGCGCGACCTCCTCGACACCATCGAGACCCAGCGCGCCGGCTGCGAGATGGCCGGCTCGCCGCTGTACGCCGAGGTGCTCGACGCGGTGGCGTCGGACGTGGTGGCCGGCGGGCCCTGCGCGCGCACCCTCGCCCCGCTGGCCGGCGCGCCGTTCGGCGACGCCGTGCTGCTCCGCTTCCTGGCCGCGGTGCACCTGCTGGTGCTCGAGGGCGTGGAGCCCGACCTCGGCGCACACTACCCGTCCGCCGGCGGCGTCCCCGGGGCGGCGGCGGGGTCGGCCTTCGTGGCCGCGGTGGCCCGCCACGAGCACCGGCTCGCCGGCCTGGTCGGCGGCGTGGTCCAGACCAACGAGGTCGGTCGGTCCACCGCCCTGCTCGGGGGATACCTCGAGCTGGCCCGCGCCGGCCTGCCGCTCCGCATCCTCGAGGTGGGCGCCTCGGCGGGGCTGAACCTGTGGTTCGACCGGTACCGCTACGAGGCCGGGTCGGCGTCGTTCGGGCCGGCCGACGCCCGGGTCCGCTTCGTGGAGCCCTGGGTGGGCCGGGCCCCCGAGCTGGGCACGGTGCTGTCGGTGGCGTCCCGACGGGGGTGCGACCTCGACCCGATCGACCCCACCACCGAGGCCGGCCGGCTCCGGCTCCGGGCCCACGTGTGGCCGGACCAGCCGGCGCGCCGGGCCCGCCTCGACGCCGCGATCGCCACGGCCACCCAGGCGGCCGCGGAGCTCCCCGTCACCGTCGACCGGGCCGACGCGGTGCCCTGGCTGCGCGAGCACCTGGCCCGGCCGGTGGCCGGGGTGCTCACCGTGGTGGTCCACTCCATCGTCTTCCAGTACCTGCCCCCGGCCTCGCGGCGGGCGCTGGTGGAGGAGATCGAGGCCGCCGGCGCCCGGGCCGACCACGAGGCCCCGCTGGCGTGGCTGCGGCTCGAGCCCGGGGGTGACCGGGCGGAGACCCGGCTGACGGTCTGGCCCACGGGGGCCTCCGACCTCATCGCCACCAGCTCGTTCCACGGGCCCCCGGTGGCCTGGTTGGCCGATCGCCACCTGGCGGCAACGTGACGACACCGACCTCACCCGCCCGATCCCGGGCGGGCGAGGCCACGCCGGCCCGTCCACCGTGGAGGATCGGGCGCCTCGGCCGCGCCCACCTGGCGGTGCTCGGGCTGCTCGTGCTGGTCACCCGGCTCCCCGGCCTGGTCACCCGTCGGGCCTTCAACACCGACGAGAACACCCTGGGCGTCGGCGGCCGGGCGCTGGCCGACGGGGGCGCCCTCTACGTCGACGTGATCGACCGGAAGCCGCCGCTGCCGTTCCTCGCCTACCGCTTCCTCGCCACCGACGACTTCCGTCCGGTCCGGGGCTTCGTCGCCCTGCTGATCCTGGCCGCCGCGCTGGTGGTGGCCGACGAGGCCGCCCGGCGATGGGGCGACCGGGCCGGTTGGGTGGCGGGCCTGGTGATGGCCCTCGGCCCGTCGGCCCTGGGGCCCCTCGACGCGCAGGCCGCCAACTTCGAGCTCTTCGCCCTGCTCCCCATCGTGGTGGCGGTGGTGGCGGCGGCGCGCGGGTGGGCGGCCACCGCCGGGGCCGCGCTGGCCGTGGCCGTGCTGTGCAAGCAGCCCGCCGCCGTCACCATCGTGCCGGTGGCCTGGTGGTGGTGGCAGACCCGCCGCTGGGCGGGCGTGGGGCGCGGGCTGGTCGGCGGGGCCGTGGCCACCCTGGTGCTCACCGCCCCGTTCGGCCTCTGGCGGGTGGTCGAGTGGGCCCTCCTGGGCACCGGGAGCTACCTGGCCCTGGGCGGTTCGGAGCTCACCTTCGCCCTGTTGCGCCTGTTGGCCCTGGTGGGCATCACCGTGGGCTTCTGGGGCGGCGCCTGGCTGCTGGCCGCGGCGTGGCGGCCGGCCGGGTCGCTGGTGGCGCGCACCGAGCGCTGGGCCGACCCCGACCTCTGGCTGCTGCTCGGCGCGTCGTGCGTCGGCGTGGTGGCCGGCTTCCGCTTCTTCCCGCACTACCTCACCCAGCTCCTCCCTGCGCTCGCCCTGCTGGCCGGGCGCGGCGTGGTGCGACGCCCCTCGTGGCGGTGGCTGGCGCTCACCTGGGCCGTGGTGGGCTCGCTCGTGGGCGCGGCGCTGTCGTGGCAGGTGGTGTTCACCGACCCGCCCCGCTACGAGCAGGCCGTGGCCGACTTCGCCCGGGCCAACAGCGCACCCGGCGACGAGATCCTCGTGTGGGGCAACGAGCCGGGTATCTACTGGCTGTCGGATCGCCAGCCGGCCGGGGGGTTCACCCACAGCGAGTTCTTCACCGGCTACTCCGGCGGGCGGCCCGCGGCGGCGTCGTCGGCGGCCACGGTGCCCGACGAGGAGCTCTACCGCGAGTGGATCGAGCGGCTCGAGGCCGACCCGCCCGTCCTGGTGTTCGACACCGCGGCCGCGTTCCTCCGGGGCGGCAAGTGGTTCCCGATCCGGGGCTACCCGGAGCTCACCCGCCTGCTCGACGAGCGCTACGAACGGGTGGACACCATCCGGGGGGTCCCCGCGTACCGCCTGCTCGACGCGGAGGCGCCGCCGTGATCACCCGCACCCAGCTCGAGCACCTGGCCCGGGCCGACCTGGCTCGCCTGCGCACCGCCGAGGGGTGGTACCAGGCGGGGCTGCCCCGCTTCGCCCGCCTGTTCGGGCGCGACGCGTGCATCGCTGCCCTCCAGGTCCTGCCCGAGGACCCGTCGCCGGCCGCGGCCACCATCCGGGCGCTCGCCGCCCGCCAGGGCCAGGTGTTCCACCGCCGTCGTGAGGAGGAGCCGGGCAAGATCGCCCACGAGGTGCCCGTGCGCTTCGAGGACCTCCTCCGCCTGCACCTCCGGAAGCAGTTCCGCTGGGGCTTCCCGTACTACGGCAGCATCGACGCCACGTCCTGGTGGGTGCGCCTGGTCGACCGCTACGTGGCCCACACCGGCGACCGGTCGCTGCGCGACGAGGCGCGGCCCGAGCTCACGGCCGCGGCTCGCTGGATGGCCGGCTCGGCGCGGATCGGCGCCCACGACCTGGTGGCGTACCGCAGGCAGAACCCGGCGGGCCTCCTGCACCAGGGGTGGCGGGACTCCGACCTCGGCGCGGTGCCGATCGAGCCCCCCGTGGCCCTCGTGGAGCTCCAGGGGTACCACGCCGAGGCGGCCGCAGCCCTGGCTCGGCTGGGCATCGCCGTCCCCGCGGCGGCATCGGGCGACCCGGTCGCCTTCGACGACGCCTTCTGGATGGCCGACCAGGGCACCTACGCCCTCGCGGTGGGCGGCGACGGCCGTCCCGTCCGCATCGTCACCTCGAACGCCGGCCACCTCCTGGGCACGCCGCTCCTGACCGCCGAGCGGGCGACGGCGGTGGCCGACCGGCTCTTCGCCGACGACCTGTGGACGCCGGGCGGCATCCGGACCCACTCCAGCGCCGATCCCCACTTCGACGCCCGGAGCTACCACCGGGGCTCGGTGTGGCCCCACGACAACTGGGTGGTCCACGAGGGCCTGGTGGCGCTGGGGCGGGCCGACGACGCCGCCCGGGTTCGCGGGGCCGTCCTGGACGCCCTGTGCCGGCTCGAGCAGATCCCGGAGCTCTACGCGGTGGAGGACGGCACCGTGGTGCCGCTCGCCGTCGCCCAGCGGGTGCAGGCCTGGAGCAGTGGCGCGGTGCTCTCGTTCCTGGCCGCCGAGCGCCGCGCCTGACCGCGAGGGGCACGGCGCCGCAGGGTGCGGGCCCGCGGTCGGGCCCGGCGAGGGATCAGGCGACCGAGCCGGCGGCCACGTCGGTGGCGTCCGACACCGAGCCCGGGGTCGGGGCCCGACGGTCCGGCCTCTCGACCGCTTCGGCCGACCGCCCGTCGGCGGACCCCTCGTCGGCCGGTGAGGCGGGGCCCGACGGTCCGGCGCGCCAGCGCCGCCACCGGTTGGTGGCGTGCACCCCGAGCACCGCCACCCCCCAGCCCCCGGCCAGCGCGACGGCACCGAAGAAGGCATCGAGCCAGAAGTGGTTGCCGGTCACCAGGATGCAGAAGAGGGTGGCCGCCGGGTACAGGAAGGCGAGCCAGCGCAGCCGGCCACGACCCACCGCCACCACCACGGCGATGGCGCACCAGGTGGACCAGCCGAAGTGGAGGCTGGGCATGGCTGCGAACTGGTTCGACACCTCGGCCATGCCGCCCGAGCCGAACTTCCAGAGGCCGCCCCAGACCTCGATCGTGTCGACCACCCCGTAGCCGTGGCAGCCCTCGGC
Source organism: Acidimicrobiales bacterium (assembly GCA_038241315.1). Lineage (GTDB taxonomy): Bacteria > Actinomycetota > Acidimicrobiia > Acidimicrobiales > Iamiaceae > Aquihabitans. Next base: position 15,918 of record JBBRFU010000031.1, on the reverse strand, counting down.
CTGGCCGGCGCAGGCCCCGAAGCGGCTGTTGGAGTCGAGCAGGCGCGGCGGCATGAGGGTGTAGGTGGCGAACCCGATCAGCGCCAGCGCGGTGGTGCCGGCGAGCACGGTGCGCAGGAACCGGTAGCGGCGCGGGGCCCACACGAACACCGCCACGAGCACCCCGATGGTCACGAAGAAGTGCGCGGTGCCGTAGAAGATGTTCCAGCCCCGGATCCAGCCGTCGCCCGGCAGCGACAGGTACCACTCCTGCAGCGCGGGCTCGAACCAGAGCCCCAGCGCCTCCTCCACCTTGATGACGCCGCGGGCGTGGCGGAAGGCGATGGAGCGCGACTCCGGTCCGGCGCCGAAGGTGTTCCGGACCGCGGAGTAGACGAGGTAGAAGCCGAGGGCGATGGCGATCTCGCGCCACCACCGCAGGGGGTGGTGACGCTCGGGTGCCGAGGTGGCGTCCGACGCCTCGAGGGGGGCGGTCACTCCGCCACCGCCCGCGTGCGCCCCCCGACCGCGAACGCGGGCGCACCGGCCAGGCTCACGACCAGGTTGAGCAGGTAGAGGAGGAGGCCGAGGGCGACGGCCTGCGAGCGGGGCACGTCGAGCGGCTGGAGGAACAGCACGAACAGGCCCTCGCGGATGCCCAGCCCAGAGATGGAGATGGGGATGACCTGGGCGGTGAGCACGGCGGGCACGAACGCCAGCAGGGCGGTGGGGCCGGCGCCGGCCGGGAGGTCGAGGGCGCGCGCCGCCATGAGCGCCGCCCCGATGAGGATGAGCTGGTAGGCGAACCCGGTGCCGAGGATGCGAGCCGTGGCGGCCGGCTCGTGCACCAGGCGCCGCAGCCCGAACCGCACCGCGCTGGTGAAGCGGCGCCACCCCTCGTTGTGCTCGAGCTTGGCCTCGATGCCCTTGCCCTGGCGGACGGTGAGGAAGACCACCAGGCCGAGCAGCACGAGCGTGACGGTGGCCACGCCGAAGGCCAACGCCGAGGCCCGGCCCAGCTCGCGCAGCCCGGGGTTCACGGCCAGGCCCACCAGGGTGATCACCGGCAGCACGAGCCAGCCGGTGAGCCGCTCCAGCACCACCGAGGCGAAGGTGGTGGGGCCCTCCCCGGTGTCCTTGCTGAGCCGGGCGACGCGCAGCGCGTCGCCGCCGATGGTGCTCGGCAGCACGTTCCCCATGAACTGGCCGGCGAAGTAGAGCGACAGGAGCCGACGGAAGGGCGGGTCCTGCCCGAGGGCCTGCAGCACGGCGCTCCACCGTGCCGCCGAGAGCACCACGCCGGCGAAGGTGAGCACCAGGGCGCCCGCCAGCCACGCGAACGTCTGGGCGGTGGGGTCTGGCATGGCCTCGGACCAGTTGGTGCCGATCTTGGTGACGAGCAGCCAGAGCAGGAGCGCGCTGATCACCAGGCGCGCCACCAGGATCAACTGCTGTCGGTTGAGGCGCACGGACCGGCCTGGAAGGGAGACAGAAGGTGGCGGGAACCTTACTCGGGCACCGTTCGTCCCAAGCCCCGGCAGTACCATCGACCACGAGGTTGGCGGCGCCCGGAGCCGGGTACCCCCTGCCGCACCGCATCATCGAGGAGCACCCATGTCACGCCCATCCGCTCGCACCGCCTTCGCCGCCCTGGCGGGAGCCGCCCTGCTCGTCACCGCCGGTTGCGGCGTGTCGCTCGACGAGGACGCCTCACCGTCGGCTGCGGGCGGGGGCACCGAGTCCCCGGCCTCCGGCGGCAACGGGTCCGGCGGCAACGGGTCCGGCGCCCTCCCGGCCGGCGGATCGTTCGAGGGCACCGGCGGCGCCGTGTACCTCTCGCAGGCGGCCGACGCCACCAGCGGCGTCACCACCCAGAAGATGTCCATGGAGATGGTGATGGAGGGCGTCCCCTCGATGGGCTCCATCGCGATCACCTCCGAGGGCGCGTTCGACAACGAGGCCGGCCAGGGCCACATGACCATGGACATGGGCGACGTGTTCGGGGGCATGGGCGAGGGCGCCGGGCTCCCCGACGACGCCGGCGTCATGGAGATGGTGATCGACGGCGACGTCGTCTACATGAAGTCGCCGCTGTTCGCCATGCTGGGCGACGAGGACAAGCCCTGGCAGCGCATCGACGCCGAGGACCTCCAGGAGGGCGGCGCCATGAGCGGCGGGGCCCAGAGCGACCCCGGCGAGTTCCTCGCGTTCCTCGAGGCCGCCGGCGACGACGTCACCGAGGTCGGCACCGAGGAGGTGCGCGGCGTCGAGACCACGCACGTCACCGCCACGCTCGACCTGCAGAAGATGCTCGCCGACGCCCCGGCCGACGAGCAGGCCGAGCTGGAGCAGCAGCTCGAGGGCTTGGGCGCCGCGGCCGACACGTTCACCGAGATCCCGGCCGAGGCGTGGATCGACGCCGACGGCTACGTCCGGCGCTTCACCATGGACTTCGACTTCTCGGGTGCCGCCGAGGCGGATCCCGAGCTCGCCGGCGTGACCATGACCATGACCATCGAGCTCTACGACTTCGACGAGCCGGTCGACATCGAGATCCCCGACCCCGCCGAGGTCGGCGAGCTGGATCCGTCCCTCCTGGGCGGCAACTGAGTTGCTCGTCTCCACCGCTGCGGCCGGCCCCGTCGACCTCTCGGTCGCCGAGGCCGGCCGGGGCGGTCGGCCCCTGCTGTTGCTGCACGGCTTCACGGGGGCCAAGGAGGACTTCACCGACTGGCTCGACGCGTTCGCCGCCGACGGCTGGTGGGCGGTGGCCCCCGATCTCCGGGGCCACGGGGCGAGCAGCCAGCCGGGCGACGAGGCCGACTACTCGCTGGCCACCTTCGCCGCCGACGCCTGGGCCCTGGTCGACGGCCTGGGCTGGGACCGCTTCGCCCTGCTCGGCCACTCGATGGGCGGCATGGTGGCCCAGCACCTGGTGCTGGAGCGGCCGGCGCGCATCGAGCGCCTGGTGCTGATGGACACCTGCGCCGGCCCGGCCCAGGGCATCGACGAGGCCACCGTGGCCGTCGGCGTGGAGATCCTGCGCACCCAGGGGCTGCCCGCCCTGCTCGACCTCCTCGCCCAGCTGCCGGCGCCCGATCGCCCGCCCGCCGAGGAGCGCCTCCGCGCCCAGCGGCCCGGTTACGTCGAGTGGTCCGAGGCCAAGGTCCGGGCCTGCTCGGCCGCCATGTACGCCGCCCTGGCGGTGGAGCTCACCAGCCGGGCCGACCTCTCCGAGCGCCTGGCCACCGTCACGGTGCCCACCCGGGTGGTGGTGGGGGAGCAGGACCGCAACTTCCTGGCGGCCTCGCGCCGGTTGGCCGAGGCCATCGGCCCCGCCGACCTCGTGGTGGTCCCCGACGCCGCCCACAGCCCCCAGCTGGAGAACCCCGACGCCTGGTGGCAGGCGGTGGGGCCGTGGCTCGCCGCCGAGCGGCTCCTGCGCTGACGGTCAGGGCCGGCGCGGGGCGCCGCCGGCCAGCCAGGCGGGGAGCTCGCGGATGGAGTCGAGCGTGGGCACGGTGCCGTCGTGCTCGACGTGCTCGTGGGCCCAGGTGACGTGGTACGGGATGTGCACCGCGTGGCCGCCCACCTCGAGCACCGGCAGCACGTCGGAGCGCACCGAGTTGCCCACCATGCAGAACGCGTCGGGCTCCACGTCGGTGCTCTCGATGACCCGCTTGTAGGTGAGCGCGTCCTTCTCGGCCACGATCTCCAGCCGCTCGAAGCGGTGGGCGAGGCCCGACTCGGCGATCTTGCGCTCCTGGTGGTGGAGGTCGCCCTTGGTGACGAGGAGCAGGCGGTACCCGGCGTCGTCGAGCTCGTCGATGGCGTCGGCCACGCCGTCGATCAGGTCGACGGGGTGGCCGAGCATGGCCCGACCGGCGGCGAGGATCTGGCTGATCTCCTCGGTGCCGATCGCCCCGTCCGTGAGCTGGATGGCGGCCTCCACCATGGAGAGGGTGAACCCCTTGATGCCGTAGCCGTAGGCCTCGAGGTTGCGGTGCTCCACCTCCACCACGGTGGCGTCGATGTCGACGTCGCGGTCCACGTAGCGCTGCAGGAGCTCGGTGAAGCGCCGCTGGGTCCGCTCGAAGTACACCTCGGAGTGCCAGAGGGTGTCGTCGGCGTCGAGCGCCACCACCTCGATCGGCGTCTGGGTGAGCATGGCGACCTCGGGGTCACGTGAGCGGGCCGAGCAGGCTCCCACCCCGGAGGACCCGTGGCAAGGCACCGTCCCCGCCGTGGGCCGGGCACCGGCCCGGGCGCCTACCGGCTCTTGTCGAGGAAGTGCTCGCGGTCGACCACGACGCGCGTGACCTTGCCGGCCGCCACCAGGCCCCGTTCGTCGTTCACCGACACCGCGAACCGGAGCCGGCGGCCCTCGACCTTCTCGAGGCGGGCATCGGCGGTGACGAGGCCGCCCACCGCGGTGGGCGCCAGGTGGTCGAGCTGGACGCGCATCCCCACGGTGGTCTCGCCCTCCTCGACCTGGCCGTCCAACGCAGAGACCGCGGCCTCCTCGCAGAGCGCCACGATGCGCGGGGTGGCCAGCACGGGCACGTCGCCGGACCGGAGGGCGATGGCGGTGTCGCCGTCGGTGACGACGAGCTCCACGTGGCCGGTGAGACCGGGTTCGACGGGCACGTCGTTACGATAAGCGCCTCGCAGCCGCTCGGACCAAAGGCCGGTTCGACCGACTCGTCCCATCGTGCGAGAGAGAGGTCCCTTCGTGATCGAGGAAGCCGTGGTGTCCCGGGTGCTGGGTGCTGCCCTGCAGACCGGTGGCGACTTCGCCGAGGTGTTCGTCGAGGACAAGCGCTCCTCGTCCGGTCGCCTCGACGACGGCCGGATCGAGGAGCTCGGCTCCGGCCGCGATCGCGGCGCCGGGATCCGCGTCGTGGTGGGCGACACCACCGGCTTCGCCCACACCGCCGACCTCTCCGAGAGCGGCCTGCTCGACGCCGCCGAAGCGGCGGCCGCGGCCGCACGCGGCGGGGGTGGCGGCGTCCGCGCCGTCGAGCTCACCCGCGCCCCCACCACCCCCCAGCCGGTGGGGGAGCGCCCGGAGGAGGTGGCCAAGGCCACCAAGGTCGAGCTGCTCCAGCGGGCCGACGAGGTGGCCCGCAGCACCGGCGGCGCCATCCGGCAGGTGTCGGCCTCCTACGGCGACAGCCGTCGCCGCATCCTGGTGGCCAACTCCGACGGCCTGCTCGCGGCCGACGACCAGACCCGCACCCTGTTCGTGGTGGGCGTGGTGGCGTCGGGCGACGCCGGCATGCAGACCGGCCGCCGCTCCATCGGCCACACGATGGGCTTCGAGCTCTTCGACCGCTACCAGGTGGAGGACCTGGCCCGGGAGGCCGCCGAGCAGGCGCTCACCAAGCTGCGGGCCCGGCCCGCGCCCAGCGGGGCCCTGCCGGTGGTCATCGGCAAGGGCGGTGGCGGCGTGCTGTTCCACGAGGCCTGCGGTCACGGCCTCGAGGCCGACCACATCCAGAAGAACGTCTCGGTGTTCGCCGGCCGCGTCGGCCAGCAGGTGGCCTCGCCGCTGGTGACGATCGTCGACGACGGCACCATCGCCAACGAGTGGGGCACCTTCGCCATCGACGACGAGGGCACCCCGGCGCAGCGCAACGTCCTCATCGAGGACGGCATCCTCACCGACTACATGTGGGACCAGCTCCGGGCCCGCAAGGAGGGCCGGCCCGTCTCGGGCAACGGCCGCCGCCAGAGCTACAAGCACCTGCCCATGGTCCGCATGACCAACACCCTGCTCACCAACGGCGACACCGACCCCGACGACATCGTGGCCTCCACCCCCGACGGGGTCTACGTGGCCCACCTGGGCGGCGGCCAGGTCAACACCGCCACGGGCGACTTCGTGTTCGGGATGACCGAGGCCTACCTGATCGAGGACGGCCGCATCACCGAGCCCCTCCGTGAGGGCAACCTGATCGGCAACGGCCCCAAGGTGCTCGAGATGATCGACGCCGTCGGCAACGACTTCGAGATGGGGCCGCCCGGCACCTGCGGCAAGGACGGTCAGGGCGTGCCCGTGGGTGACGGGGTCCCCACCCTCCGGGTCACCAGCCTCACCGTGGGCGGCACCGCCTCGTGAGCGAGGAGCTGCTGGAGATCGGTGACCGCATCGTGGCCCTGGCCCGGGGCGACGAACAGGTCGAGGTGGTGGTGGGCCGGTCGTCGTCCACCGAGGTCCGGGTGTACGAGGGCGAGGTGGAGCAGCTGGCCTCGGCCACCTCCGCCGGCATCGGGGTGCGGGTCATCTCCGGGCAGAAGCAGGGCTTCGCCTACGCCGGGAGCCTCGACGCCGACGTGCTCGCCGAGACGCTGGCCGAGGCCCGCGACAACGCCACCTTCGCCACGCCCGACGAGTGGCTGGGCATGGCCGAGCCCGACGGCGTGGCCGTCCCGGAGCTCGACCTCTACCGGGAGGAGCTGACCCGGGTCTCCACCGAGGCCAAGATCGACCTGGCGGTGGAGCTCGAGCGGGCGGTGCGGGCCGCCGACCGGCGCATCACGGGCATCGACGCCGCCGACTACGCCGACGGCGTGTCGGAGGGCGCGGTCGTGACCACCACCGGCATCCGCACGGCCAGCCGCGACAGCTCCTGCTACGTGTCGGTCTCGTGCGTGGCCACCGAGGGCGACGACACCCAGACCGGCTTCGGCTTCTCGGTGGGCCGGCTGCCCACCGACCTCGACATCGACGCCGCCGCGGCCGACGCCGGACGGCGGGCCACCCGCCTCCTCGGCGCCACCCAGCCCTCGAGCGGACGGGTCACCGTCGTGTTCGACCCGTACGTCACCGCCCAGTTCCTCGGCATCATCGGCTCCACGCTCTCGGGCGAGTCGGTGCTCAAGGGCCGGTCGCTCTTCGCCGACCGCCTGGGCGAGGAGGTCGCCGCCGCCGGGTTCACGCTGGTCGATGACGCCACCAACCCGCTGGCCTACAGCGCCAGCGAGACCGACGGCGAGGGCCTGGCGTCGCGCCGCAACGTGCTCATCGACGGCGGTCGGCTGCAGCAGTTCGTGCACAACGCCTACACGGCCCGCCGCTCGGGAACCACCTCCACGGCCAACGCGGTGCGGGGCTTCTCCTCCACCCCCGGCGTGGGGTGTCGGGCGTTGTCGCTGGCCCCGGGCCGCAAGCTCCAGCCGGAGCTGCTGGCCGACGTGGGCGACGGTGTGCTGATCAGCTCGGTGTCGGGGCTGCACTCGGGCGTCAACCCGGTGTCGGGCGACTTCTCCACCGGCGCCGAGGGGCTCCGCATCACCGGCGGCGCCCTGGGCGAGCCCCTCCGCGAGTTCACGGTGGCGTCCACGCTCCAGCGGATGCTCGCCGACGTGGTGGCGGTGGGCGCCGACCTCGAGTGGCTCCCCATGCGCTCGGCCGGCGTCAGCCTCGTGGTCCGCGACGTCACCGTCTCCGGCGCCTGACCGGCGAGCTTGCCCGGCGCGGGCCGGTTCGGTGAGCCGGTCGCTCAGCCGAACCAGCCGGGGGCGTCGGCGCGGCGGGTGTCGGCCCGGGTGACGGCCTCCAGGTCGTCCTCGATGGCGGCCACCCGGTCGGCGCCGAGCTGGTCGACCCACCGCTGGCGCAGCTGGTCGAAGGTCTCGGCCGAGGCGCGCAGGCAGTCGTCGCCGTGCGCCGTCCGGTGCAGGGGCCGGGTGCGCCGATCGGTGGGGCTCGCCCGCTCCTCCAGGTAGCCGAGGGTCACGAGGGCGGCTGCGGTCTTGGCCGCCGCCTGCTTCGACACGCCGAGGCGGCGCCCCAGCTCCGACGTGGTGGCCCCGTCGCCCACCGCCTGGAGGGCGAAGCCGTGGACGGGGCGGACGCCCGGGTGGCCGCGCTCGGCGAGGGCCAGGTGGAGGTCGTCGACCAAGGCGCGGAACGCGCCGAGGAGGAGGAGGGGCAGCTCGTGCCCGGAGCGGGAGGTGGCCATGGCGCCCATGATCCCCTGCATGGCGTCGATGGACAACCAGGTGTACGGTTTCGACAACCACCTTGTCGAAGAGGAGCACCCATGCCCGTCGCCCGCATCGTCCCGGCCGCCGCCACCCGGCGGACCGCCACCCCCAACGCCACCATGACCACCCTCGCCTCGCCCACCCTGGGGGCCACCGCCGGGCTCAGCGTGTGGCGGGTGGAGATGGCGGCCGGCAGCGCCGGCCCACCCCACGTGGTCGACACCGAGCAGGTGTGGACGGTCGTCGACGGCACGCTCCAGGTCGAGGCCGGCGGCGCCGCCCACACGGTGGCGGCCGGCGACACCGTGGTGCTCCCCGCGGGCGCCGAGCGCCGGGTCCGCGCCCCCGGGCCGGCCACCGCGCTGGTCGTCGGGCACGGCGACGCCCAGGTCCACGTGCCCGGCGAGCCCACGGGTCGGGGCACGCCCCCCTGGATCGCCTGATCCCGGGGTGGGGGACCGCACCCCCTCGCGCCGGGGGCGCCCCGGATAGCGAGGGGGTCGGGCCAGGCCGTACGGTGCCCGGCGGCAGCGCCCGACCGGTCGCTCGCTCCGCCCGCCGACCCCGAGGCCCCGCTCCGCATGTCGCTGCTCGAAGCCCTGGTCCTCGGCATCGTCCAGGGCCTCACCGAGTTCCTCCCGATCTCCTCGAGTGGCCACCTGCGGATCGTGCCGGCCCTGTTCGGCTGGGAGGACCCGGGCGCGGCGTTCACCGCGGTCATCCAGCTCGGCACCATGGCCGCGGTGGTCATCTTCTTCTGGAAGGACCTGTGGCGCATCACCACCGCCTGGCTGGCGTCGCTGCGCGACCCGCTCCGGCGCCGCGACCTCGACGCCCGCATGGGCTGGTACCTCATCGTGGCCACCATCCCCATCGGGATCTTCGGCCTCGCGTTCCAGGACCAGATCGAATCGGGGGCACGCGACCTGCGGCTCATCGCCGGCACGCTCATCGTGCTCGGGCTCGTGCTGCTCTACGCCGAGAAGGTGGCGAGCCGGCGCAAGACCCTCCGGGAGGTCGACACCCGCGACGGCGTCCTCATCGGCCTGGCCCAGTCGCTGGCCCTCGTGCCGGGCGTGTCGCGCTCGGGCGCCACCATCAGCGCCGGGCTCTTCCTCGGCTACACCCGCGAGGACGCGGCCCGCTTCTCGTTCCTGCTGTCCATCCCCGCCGTGGTGCTCTCGGGCCTCTTCTCGCTGAAGGACCTGGGCGCGGGCGACAGCCCGGGGGCGGGCCCCACCATCGTGGCCACCGTGGTGTCGTTCGCCGTCGGCTACGCGGCCATCGCCTGGCTGCTGAAGTTCCTGGTGAGCCACAGCACCAAGGTGTTCGTGGCCTACCGGATCGCGCTGGGGACCCTGCTGATCGTCCTCCTCGTCACCGGCACCATCGACGCCCGCTGATCGACCGGTCGGGCTGGCCGACCGCCTGCTGGTCGACCGCCTGCCGGCCGACCGACTGCCGGCCGACCGACCGCCTGCTGGCCGACGGCGTCGAGATGACCGGCGTCGAGGTGGCGCGGTGGGCCGGGGGCGGCGGGGCCTGCCGCCCCGCCGCCCCGGCCGCGCCCCGGCTCAGCCGACCGTGGAGAGCAGGATGGTGGCCCGGTAGCCGTCGGCCGCGATGTCGCGGTTGCCGGGGCCCGGGTAGTCGCCGGCGGTGAAGCCGTTCGTGAGGCTGTCGTTGGCACCCAGGCGGACGGCCGCCTCGTTGCCCGCCTCGGCCGGGAACACCAGGTTGGAGTCGGAGAAGGCCTCCACGTCGAAGCCGAACTCCACCGTCACCGTCTCGCGGGTGGTCCCCGTGAACGCCGTGGCCGCCCCGCCGGTGAAGCCGGCGTCGAAGTGGCTGTTGCGCCACCCCGAGGTGAGCAGCGACGGCGCGAAGTCGAACGACGTCCAGGCGCCGTCGCCCACGCGGTAGCGGCCGGTGACGGGCGAGATCTTCGACTGGGCGCCGTAGCCGCCCCCGACGCCCTCGCCCACGAGGGTGTGGGCCCCGGCGATCACGTGGGAGAGGTCGACCTTCCACGTCTCACCGTCGGCCGGCACGACGTCGAAGGTGATCCGGCCCCCGGCGTGGGCGTTCTCCCGCTGGTCGTCGACCGTGCAGCAGGCGTCGGCGCCGATCATGGCGTCGAGGTCCACCTGGACGGAGCGGCCGGTGACCTTCTTCCGGGTGCGGTGCCGCCACTCACCCGAGTCGAAGCAGCAGGAGTCGTTGGCGCGGTCGGCCGAGCTGAGGTCGGTGACGGCGACGTTCTCCAGGTGGGTCTGCGGCGCCGGCTCGAGGTTGGCGTAGAGGACGTAGGAGTTGCCCTGACGGGCCACCTCGATGACCCCGAGGTCCAGCCCGAGGAAGTCGGGGAGGGGGAAGGCGCCGAAGCTGTCGCTGAGCCCCCCGACGAAGCTCGGGAAGAGGTTCGGGAAGAGGGTCTCGATCGCGGCCTCGTCGGCGCCCACCTTGTTGTCGAGCACCCGGGCGTCGACCGCCGTGGTCGGCGGCGGCGTGATCGTCGGCGCCAGGGCCCCGGCGGCGTCGTCGAACGCCAGCTCGAACCCGAGCGGGGCGTCGACGGCGAGGGTCAGCCAGGTGACGTCACCGGCCGCCTTGGGCTCCACGAAGCTGATGCGCAGGTCGGCGAGCTGGAGCTCGGCCTGCTCCCCGGCGGGGCCGGGATCCCCGCTGAGGAAGGGGCTGAACTGCGGGTCGAGGCGCACCAGCATGGGCGTGCCTGCGGGCAGGGCCGTGCCGAACGAGGGCACCAGCAGCGACAGCACGCTCGACGTGATCGGGGTCGGCGTCCCGCCGGCGAGGGCGATCTCGTGGATGTCCTGGTTGAGCAGGCCGCACTCGGTCATGGCGCCCAGCAGCTGGTTGAACGCCGAGGACGAGATGACCAGCCCGAGGCCGTAGGGGAGGCCACCCGGCGTCGTGCCGCCCAGGGTGGGGTAGGCGCCCGGCGTGTCGTAGGTGTTCGGCAGGTTCGGGGCGCTGGCGGGAGCCGGGCAGTCGCCCGGCCCGGTGCCCTTGGTGGCGAAGAAGTCGGCGTCGGCCCGGAGGTCGATGCCCGCCGCGCTCTCGGTGATCTCGGTGAACGGCGCGTCGAGGTGGGCCTCCACCGCGTCGCCGACCGATCCGGCGATGGAGATCTCCGCGAGGGCGGTCTGGATGGCCGCCGCGATCGCCGAGTCCACGGGACCGGCGCCGTCGGGATCGCCGAGCTGGCTGGCGAACCCGTCCTTGACGGTGCCCTCGATCTTGGCGCCGGCCGCGCTGGTGACGATGCTGCCGATGATGGGCGAGCTCGGATCGCAGACGCCCGAGATGAACTCGTAGGACACCCCTGCGGTGGTCACCACGGGGGCGGCCACCTGGTTCACGTCGACCAGCGACGGGTTGGCCGCATCGGGACGCAGGTCGAACGTGGCGTCGATGGTGGTGGACGGGATCTGGATCTCGAGCTTGCACGGGCCGCTGATGAGCCCGCTCAGCCGCACGTCGAGCCCGAGGTAGAGGTCCTCGACGGTGATGCGCGTCGTCACGCCGGAGGCGCTGCTCCCCGCGTCGATGGCCACGCCGGCGCTGCCCGCCTCGTAGGCCTTGCCGGTGATGGTGACGCCCAGGCCCGCATCGGTCGGCGGGATCAGGGGGTCCTGGGCGAGGATCAGGGCGCTGATGTCGAAGGCGCCACCGGCGAGGTCGTTGATCACCGGCCCGAGGTTGTCGAGCCCGGCGCTGGTGAAGGCCATGCCGACGCCGTCGGCGGAGCGCTCACCGGGGGCGAGCCGGGGGCCCGCCACGACCGCGGACTGCTGGCGGTGCACCTTGCCGCCGGGCTCGGTGTAGACGGCCTCCACCACGGTGACCTCGCCGGCCGGGCCGGTCTCGATCTCGGTCGACCACGTGCGGTCGGCGGCCACCGGGGTGACGACGCCGTTGACCCGCAGCGTGCCGCCGATCACCATCCGGTTCGGGATCTCCCCGCTGACGGTCATGGTGCCCGGCGCCACGATGGCTCCGTCACCCGGCACCAGGATCAGCTGGCACCCCGACAACAACACGGCCGCGATGGCGGCCAGCAGCACTCTTCTCATCGGTCCCCCCGAGGGATCCGCCGTGGTTCCCGCAACCACGAGCGCCGTGAACGTGACAGGTTTCACCCCGGAGGGCAACCAGCTCCTCCCCCGAAGGTGGTCCAAAAGGGTGATCAGGCACGGAGAGGACCCGAGGACCTGCTCAGTTCTGGCCCACCAAGGTGATGGTGGCCAGGGCGGCGGCCTCCGCCACCTCACCGACCTCGGCGGGCGTCACGGCCACGACGACCGTGTCGTCGCTGGCCTCGGTGACGAGGGCCTCGCGGGCCACCGCTCGGGTGCCGGGGCGGCCGCCCGACAGCGACGGGTCCACCGTGGCCCACACGTCGACCCGGTCGCCGGCGGCGACCGGGAGCGAGGCATCGCCGCGCCGGAGCGCCACCCGCAGCCGGCCGTCGGCGCGGGATGCGCCCGGTGCCGTCACCAGCGCCGTGGTGAGCGGGAGGCCGCGATCCACGTCGGCGGCGGCCTCGGCGCCGCTCGGCAGGTGGTCGACCGTGTCCGCGGGAGCGAGGGCCGTCGGCCAGCGGACGGTCCGGACGGCGTCAGCGAGGGGATCACCGGCACCGACGGGCCGATCGACCACCAGCACGGGGCGGGTGCGGCCCCACGCCCGCCGGGCCGACTCGGCGCCGGTGACGAGGTGCGCCGTGGTCGCGGCCGTGAGGGCGGCGAGCGCCACCACCACCGCCCACCGTCGGGCGACGGCCGGGTCGGCGAGCACCCGACGGCGCAGGGGCAACCGGCTCCTGGCGAGCGGACGAGGGGCTGAGGAGCGGACGCGGCCCACGGGGACGCACCTCCAGGGAGAGGCGGGTACCGGGAAGGTCGGGCGCCAGGGTAGGGCGGCCGGGCTCGGCGGACCAGGGGCCCCTCGTTGGGGGGCGGGCCCGCCCGTCGCTCAGGTCTTGGCGGTGCTGCCCGACGAGCTCGACGACGTGGAGGACCCGCTGCCGGACGAGCCGTTGCCCGATCCCGATCCCGAGGACGACCCCGACCCGGAGGCCGACGAGCCGGCTTTGTCGGACGAGGCCTTCTTGTCGCCGGAGCCCGAGGACGAGTCGGTCTTGGTGTCGGCCTTGGGCTTGGCGTCGGCCTCGGCGCCCTTCTTGGCGTCGGTGCGGTCGGCGTCCTTGGCGGAGCCGAACGAGCCGGCCGAGCGGCTGTCGGTCTTGTAGAAGCCCGAGCCCTTGAATGTGATGCCCACGTTGCCGAACACCTTCTTCAGCGGGCCGTCGCACTCGGGGCAGACCGTGAGGGCATCGTCGGAGAAGGCCTGGACGATGTCGAACTGGTGCTCACAGCTCTTGCAGCGGTACTCGTAGGTGGGCATGTGTCCTCGTTGGCGGAACCGGTCCGGGCCCGACCGTTGGCAGTCGACGGTGGAGAGTGCCAGCCTAGGCAGCGCGCGGGCGGACGACCACACCGGCGCCGCCTGCGACCGACGGCGCGGCGTGCGAGAATCCCGTGGTGAGCACCGCAACCCACGTACGCAAAGCCGTGATCCCCGCCGCCGGTCTCGGCACCCGGTTCCTGCCGGCCACGAAGGCCCAGGCCAAGGAGATGCTGCCGGTCGTCGACAAGCCGGCCATCCAGTACGTGGTGGAGGAGGCCGTCGCCGCCGGGATCGACGACATCCTGATCATCACCGGACGGTCCAAGCGGTCGATCGAGGACCACTTCGACCGGCAGTTCGAGCTCGAGTACCACCTCGACGCCGCCGGCAAGCACGCCGAGCTCACCGAGGTCGTCGACATCGCGTCGCTGGCCGACATCCACTTCGTGCGCCAGGGCTCGCCCCTCGGCCTCGGCCACGCCGTCTCGGTGGCCCGCAAGCACGTGGGCGACAACCCCTTCGCCGTGCTGCTGGGCGACGAGTTCATGTCGACGTCGTCGAACCTGCTGAGCGACATGATGCGCATCCACGCCCAGTACGGGCGGTCGGTGCTCGCCCTGCAGGAGGTGGAGCCCGAGGAGATCAGGCGCTACGGCTGCGCCAAGCCCGAGCGCATCTCGGACCACCTCGTCCAGATCCTCGACATCGTGGAGAAGCCCCAGCCGGCCGAGGCGCCGTCGAACCTGGCGGTCATGGGCCGCTACATCTTCACGCCGGAGATCTTCGAGAAGCTCGAGCACGTGCAGCCGGGCGTGGGCGGCGAGATCCAGCTCACCGACGCCATCGCCATGCTGCTCGCCGACCAGGCGGTCTACGGCGTCACCTTCTCCGGCGGCCGGTGGGACACCGGCACGGTGCCCGCCTACCTCCAGACCATCGTGGAGCTGGCGCTGCAGCGCGAGGACCTGGGCCCCGAGTTCGGGGCGTTCCTGGCCGACCTCGTGCGGCGCGAGGGCCTGGTCTGATCGCGGCGCGGACCTCGCCGTGATCCCCTTCGCCGAGGCCCGGCGCCACGTCCTCGACCGCTGCGCGCCGCTCGCGCCGTCGCCCCGGGCGCTCGACGACGCGCTCGGGTGCGTGCTCGCCGAGGCGGCGGTGGCTCCGGAGGCGGTGCCCCCCTTCGCCAACTCCGGCATGGACGGCTACGCCGTGCGCGCTGCCGACGGGGCCGGTGCCGCCGAGGGGGCCCCGGTGCGGCTGCGGGTGGTGGGCACCATCGCCGCCGGCGCCCCGCCCGACATCGAGGTCACGCCCGGGTCCGCCGTCCGCATCATGACCGGCGCACCGGTGCCGCCGGGCGCCGACGCGGTCGTGATGGTGGAGCGGTCCACGCGGGTGGGGGAGGACGAGGTCGACCTCACCCAGGCCGTGCCCGTGGGGCTGCACGTCCGCGCCGCCGGCGACGACGTGGCGGCCGGCGACGAGGTGGTGGCGGCGGGCACGGTCCTGCACCCGGCGCACCTCGGGGTGCTGGCCTCGATCGGGGTGCGGCGGCCGATGGTGGTGCCGCGGCCCCGGGTGGCGGTGATCTCCACCGGCGACGAGCTGGTCGACGACGACCGCCCGCTCGCCCCCGGCCAGATCCGCGAGTCCAACCGGCCCACGCTGGTGGCCGCGCTGCGGGCCTACGGCGTCGACGCCGTCGACCTGGGCACGGTCGCCGACGACCGCGACGCGCTCTCGACCGCCCTCGCCGCCGCCGCCGGGACCCACGACGCGGTGGTCACCAGCGGCGGCGTGAGCATGGGCGACTTCGACCTGGTGAAGGTCGTGCTCGACGAGCTGGCCGACATGCGCTGGATGCAGATCGCCATCCGCCCGGCCAAGCCGTTCGCCTTCGGCGTGCTCGGCGGCACCCCCGTCTTCGGCCTGCCGGGCAACCCGGTCTCCTCGCTGGTCTCGCTGTCGCTGCTGGGGGTGCCGGGCCTGCGCCGCCTCGCCGGCCGACCCGACCTCGACCTCCCCCAGGTGACCGCCGCCGCGGGCACCGGGCTCACCCGCCGGGCCGACGGTCGCACCGCCTACGTCCGGGTGGCCTGCCGGTGGGAGGGGCGCGGGCTGGTGGCCCGACCGGTGGTCGGCCAGGGTTCGCACCAGCTGGCGGCGACGGCCGGGGCCAACGCGCTGGCCGTCCTGCCCGACGGCGACGGCGTCGAGGCGGGTGGCGACGTCACCGTGGTCCTGCTCCACAGCCCCTTCGCCCCCTGATCGTGGGGCGCGACCGCACGGATCCCATCGGGCGCCCCGGGCCGTACGCTGGCGCGGTGACCGCCGCCCCACGCCCCGTGCCCCTCGTGGACGGCTACGGCCGGGTCCACCGCGACCTGCGCATCTCGGTCACCGACCGCTGCAACTTCCGGTGCACCTACTGCATGCCGGCCGAGGGCATGGTGTGGCAGCCCCGCGACCGCCTCCTCACCTTCGAGGAGATCGCGCGCATCGCCCGGGTGTGCG
>JBBRFU010000030.1:0-30528 GCA_038241315.1 Acidimicrobiales bacterium | reverse complement strand
CCGGAGCCTGGTGGCCGCGCTGTGCGAGGAGGGCGTGCTGATCGTGGCTGAGAACCCGTCGAGCACGCTGCGCAAGGTGTCGGAGATCTACGACCGCATCGCCTTCGGCGGCGTCGGCAAGTACAACGAGTTCGACCAGCTGCGGATCTCCGGCGTGCGCGCCGCCGACCTCAAGGGCTACTCCTTCAGCCGCGAGGACGTCGACGCCCGAAGCCTGGCCAACCAGTACGCTCAGATCCTGGGCCAGGTGTTCACCCACGAGATGAAGCCGCTCGAGGTGGAGATCCTGGTGGCCGAGGTGGGTGGCGCCCCCGAGCAGGACCAGCTGTTCCACCTGCTCTACGACGGCACCGTGATCGACGAGCACCGGTTCGCGGTACTCGGGGGCGACGCCGAGGCGGTCGCCGAGCGGGTGCGGGAGGGCCTCGGCGACCACCCCAGCCTGGCCGTCGCCCTGCAGGTGGCAGCCCGCGCCCTCGCCGGCACCGAGCGCACCCTCACGGGCGCCGACCTCGAGGTGGCCCTGCTCGACCGGGCGGGGGCCCGCCGCTGCTTCCGCCGCCTCGGTGACGACGAGGTGTCCGAGGTCCTCTCCGCCGACGGCACCTCGATCCCCGCCGCCGACGGGGCCCCGGCCGACGGGACCGCGGCCGAGGACGGCTGACCGGCGGACGGGGGCTGGCCGCCGACCTCGACGTCCGATTCGTCCGGCGCTACCGTCGAACGTCCCCTTCCGCTCACCCCCCCCGGAGCTCCCATGCGCACCTCCCTCGGCGCACTGGTCACCGCCCTCGCCCTCACCGCCACCGTGTCCTGCGGCGCCTCCGACGGTGATGCCGCCGACGACCCGACGACGCCCACCGGCGCCGAGGCCTCCACCACCACCACCGAGGCCGACGAGACCACCACCGAACCGGAGGTCGAGGGCGTCGACCTCGAGGAGTGGGCCGTCGGCTTCTGCGCGGACTTCGAGGGGTGGCTCGCCGCCATCGAGGAGACGAGCACCGGCGTGGGCGACGGGATCGAGGCCAGCAACCTCAACGGGCGCAAGACCGCCCTCGTCGAGATGTTCGAGGCCAGCTCCGCCCTCACCGACGACCTGATCGCCGCGGTGGAGGACGGCGGCGCGCCGGCCATCGAGGACGGCGAGGAGCTGGTGGACGACCTCGTCGGCAAGTTCGAGGCGTTCGGCACGGCCATCGCGTCGGCCCAGACCGAGGCCGAGGCGTTGGCCACGGGCGCGCGGCCGGCCTTCGAGGCCGAGGTCCGGGCCCTGCAGGCCAGCTACGCCGACGAGGTCACCAAGGTGGGCGAGTCCTTCGCCGAGCTCGACGAGGACTACCCCGACCCGGAGCTCTCGGCCGCCCTCAGCGAGGCCTGCAGCTCCTTCTGAGCACGAGCCGCGCCGCCCCGGCCGGCCCCGGATCCGAGGATCGTGGGCCGCCGGCGAGGCGGTGGCATCGCAGCCGCCACGCTCGCCGGTACGGTGGCGCCGTGGAACGCCGCATCTACGGCCTGGAGAACGAGTACGGGGTCACCTGCACCTCTCGCGGCCAGCGGCGCCTCAGCCCCGACGAGGTGGCCCGCTACCTGTTCCGGCGGGTGGTCTCGTGGGGCCGCAGCTCCAACGTGTTCCTCGCCAACGGCGCCCGCCTCTACCTCGACGTGGGCAGCCACCCCGAGTACGCCACCCCCGAGTGCGACTCCGTGCGCGAGCTGGTGGTGCACGACAAGGCCGGCGAGCGCATCCTCGAGCAGCTCCTGGTGAGCGCCGAGCAGCGCCTCCGCGAGGAGGGCATCCGGGGCACGGTCTACCTGTTCAAGAACAACACCGACTCCGCCGGCAACTCCTACGGCTGCCACGAGAACTACCTCACCAGCCGCCGCGACGACTTCGGCCACTACGCCGAGGTGCTGATCCCGTTCCTCGTGAGCCGCCAGATCTACGCCGGCGCCGGGAAGGTCCTCCAGACCGCCCGCGGCGCCATGTTCTCGATCAGCCAGCGGGCCGAGCACATCTGGGAGGGCGTCTCCAGCGCCACCACCCGGTCGCGCCCGATCATCAACACCCGCGACGAGCCCCACGCCGACGCCGAGCGCTACCGCCGGCTGCACGTGATCGTCGGCGACTCCAACATGAGCGAGCACGCCACGTTCCTCAAGGTGGGCGCCACCAGCCTCCTCCTGCGGATGCTGGAGGAGCCCAACGTGGTGCTGCGCGACATGACGCTGGAGAACCCGATCCGCGCCATCCGCGAGATCAGCCACGACATCACCTGCACGAGGCGGGTGCGGCTGGCCAACGGCCGCGAGGTCTCGGCCCTCGACATCCAGAGCGAGTACCTCCAGCGGGCCATCCGCTACGGCGAGACCCGCGGGCTGTCCCCCGAGGAGAAGATGTCGCTCGACGCCTGGGAGCACGCCCTCACCGCCATCGAGCGCGACCCGCTCTCGCTCGACCGCGAGTGCGACTGGGTCATCAAGCACAACCTGATCGAGCAGTACCGGGCCCGCCACGACCTCACCCTGGCCGATCCCCGCGTGGCCCTCGTCGACCTCCAGTACCACGACATCAACCGCGACCGCGGCCTCTTCTACCGGCTCCAGGAGCGCGGCATGGTGGAGCGGGTGTGCGACGACGAGGAGATCGAGCTCGCCACCGACCAGCCCCCGCAGACCACCCGGGCCCGGCTGCGCGGCGAGTTCATCCGCAAGGCCAAGGAGAAGAAGCGGGACTACACGGTCGACTGGGTCCACCTGAAGCTCAACGACCAGGCCCAGCGCACCGTCCTCTGCAAGGACCCCTTCAAGGCCCACGACGAGCGGGTCGAGAAGCTCATCGCGTCCCTGTGAGCCCGGCCGACCCGGCCCGTCCGTCCGGCGCGGTCGGCGGGAGCTGAGTGCCGGCCTTCCGGGAGGCCTCCGTGGCCGAGGTCCTCGAGGAGCGGCCCGGCCTCTGCCGCGTCCGCCTCGACGACGGCAGCCGCGCCTACGCCCTCACCCAGCTCACCGGGCCGGTGGGTGCCGGCGACGCCCTGGTGGTCAACACCACCGCGGTCGACCTGGGGCTCGGCAGCGGGGGTTGGCACGTCGTCCACTGGAACCTCACGCGGGGTCCGTGGCACGAGGCGGGCCCGGGCCACCTGATGAAGCTCCGCTACACGAGCCTCCAGGTCGACGCCGGCGCCGCCGAGGAGGCCGGGCCCGACGTGCCGGCCCACCTCGACGGGATCCCCGTCGTGGTGGCCGGGGTCCACAGCCAACTGCCGGTGATCGCCGCGGCGATCGCCGCTCACCGGCCCGGCACCCGGCTCGTCTACGTGATGACCGACGGCGCCGCCCTGCCGCTCGCCTTCAGCGACCAGGTGGCCCGCCTCACCGAGCTCGGCCTGGTGGCCGCCACGGTCACCGCCGGGCACGCGTTCGGCGGGGACCTGGAGGCGCTGAACGTGGCGTCCGCGCTCACCCTCGCCCGGCACCGGCTCGGCGCCGAGGTGGTGGTGGTGGCCATGGGGCCGGGCGGGGCCGGCACCGGCAGCCGGCTCGGCTACACCGCCCTGGAGGTGGCGCCCACGCTCGACGCGGTGGCGTGGCTGGGCGGCCGGCCCATCGCGTGCCTGCGGTGCTCGGAGGGCGACGAGCGCCCCCGTCACCAGGGGATCAGCCACCACTCGGCCACCGCGCTCGACGCGGTGCGCTCGGTGGTGGAGGTGCCCCACCCGCCGACGGTGGCCGCGCCCGTCGGGTCTCGCCACCGCTGGGTGGCGGTCGATGCCGGCGACCCGGCCCGCCTGCTGCTCGACGCCGGCCTGGCCGTCACCACCATGGGCCGCGGCCCGGCCGAGGACCCCGTGTACTTCGCGGCGGCGGCCGCCGCCGGGGCCTGGGCCGCGCGGGCCGCCACCTCGCGCGTCGACGGGCCGCCGCCGGTCGGTGCCCTCGGACCCGACCCGTAGGATCCCGGCCCATGGCCCTGGCCAAGATCGAGCGCCTGATCACGTTGATGAACGCCCTGCTCGGCGCGCTCCGCCCCGTCACCGCGGCGGAGCTGCGCCGCCGGGTCCCCGGCTACCCCGACGACGACAACTCCTTCAAGCGGGCCTTCGAGCGCGACAAGGACGAGCTGCGCGAGATGGGGGTGCCCCTCCTCGTGGAGACGGTCCCCGGCGTCGACCCGCCCGTCCTCGGCTACCGGATCCGCCCGCGCGACTACGAGCTCCGCGACCCCGGCCTCGAGCCCGACGAGCTCGAGGCGCTGAACCTCGCCGCCGCGGTGGTGGGCTCCGACGGCGGCATGGGGCAGCGGGCGCTGTTCAAGCTGGGGGGCGGAGCCACCGCGACGGAGCCCGCCACCGAGATCCCGGCCGACCCCGACCTCGTGGCCGCCTTCACCGGGGTCGCCGAGCGCCAGGCGCTGGCGTTCGGGTACCACGGCGTGGCCCGCACGGTGAACCCCTACCGCCTCGAGTTCCTGCGCGGCCGGTGGTACCTCAACGGCTTCGACCACGTCCGGGCCGAGGAGCGGTGGTACCGCATGAGCCGGGTGGAGGGCGGGGTCGCCCTGGTGGGCGAGGCGGGCGCCTTCGAGCGTCCGGTGGAGGCCGTGCCGGGGCTCCAGCTCGAGCCGTGGGTGCTCGGCGGCCACACCGAGGCCGTCACCGCAGAGGTCTGGTTCGACCCGGAGGTGGCGTCCTCGGTCCGCCACGAGCTCGGCGATGCCGAGGTGCGCAGCGACGACGCCGACGGCCTGGTGGTCTCGCTGGTGGTCACCAACCAGGAGGGCTTCCGCTCCTGGCTCCTGTCCTTCCTCGACCGGGCGGAGGTGCGCTCGCCACCGGCGCTGCGCGCCCACGTGGTGTCGTGGCTGGAGGAGGTGGCCGCCGGTGGCCGCTAGCCCGCGCATCACCGCCGCCGCCCGCGTGCAGCGCCTCCTGGCCGTCCTCCAGTACGCCGCCGGGCGGCCCGAGGGGGTGGCCATCGACGAGCTCTGCGAGCGGTTCGCCCTGCGGCCCGCGGAGCTGGTCAAGGAGCTGGAGATGGCGGCCATGGTGGGCGCCGACTCGCTCCACTACGACGAGATGCCGTTCGAGGTGATCGTGGAGGACGGCCGGGTGTGGGTCCGACTGTTCTCGTTCGGGCGACCGCTGCGCCTCACCCCCGGCGAGGGGCTCGCGCTGGTGGCGGCCGCCGACGCCCTCGTGGGACGTGACGCCGACCCCGACACGCCGCTGTGGCGGGCCCTCACCAAGCTGGCGGCCCTGCTGGGCATCGAGCCGGGGGAGGCGGTCGACGTCGACCTCGACCCCGAGGGCGGCCCCACCGGTCGCCTCCTGGCCGAGGCCATCGCCCGGGGCCGCCGCGTCGGGTTCCGCTACTGGTCCTACGGCCGCGACGTGGTGGCCACCCGCCAGGTCGACCCCTGGCGGGTGTTCGCCGATGCCGGGTCGTGGTACCTGGCCGGGCGCGCCGTGGAGGTCGATGCGGGCCGGCGGTTCCGCCTCGACCGAATGGAGGCGGTGGAGGTGCTCGACGAGGCCGCCGAGCCTCCGCCCGACGAGGTCGACACCACGGTCCAGATCGACGACCGCGAACCGCAGGTGGTGCTCGACCTCCCGGCCGACGCGCGGTGGGTCGCCGAGGCCTTCCCCGTGGTGGCGGTCCAGCCGGGCCAGGACGGCCGCCTGATCGTCACCCTGGCCGTGGCCGGGCCGTCGTGGCTCGACCGGCTGCTGCTGCGCCTCGGCCCCGAGGCGAGGGTGCTCGACATCGACCCGTCGCTCGGCGATCGCCAAGCCCTGGCCGCCGCGGCCGAGCGGGTGCTCGCCCGCTACCGCGGCCGGGCCGGAGAGGCCCCGCGCTAGCGTCGCCCGTCGTGGCCACCGACCCTGACGACCCCCGCACCGACCCCCGGCGCGGGCCGGGAGGGGTCCTCGGCGGCGCCGCCACCACCGGCGCCCCGGCCGGCGGGGTCACGCCAGGAGCGGCGCCCGACGACGACGACGAGCCCACCGACGCCGAGCTGGCCGAGGCCCGCCGAGCCCGCCAGCGCGCCCAGCGCGAGGCGGAGACCAAGTCCCACGCCCGCAACCTCCTCGAGTGGGTGGCGGTGATCGTCGGCGCCGTGCTGATCGCCGTGGTGGTCCGGACCTTCATCTTCCAGACCTTCTGGATCCCGTCGGAGTCCATGGCCGGCACGCTGGTGGAGAACGACCGGGTCCTGGTCAACAAGCTCTCGTACCGGCTCCACGACGTGAACCGGGGTGACGTGGTGGTGTTCGAGCGGCCCTCGAACATGGCGCCGTCCGAGATCAAGGACCTCATCAAGCGGGTGATCGGCCTGCCGGGCGACCGGGTGTCGATCATCGACGGCGAGGTGCGCATCGACGGTCGGCCCCTCGAGGAGCCCTACACCGGCGGCCAGGCCACCCAGCCCAACGTCGGCTGCGGACCGGGGGACACGACGGGGATCGACACGGCCGAGGGGTTCCGCGTCCCGCAGGGCCACGTCCTGGTGATGGGGGACAACCGGGGGAGCTCGGAGGACGGGCGCTGCTTCGGGCCCATCGACGAGGACCTCATCGTCGGGCGGGCGTTCGTGATCCTGTGGCCTCCCTCGAAGGTCGGCGGCCTCTGACCTGCGGCCCCCGCCCCGAGCCCGCCGGCGCGGCCGGGTGCAAACTTTTGCAAGCAGTCGCGAACTGCCGGTAATCTGGGGCCATGGCTCAGAGCAACGTCCTCAAGCGGTACCTCGACGCCGGCATGGCCTTCACGGCGATGACCCAGGCGAAGGCCGAGGCCCTCGTCAAGGACCTGGTCAGCACCGGCGAGGTGCAGGCCGAGCAGGCCCAGGCGGCGGTCACCGACCTCCTCGAGCGCAGCCGCAAGAACACCGAGGCCTTCTTGGACCAGGTGCGGCGCGACATCGCCGACTCGGCCGAGTCCCTCGGCCTCGCCACGATCGCCGACCTCACCCGCGTGGAGCGCCTGATCGACTCGATCCGCGCCGGCACCACCGACAAGCCGGCCCGGCGGGCTGCGGTGAAGACGTCGGCCACGGCCAAGAAGGCCACCCCCGCCAAGGCCACCGCTGCCAAGAAGACCGCCACCAAGAAGGCCGCCGCCAAGAAGGCCACGGCCAAGAAGGCCACGGGCACCAAGAAGGCGTCGGCCAAGAAGGCCACCGGCACCGTGAAGGCCACCGCCAAGAAGGCCGCCGGCAGCACGAAGACGTCGGCCAAGAAGGCCTCCTCCGCCAAGAAGGCCCCGGCCAAGAAGGCCGCCGCCAAGAAGGCCCCGGCCAAGAAGGCGCCGGCCTCCACGAGCACGGCGTCGTCGTCCACCACCTCGGGCGCAGCCGGCACCACCACGAGCTGAGGCACCCACGCCTCCGCGCCGGCGGCTCGACGCCGAGCTCGTCCGCCGTGGCCTGATCGCCGATCGCGACCAGGCCCGACAGGTCATCGAACGAGGCGAGGTCGTGGTGGGCGGCGCCCCCGCCACCAACGCCTCACGCCTGGTCGCGCCCGACGAGGCGGTGGCCGTGCTGGCGCCGCCGTCGCGCTACGTCGGTCGAGGCGGCGACAAGCTGGCGGCCGCCCTGGAGCACTTCGGGATCGACCTCCGGGGCGCCCGGGTGCTCGACGCCGGGGCCTCCACCGGCGGGTTCACCGACTGCTGCCTCCAGGCGGGTGCCGCGGCCGTGGCGGCCGTCGACGTGGGCCGCGGGCAGCTCCACCAGCGCCTCCGCACCGACCCGCGGGTGGCGGTCCACGAACGGACCAACGTCCGCCACCTCGCGCCGGGCGACCTCGGCCCGCCGGCCGACGCGGTGGTCGCCGACCTCTCGTTCATCTCGCTGCGCACCGTGGCCGACGCCCTGCTGGGCCTGGCCCGACCCGGCGCCGACCTGGTCTGGCTGGTGAAGCCGCAGTTCGAGGCGCAGCGGGGCGAGGTCACCGCCTCTCGGGGCGTCATCACCGACCCCGAGGTGTGGGCCCGGGTGCTCGCGACGGTCTGCGGCGCGCTCGGCGAGCGCGGAGCCGCCATCATGGGGCTGATGACCTCTCCGCTGCGCGGCGCCGACGGCAACGTCGAGTTCCTCCTCCACGCCCGGGCACCGGGTCCGTCGGCACCGGTCCCGGTCGACGCGGTCGCCGAGCTGGTCGACGCCGTGGTCCGCGAGGCGCGCCGATCGTGAGCACGGTCGTGCTGTTCCTCCACAGCGGCCGCGCCGACGCCATCGACGTGGGCTGTGCCATCCGGGACTGGCTCGAGGCCCGCGGCCACCTGGCGGTGAGCGGATCGCACGAGGAGGCGGCCCTGCTCACCCCGTCCGGGGTCACCCCTGCGATCGACGAGCCGGGAGCGCACGCGGACCTCGTGGTCTCCGTGGGCGGCGACGGCACCATGTTGCGCGCCACCAGGCGGGCCGTCGTGGCCGATGCCGACGTGTTGGGCGTGAACCTCGGCCAGCTCGGCTACCTCGCCGAGGTCGAGCCCGGGGGCTGGGAGCAGGCCCTCACCGACTACTTCGCCGGCCGCCACGGCATCGACGAGCGGCTGCTCGCGGCGTCCGTCGTGTCGGGGGCGGGGGTCGACGAGCCCGGCACGGGCGGCCTCCACCTGCCCCCGGCGCTCAACGAGGTCGTCATCGAGAAGCAGGCCATGGGTCGCACGGTGCGGCTCGGGGTGAGCATCGACGGCGAGTTCTTCACCAGCTACGTGGCCGACGGCGTGATCATCGCCACGCCCACCGGGTCCACCGCCTACTCCCTCTCGGCGCGCGGCCCCATCGTGGCGCCCACCCACCGGGCGCTCATCCTCACCGCCGTCTCGCCCCACTCGCTGTTCGACCGATCCCTGGTGCTCGAGCCGTCGAGCACGCTGGAGGTGGCCGTGCTCGGTGACCGCCCCGCCACCGTGGCCGTCGACGGCGAGCACATCCGGGTGGTGACGCCCGGCGCGAAGGTCACCGTCACCGCCGACCCCCGCCCGGCCCGGTTCGTCACCTTCGGGGGACGCGACTTCCACCGGATCCTCAAGGCCAAGTTCGGGTTGAGCGACCGATGACGCCGCCCGCGGTGCCCTCCGCGGTGCCGGCTGCCCGCCTGCTCGAGCTCGCGGTCACCGACCTCGGCATCATCGACCACCTGGCGCTGGTGCTCGGCCCGGGCATGACCGCCCTCACGGGTGAGACCGGCGCGGGGAAGACCATGGTGGTGGGGGCGATCGACCTGCTCCTCGGCGGGCGGGCCGACGCCTCCCTGGTGCGCACCGGCGCCGCCGAGGCGGTGGTGGAGGGCCGCTTCGAG
The DNA here is from genome assembly GCA_038241315.1 of Acidimicrobiales bacterium. Classification (GTDB taxonomy): domain Bacteria; phylum Actinomycetota; class Acidimicrobiia; order Acidimicrobiales; family Iamiaceae; genus Aquihabitans. The sequence goes on along the minus strand of JBBRFU010000030.1, from coordinate 21,217 downwards.
GTGGACGGCGAGGAGCTGGTGCTGACGCGGGTGGTCCCCGCCGAGGGCCGGTCCCGCGCCTACGTCAACGGGCGGATGGCCACCGCCGCGGTGCTGGCCGAGCAGTCCGGTGCCCTGGTGGACCTCCACGGCCAGCACGCCCACCAGTCGCTCCTCGCCACCCGCACCCAGCGGGAGGCGCTCGACCGCTTCGCCGGGACCGACCTCGGCCCCCTCCGGGAGGCGGTGGCCCGGCGCCGCGGCCTCGAGCAGGAGCTGGGGCTGCTCGGCGGCGACGCCGGCGCCCGGGCCCGGGAGGCCGACCTGCTGCGGTTCCAGCTCGGTGAGCTGGAGGCCGCCGGGCTCGAGGACCCCGACGAGGACGCCCGGCTCGACGAGCTGGAGGACCTCCTCGCCGGCTCGGTGGGCCACCGGGAGGCGGCGGCCGCGGCGGTGCGCGCCCTCACCGACGACGATGGCGCCGTGGACTCGCTGGGCACCGCGATCGCCGCCCTCGACGGGCACGCGCCGTTCGGGGACCTCGCCGGTCGGCTCCGGGCCGTCCAGGCCGAGCTCACCGACGCGGCCGCCGAGACCCGCACGGCCGGCGAGGAGATCGACGACGACCCGGCCCGGCTGGCGGAGATCCGCGAGCGCCGGCAGTTGCTGGTGGACCTGCGACGGAAGTACGGCACCGCGCCGGTGGACGACGACGGCAGCCGGTCGGGGCGGGGGACGCTCCACGACGTGATCGAGTACCGCGACGCCATCGCCGAGCGCCTCGCCCGCCTCGACGACCACGACGCCCGCGCCGCCGCCCTGGAGGGCCAGCTCACCGCGGCGTGCGCCGAGGAGGCCGCGGCCGCCCGGGTGGTGGGCACGGTCCGTCGTCGGGCCGGGCCGGCGCTGGCCACCGCCGTTCAGGGCCACCTGCGCGACCTCGCCATGCCCAACGCCCGGCTGTCGGTGGCGGTGGGCGACGACGACCCCGGCGACGACGTGGTGTTCCTGCTGGCCGCCAACCCCGGCTCCGAGCCCGCGCCGCTCACCAAGGTGGCGTCGGGTGGCGAGCTCGCCCGCTCGATGCTCGGGCTGCGCCTGGTGCTCAGCCAGGCCCCACCCGTGCTGGTCTTCGACGAGGTCGACGCCGGGATCGGCGGCGAGGCCGCGCTGGCCGTGGGGCGCTCCCTCGCCCAGCTCGGCGCCGACCACCAGGTGCTCGTGGTGACGCACCTGCCGCAGGTGGCCGCCTTCGCCGACCACCAGGTCCACGTGCACAAGCAGGTCCGCCGGGGCACCACGGCGGCCACCGCCAGCCGGCTCGACGACGCGGGCCGCGTGGTGGAGCTGTCGCGGATGCTGTCGGGCACGCCCGACAGCGAGCGGGTGCAGGACGCGGCCAGCGAGCTCCTCGCCATGGCCGCCCGGACCCGGGGGCGGTGATGGCCACCGAGGAGATCGGCCACCAGACGCTGGGCGAGGGCCCCGACGCCTCCGGCACCGCGCGCGTGGATCGCCGCACCAAGGTGCTCCTGCGCCGCATCGTCCCCGGGGAGATCGCGGTCATCGACCACGAGGACCTCGACCGCATCGCCGCCGAGGGCCTCATCGCCGCCCGGGTCGCCGCGGTGGTCAACGCCGCGCCGTCGGCCAGCGGGCGCTACCCGAACGTCGGGCCGCTGCTGGTGGTGGGCGCCGGCATCCCGTTGCTCGACGGCTGCGGCCCCGAGGCCACCACCGCCATCGCCGACGGCGACGACGTGGCCGTGGTGGGCGACACGGTGTGGGTCGACGGCGCGGCCCGGCTGCACGGCCACCGCCAGACCAGCGCCTCGCTCGAGAAGGTCATCGAGGAGGCCCGCCGGTCCATGGGGGAGGAGCTCGAGCGCTTCGCCGAGAACACCCTCAGCTACCTCCAGCGCGAGGCCCACCTCCTGGTGGACGACCCCGACATCCCCGAGACCGGGCTCGACTTCCGCGGCCGCCAGGTGCTGGTGGTGGTCCGCGGCGCCGACTACCGCGAGGACCTGGAGCTGCTGCGCCGCACCGGCTACATCCAGGAGATGCGACCCCTCGTCATCGGCGTCGACGGGGGCGCCGACGCCCTGCTCGATGCCGGGGTCACCCCCGACCTGATCATGGGCGACATGGACTCCGTGAGCGAGCGGGCCCTGCGCTGCGGCGCCGGCCTGGTGGTGCACGCCTTCCCCGACGGCGACGCCCCCGGCTCGGCGGTCCTCGACGGCTACGGCCTCGAGCACGCCGTGTTCCGCTCGGCCGGCACGTCGGAGGACATCGCCATGCTCCTGGCCTTCGAGAAGGGGGCGGAGCTCATCGTCTTGGTGGGCGGCCACAACTCCATGGTCGACTTCTTCGACAAGGGCCGCGGAGGCATGGCGTCGACCTTCCTGGTGCGGATGAAGGTGGGCGCGGTGCTGGTCGATGCCCGCGGGGTGAGCCGGCTGTACCAGCATCGGGTCCGCAAGCGCGACCTGCTCCTCATGGTGGCGGCCGCGCTCGTCACGCTGCTGATCCTGGTGGCGGTGAGCGAACCCATCCGCCTCGTGCTCCGGGGCTTCCTCCTGGACTTCCGGTGAGCCCCCGATGATCAACCTCCGCTACCACATCGTCAGCCTCACGGCGGTGTTCCTGGCCCTCGCCATCGGCGTGGCCATGGGCACCGGGTTCTTGAACAAGGCCACCGTCGACCAGCTCAACCGCCAGATCAACAGCGCGGAGGCCGGCATCGACGGCGCCAACGACGAGATCGCCCGCCTCGAGGACGAGCTGGCGCGCGGCCGGGCGTCCGACGAGGCGCTGGCGGGCTCGGCGGAGCGCCTGGTGGGCGATCGCCTCGGCGACGTGCCCGTGCTCGTGGTGGCCAGCGAGAACATCGACGGCGCCTCCACCGATCGGCTGCGCGGCCTCCTCGTGGCCTCGGGGGCCGACTTCCGCGGCACCCTCACCGTCACCGACCGGCTCCGGGTGGAGGCGGGCGACGACGAGGAGCTGGCCGAGATCCTCGGGGCCTCGGGCTCGAGCCGCCCGGTGGTCCAGAGCGGGCTCACCACCGCCGTCGCCAACGCCCTGGGGCAGGCCGCCGAGCGCTCCCCGGACTCCACCCAGGGCACCGGGCCGCTGCTGGAGGAGCTGGTGGAGGCGGACTACCTGGGGTACGAGCCGCCCCCGGATGCGCCCGAGGGCCTCGACCTCACCTCCGTGCTCGACGGCGGTGGCTTCCGGTTCGTGTTCGTGTCGGGGCCCGACCCCCGCACGCCCGACGCCGACTTCCTGCTGCCCGTGCTGCGCAACCTCGCCGACGACGGCCCGGCCCCGGTGGTGCTCGCCAGCGCAGCCGTGGGCGACGACGCCGAGGAGACGCGGACGGCCTCGGTGGGTGCCGTGCGGGGCGACACCTCCCTCCGAGACGAGGTGACGACGGTCGACGACCTGGAGCGCCTCAGCGGCCAGTTGGCCACCATCTGGGCCCTCGCCGACCTCGAGGACGGGGTCCAGGGGCACTACGGGATCGGCGCCGGCCGCGAGTCCGAGCTGCCCCCCGACCGGTGACGAGGGGCCGGCCGTGACGGCTCCGCTGGCGCCGTCGCCCCCGGGGCTGGCCCGCTCCATGGCGGCGATGACCGCGCTGACCGCGCTGTCGCGGGCCACCGGCTTCGTGCGCATCGTGGTGGTGGCGGCCGTCCTCGGCACCACCTTCCTCGGCAACACCTACCAGTCCGCCAACACGGTCCCGAACCTCGTCTTCGAGCTGGTGGTGGCCGGCCTGGTGCAGGCGGTGCTGATCCCCTCCGTGGTCGCCCGGCTCGATCGGGGCGAGCAGGCCGAGGCCGAGCACGTGGCGGGGGCCGTCCTCGGGCTCAGCACCATCGCCCTCGCCGGGGTGGCCCTGGTGGGCGCCGCGGCCGCCCCCGCCCTGGCCCGGGCCCTGTTCACCGGGGCCGGCGATGCCGCCACGCGCGCCGACCAGGCCGCGCTGGGCACCGTCTTCCTGTGGTTCTTCCTGCCCCAGGTGGTCTGCTACGGCGCCGGGCTGGTGGCCACGAGCGTGCTGCACGCCTCGAACCGGTTCGCGCTGGCCGCGGTGGCGCCCCTCGCCAACAACGTGGTGGTGATCGCCACCTGCGCGGCGTTCTGGTGGCTGCGCGACGGCACCCCGCCATCGCTCGACCTCTCCGGTGCCGAGGTGGCCGTCCTGGCCGGCGGCACCACGCTCGGCGTGGTCGCGTTCTCCGGGCTGCCGTTCATCGCCGTGCTGCGCTCGTCGTTCCGGCTGCGGCCCAACCTCGACCACCGCCACCCCGAGGTGCGGCGCCTGGCCCGCCAGGGGTCGTGGGCGGCGGTCTTCCTGGCGTCGAGTCAGCTGCTCCTCGTCACCGTGCTGGTGCTGGGCAACCGGGTGGAGGGCGGGGTGGTGGCCTACCAGGTGGCCTTCCAGTTCTTCCTGCTGCCCTACGCGCTCTTCGCCCTGCCGGTGCTCACCGGCCTGTTCCCCAGCCTCTCCCGCCAGCACGCGGCACACGACGGGGCCGCCTTCTCGCTCGCCATGGAGCGGGGCGTCCGCACCGTCGCCTACCTGGTGGCGGGGGCGGCCGCGCTCCTCGGCGCGCTCGCCGGCCTCATCAGCCGCACCGTGCTGTTCGGCGCCACCGACGCGGCGGGCGCCGCGCAGGTGGCGGGCACCCTCGCGGGGTTCGCGCCGGGCCTGGTGGGCTACTCGCTGTTCCTGCTGGCCAGCCGGGTGAGCTACGCCCGCGACGACACCCGCACGCCCGCCCTGGTGAACCTCGGCGTGGTCGCCGGCGGCAGCGTGGCCATGGCTGCGGCCTTCGCGGTGGCACCTGACCGCCACCGGGTGGCCGCCCTGGCGGTCGCCCACTCCGCGGCCTACCTGGTGGGCGCCGCCGTGCTGCTGCACCGGGTGGGACGGCCGCTCACCGGCGTGCGGTCGCCGCACCTCCTCCAGGCCGTCGCCCGCCCCGTGGTCGCCGCGGCCGCCGTGGGGTCGCTCCTCGCCGTGGCCGCCGCGGCCGTGGAGCCCGACGGCCGGGCGGCCGGGTTGGCGTTGCTGGTGGTGCTGGGCGCCGTCGGCGGGGCGGCGTACGCGGTGCTCACGTGGGTGATCGGCGGCCCCCGACCGGGCGAGCTGCTGTCGGCCCTGCGGAGCGGCACGTGACCCGCGTTCGCGCCGTCCTCGCCGTCGTGGCGGCGCTCGGGGTGCTCGCCGGCGCCACCCTGGCCCCCGGCCGCCCTGCCGGCGCCGTCGAGCCGCTCCCGGCACGGGTGATCCTGATCTCGATGCCGGGGCTGGGCTGGGACGACCTGGCGCCGGGGGCCACGCCGGCGCTGACGTCGCTCGCCGATCGCGGCGCGATCGGCGCCCTGAGCGTCAAGACCATCGGTCGCCGCACCACCGCGGCGGAGGCCTACGCCACGATCGCCACCGGGGCCCGCACCACCGCGCCGAGCGGCGCCGGCTCCTCGGGCTGGTCGGTGGGCGAGCGCCTGCCGTCGGGCGAGGTGGCGGGGGAGCCGGGCGGACGCGGGGTCGCCGACCCCGACGGCCCGGCGGTCGTCGTGCCCGACCTGGGCGCGGTGGAGGCGGCGAACGACGGCCTCCACCAGGGCGCCCGCCTCGGTGCCCTGGCCCGATCGCTGGGCGACCAGGGGTGGTCCACGGCCGTGATCGCCAACCACGACGGTCCGCAGGGCATCGACCGCACCGCCGCCCTGGCCGTGGCCGACGCCCAGGGCCGGGTGGACCTCGGGTCGGTGGCGGGGGACCTGGTGGCCGCCGGGCCGTCCGGTGGCCTCCGGACCGATCGGGACGAGCTGGTCCGGGCCATCCGCGCCCTCCCGCTCGACGACGTCGTGGCCGTGGTGGAGGTGGGCGACGTGGCGTGGGCCGACGCCGCCGGCGCAGCGCCCGCGGCGCGCCGCGCCGCCCTGCGCTCGGCCGACCGCACCCTGGCGGCCGCGCTCGGGGAGCTCCGGCCCGACGACCTGGTGGTGGTGCTGGCGCCCACCGCGCCCCGGGCCCAGGAGCAACCGACGCCCGTGGTGGTGGCCGGTCCGGGCGTGGAGCCGGGGCTGCTGCGGTCGGCCACCACCCGCAGGACCGGCTACGTAACCTTGCCCGACGTGCCCGCCACCATCCTCGACCGCACCGGGGGCGAGGTGCCCGACGCCATGAGCGGCACGCCCGCGGTCGTGGCGGACGCCGGGGGCACGGGCGCCGAGCGCATCGCCGACCTCCGCAGCACGCTCGCCGAGAGCCGCTTCGTCGACCGGTCGGCCGGGATCTTCCTGGTCACGCTCCCCATCGTCTTCGCGGCGTGGGCGCTGGCGGCCCTGGTGGCGGCCGTCGCGCCGCTCGGCCGCCACGGGCCCGCGGCCCGTGTCGTGGTCCGCTGGGCGGGCCTGACGCTCGCCGTGGTGCCGATGATCACCTTCGTCGTGAGCGCGCTCACCGTGCGCGGCTGGGGCCAGCCGCTGTGGTCTGCGGTGGTGTGGGGGACCGCGGCCGTGGTCGGCGGCCTGGTCCTGTGGCGCTGGCCGGCCCACGGCGGCCCGGTGGCGATCGCCTCGCTCGTGTGGTCGGTGACGGTCGTCGACCTGCTCACCGGCGGACGGCTGCAGTTCGACAGCCCCCTCGGCAACTCGCCCACCGTCGCCGGCCGCTTCGCCGGCATCGGCAACCTGTCGTTCGGCCTCCTCGCCGCGTCGTCGCTGGTGCTCGCGGTGGCCCTGTGGGACGGGTTGCACCGCCGCCGGGCCGGGGCCCGGCCGCTGCTCGCCGCGGGCGGTGTGCTGCTGGTGTCGATCGTCGTGGTCGGCGCGCCCGACCTCGGCGCCGACGTGGGCGGGGTGCTCACCCTGGGCCCGGTCGCCGCCGTCACCCTCTGGTCGCTCGCCGGCCGGGCGATCTCGTGGGGTCGCCTCGCCCTGGCCGCGGTGGCCACCCTCGGGGTGCTCGGCCTGGCCGCGGCGGCCGACCTGGCCCGGCCGGCCGAGGCCCGGACCCACCTCGGTCGTCTGGTCGCCCGCCTTGCCGACGGGGACGGGGGCACCGAGGTGCTGTGGCGCAAGGCCGACGCCGCCTTGGGGTCGTTCGTGCGGTCGTCGCTGGTGTGGATCGTGCTCTGCAGCGCGTTGCTGGCCGTCCTCCTCTGGCGTCTGGCCCGGCCGGCCGTGGGGGAGCTGGTCGGCCGGGCCCACGGGCGGACCCTGCTGCTCGCCGGTGGGCTCGCAGCGGTGCTCGGAGGCGCCCTCAACGACTCCGGGGTCATGGTCCCGGCCATGATGGCCACCGTGCTCGTGCCCGCTGCGGTCCACCTCCTGCTCGCGCCCGACGGCCCCGTCGCCCGTCCGGCCGCCGCCCCGTCATCGCCGGCCGCCGCACCGCCCGCCGGTCCCCGGTCCCCGGCGTGACCCGGCTGCTGGCCGCCCTGGTGCTGGGCCTCGGCCTGGGCGGCCTGGCCTGGGCCGGCGCCCGGCGCCTCTTCGCCGCCCCCGTGCTGGCTCGTCGCAACGTGCGGGGCATCGACGTCCCGGTGGGTGCCGGCCTGCTGGCGGTCCTCGCCCTGGTGGGGGTGCAGGCCCTCTTCGGCCTGGTCGACATCGGCCGGTCCGGCCCCGGCGCCGACGGCGTGGGGCGCCTCCTGGCGGTGGGCACCGCCCTGGGCTTCGGGCTGCTCGGCCTCGTCGACGACCTGCTGGGCGACCACGGCGACAAGGGCTTCCGGGGTCACCTCCGGGCCCTGGCCCAGGGGCGCCTCACCACCGGCGGCCTCAAGCTGGTGGGCGGCGGCCTGGTGGCGGTCGGCCTGGTCGCCTTCGTGGCCGACGACGTGCCCGCCCTGGTGGTGGGCGCCGCCGTGGTGGCGCTGGCCGCCAACACGGCCAACCTCCTCGACCGGGCGCCCGGTCGGGTCACCAAGGTGTCGCTCGTGGCCTTCGCGGCCCTGGTGGCGGTCACGCCGGGCGACGAGCGGCTGGCCCTGGTTGGCGTGGCCGCCCTGGTCGGCGCGGTGGCCGGGCTCCTCCGCCACGACCTCGCCGAGGAGCTGATGCTCGGCGACGCCGGGGCCAACCCGCTCGGCGCCGTGCTCGGCCTGGGGGTGGTGCTCACCACCTCCGCGACGACCCAGCTGGTGGTGCTGGTGGCCCTCGTCGCGCTCAACGTGGCCGGCGAGCGGGTGTCGTTCAGCGCCGTCATCGCCCGCACGCCGGCCCTGCGGGCCCTCGACCAGCTGGGCCGGCGCCCCCGCTGACCAGCGAGGACGTCCCCGCGGAGCGGGGGTCCGCCCGCGCGGGCGGTCGGGCGGGTTACGGTGATCTCCCGTGACGAAACACATCTTTGTGACGGGTGGCGTGGCGAGCTCGCTGGGGAAGGGCCTGACGGCCTCCTCCTTGGGCCGGTTGTTGAAGGCGCGTGGCCTCAAGGTCACCATGCAGAAGCTCGACCCGTACATCAACGTCGACCCGGGAACCATGAACCCGTTCGAGCACGGCGAGGTGTTCGTCACCGACGACGGCGGCGAGACCGACCTCGACCTCGGGCACTACGAGCGCTTCATCGACGAGAGCCTGTCGCGCAACTCCAACGCCACCACCGGCTCGATCTACTCGGCGGTGCTGGCCGCCGAGCGCCGCGGCGACTACCTGGGCAAGACGGTGCAGGTGATCCCGCACAACACCGACGAGATCAAGCGCCGCATCACCCGCCTCACCGGTCCCGACGTCGACGTGGTCATCACCGAGGTCGGCGGCACGGTCGGCGACATCGAGATCCTGCCCTTCCTCGAGGCCATCCGGCAGTTCCGCCTCGACGTGGGCCGCGACAACGTCTGCTACGTGCACGTCACCCTCGTGCCGTTCATCGGGCCCTCCGGGGAGCAGAAGACCAAGCCCACCCAGCACTCCGTCACCGAGCTGCGCAGCCGGGGCATCCAGCCCGACGCCATCGTCTGTCGCAGCGAGACGGCCCTGTCGAACGACCTCAAGCGCAAGATCTCCAACCTCTGCGACGTCGAGGCCCGCGCCGTCGTGAACTGCGCCGACGCCGGCAACATCTACGAGATCCCGCTGCTGCTCCACGAGGAGGGCCTCGACACCGAGGTCTGCAAGATCTTGCGCATCGCCGACGAGGGCCCCGACCTCACCGAGTGGGAGGCGCTGGTGGACCGGGTGGAGGCTGCGGTCAAGCCGGTGCGCATCGGGCTCATCGGCAAGTACGTCACCTTGATCGACGCCTACCTGTCGGTGGTGGAGGCCTGCAAGCACGGCGGCTTCCACCACGGCGCCAAGGTGGAGATCGTGTGGATCCAGGCGGAGGAGGTGGAGGGCCTGCTCGCCGCCGACCGGCTCCGGGACCTCGACGGGCTCGTCATCCCCGGCGGGTTCGGTGAGCGGGGCGTCGAGGGCAAGGTCGCTGCCGCCGGCTACGCCCGCGAGCACGAGATCCCGTGCCTGGGCCTGTGCCTCGGCATGCAGGTGATGACCATCGACTTCGCCCGCAACGTGCTCGGCCTCGCCGGCGCCAACTCGTCGGAGTTCGACCCCAGCACGCCGCACCCGGTGATCGACCTCATGGACAGCCAGCGAGACGTCACCGACCTCGGCGGCACCATGCGCCTGGGCGCCTACGTGGCCGAGCTCGCGCCCGGGTCGGTGGTGGCCGAGGCCTACGGCAAGACCGTGGTCTCCGAGCGCCACCGCCACCGCTACGAGTTCAACCCCCGCTACCAGGGCCAGTTCGAGGCCTCCGACCTCCGGCTCTCGGGCCGGTCGCCCGACCAGCGCCTGGTGGAGTTCATCGAGCTGTCGGGTCACCCCTTCTGGGTGGGGACCCAGGCCCACCCCGAGTTCAAGAGCCGCCCCACCAACCCCCACCCGCTGTTCCGGGAGTTCGTCGGCGCCGCGCTGCGGCGGGCCGAGGGCCGGTCGCCGCACCTGTTCGACCTCGACCGCCCCGACCCCGACCTCGTCGACGACGCCGCCCGGTGAGCGGCTTCCGCCACCTCGGCGACACCCCCGTCGCCGACCTGGCCCGGCTCCGCGTGGTCCGGGGCCGCTTCGAGGCGCCCGACGGGTCGACCTTCGAGCGAGACGTGGTGCGCAACCAGGAGGTCGTGGCCATGGTGCCAGTCCTCGACGACGGGCGGACCGTGCTCCTCGTCCGCCAGTACCGGGGCCCCATCGACCGGCTGCTCCTGGAGATCCCGGCCGGGCTGTGCGACGTCGACGGCGAGGAGCTCCAGGCCACCGCGGCCCGTGAGCTCGCCGAGGAGATCGGTCGGGCGGCCGGCTCGCTCGAGCTGCTGGCCGAGTTCTTCCCGGCGGCGGGCTTCAGCGACCAGTTCGTCCACCTCTACCTGGCCACCGACCTCACCGAGGTGCCCCACGACCGCCAGGGCCCCGAGGAGTCGCACATGACCGTCGAGGCCTTCGACCTCGCCGGCCTCGACGCCGCCATCGACCAGGGCACCATCCAGGACTCCAAGACCCTCGTGGGCCTGATGCGGGCGCGCGACCGCCTCCGCGCCGGCTGAGGCGGGCGGTCCGAGCCGGGCCGTCCGAGCCGGGCGGTGGGGGTAGCGTCGGCCCGGTGAGCGAGCCGCGCGGGATCGTCGACGACCTGCCCACGGAGGTGGTCGACCTCCTCACCTGGCTGCGGGTCGAGCGGGGCCGCTCGGCGAACACGCTGGCCGCCTACCGGCTCGACCTGCGGGCGTACGTGGCCTGGCTCGACGAGCGCGGCCTCACCATCGCCACGGTCACCGAGGCCGACCTCACCGCCTACATCGCCCACCTCAAGGCGTCGGGGCGCGCCCCGTCGTCGCTCAAGCGGGCGCTGGTGGCCGTCCGGGGCCTGCACCGGTTCCTGGCCACCGAGACCGAGGGCGTGGCCGACCCGGCGGCGGAGCTGGAGATGCCGAAGGTGCCCCGTGGCCTCCCCAAGGCCCTGAGCGAGGCGGAGGTGGAGCGCCTGCTCGAGGCGGTGGTGGGCGACGACGCCGTGGCCCGACGGGACCGGGTCATCTTGGAGGTGCTCTACGGCACCGGGCTGCGGATCTCCGAGCTGGTGGGGCTCTCGCTGGCCGACGTCGACCTCGATGCCGGTCTCCTCCGGGCCTTCGGCAAGGGGTCGAAGGAGCGGATCGTGCCCCTGGGCAGCCACGCCACGCGCGCCCTGGTCTCCTGGCTGGCCGACGGGGGGCGCCCGGCGCTGGAGCCGGATCGGTGGGCCCGTCGGGGCGATGCCGAGGCGCTGCTGCTCAACACCCGGGGCGGTCGGCTGTCGCGCCAGGGCGCGTGGATGGTGGTCCACCGGGCGGGGGAGCGGGTCGGCCTCGGTGACCGCCTCAGCCCGCACGTGCTCCGCCACTCCTGCGCCACCCACATGCTCGACCACGGGGCCGACATCCGCACCGTCCAGGAGCTGCTCGGCCACGCCTCGATCAGCACCACGCAGGTGTACACGCTGGTCTCGACCGACCGCCTGCTCTCGGTCTACCGGGCGGCCCACCCCCGGGCGACGGTCCTGCGCTGAGGTCGTCGCCCGGGCGGGCGATCGGCCCGGGTCATCGAACGAACGGGGGCGGGTATCCTGGGCGCATGCCCACGACCGATCACTCAAAGCTGCGCGACCTACTGGCCACGGAGCGTGATGATCTTTCGAAGCAGCTGACCGAGCTCGAGACCGACGGCAGCGCGGCTCCCGACTTCGACGAGAACTTCGCCGACTCCGCCCAGGTGGCGGCCGAGCAGGGCGAGAACGCCACCCTGGCGGCGAACTTCCGCGAGCAGCTGATCGAGGTCGAGGGGGCCATGGCCCGGCTCGACGCCGGCACCTACGGCACCTGCGAGGTCTGCGACCGACCCATCGGGGCCGATCGGCTCGACGCCATGCCGGCGACGCGCTTCTGCATCGACCACGCCTAGCCCGAGATGGCCGGAGCGGCGCACCTCGCCAAGCGGTTCTTCACCTCGGTGATCCCGATCGGCCCGTCGTCCGCGGACGACGCCTGGGCCACCGAGCAGCTGCTCGTCGGTGAGGTCGACCTCTGGCGGAGGATGAGCCGGGTCGACCGACGTCACGCCGTCGGGGTGGCCCGGCGCGTCGAGGTGGCCCTCGGCCACGAGGCCACCCGCCCCGTGCTCGCCGCCGCGCTGCTGCACGACTGCGGCAAGACCGTGTCGGGGCTCGGCACCTACGGCCGCGTCATCGCCACCCTCTCGGCCGGGCTCGGCGGGCACGACCTCGCCGTCGCCTGGACGGAGACCCGTGGCTTCACCCGCCGCGTCGGGCTCTACCTCGAGCACCCCCGCCTCGGCGGGGAGCTCCTCGGGCTGGCGGGCTCGGCGCCGCTCACCGTGGCGTGGGCCACCGAGCACCACCTGCCACCCGAGCAGTGGACGGTGCCCGCCCCCATCGGTGAGGCCCTCAAGGACGCCGACGACGACTGACTCCGGCCCGACCGGTCCGCCGCCGCCGGACGGTGGGTGGTCAGCCGGGCGGGAGGAGGCCGATGTTGGCCTGGGCCCGGGCGAGGGTGGCGGCGGCCAGCTCCGAGGCCTTGGCGGCACCGACCGCGAGCAGGCGCTGGGTCTCCGCCGGGTCGGCCACCAGCTCGGCGTAGCGGGCCTGGATGGGGGCGAGGCGCTCGATCACGGCCTCGGCGGTGTCGGCCTTGAGCGGCCCGTACTGCGTGTAGCCCGCGGCGGCCTCGTCGGGCGTGCGGCCCGTGGCCGCGGCCAGGATCGAGAGCAGGTTGGAGACGCCGGGCTTGGCCGCCACGTCGTAGCGGACCTCGCTCTCGGTGTCGGTGACGGCCCGCTTGATCTTCTTCTCGACGGCCTTGGGGTCGTCGAGGACCAGGATCGTGCCCGGCGCGGTGTCGTCGGACTTCGACATCTTGGCGGTGGGGTCCTGGAGGTCCATGATGCGCGCCCCGGCCTGCGGGAAGGTGGCCTCGGGGACCACGAAGGTGGGCCCGTACCGGGAGTTGAACCGCTCGGCGAGGTCGCGGGTCAGCTCCACGTGCTGGCGCTGGTCGTCGCCCACCGGCACCTGGTCGGTGTCGTAGAGCAAGATGTCGGCCGCCATGAGGGCCGGGTACGTGAACAGGCCGCCCGACACGAAGCCGCCCCCGGCCCGGCCCGACTTGTCCTTGAACTGCGTCATGCGGCTCAGCTCGCCGTACGCCGCCGTGCACTCCATGAGCCAGGCCAGCCCGGTGTGCTGGGGCACGTGGCTCTGGACGAACAGGGTGCAGGCCTCCGGGTCCAGGCCGACGGCGAGCAGCAGCTGGGCCAGGCGGAGCGTGGTGTCACGGACCTCCGCGGGGTCCTGGGGGACCGTGAGGGCGTGCAGATCGACCACGCAGTAGATGCTGTCGGCCCGGTGCTGGTCGTCGACCCAGTGCACCAGCGCCCCCAGCAGGTTGCCGAGGTGGACGTTGCCGGTGGGCTTGATGCCGGAGAACACGCGGGTCATGGCGGGCGAGCCTACGGCCCGACCCCTCGGGGACCGGCACCCGTTGCGGGGCCCGAAGCGGTTGGCCCTGGACGAAACCACACTGGTGTAACTAGCTTGGTCGCCATGACCTACGAGGTGCACACGACCGGGTTCGAGGGCCCCTTCGACCTGTTGCTGCACCTGATCGTCGGGGAGCAGGTGGACCTCTACGAGATCTCCCTGTCGCGGATCGTCGACGTGTACCTCGCCGAGCTGGAGAAGATGGACCAGCTCGACCTCGAGGTGGCCACCGAGTTCCTCCTGATCGCGGCCACCCTGGTGGAGCTCAAGACCCGCCGGCTCCTCCCCGAGGACGCCGACATCGACCTCGACGACGAGTTCAGCATCTGGGAGGAGCGGGACCTGCTCTTGGCCCGCCTCGTGGAGTGCAAGACCTTCAAGGACGCCGCCCTGCTCCTGTCGGCGCTGGCCGACGACGCCGGTCGCTCCTTCCCCCGCACCGCCGGGCTGGACGACCGCTACGTCGACCTGGCGCCCGACCTGCTCGCCGGCGTCACCGGCGCCGACCTGCAGGCCGCGTTCCTCCGGGCCGTCACCCCGAAGCCGGCGCTGCGGGTCGAGCTCGACCACGTGGCCCCGTCGCACCTCAGCGTCACCGAGGCGGTGGCCGAGCTGGTCGACGAGCTGCCGCGGGTGGGGCGCATCACCTTCCGGGCCCTCACCGACTCGCTCGTGGAGCGCCTCGAGGTCGTCGTGCGCTTCCTGGCCGTGCTCGAGCTGTTCAAGCAGGGCCTGATCGACCTCGACCAGCCCACCACGTTCGGCGAGCTGACCATCAGCTGGCTCGGCGGCGAGGGGGAGGACGACGACCGCTCGGTCTTCGCCGACCTCGCCGGCCGCATCGACGTCTACGAAGGCTGAGCCGGTGTCGCAGCCCTCGGCCGCCCGGGCGATCGAGGCCATCCTCATGGTCGCCCAGGAACCGGTCGACCCCCACCTCCTGGCCCAGCTCCTGGAGGTCTCCCCGGTCATCGTGGAGGAGCTCTGCAGCCAGCTGAAGGCCGCCTACGAGGCCGACGACCGTGGCTTCGTGCTGGTGAAGGTGGCCGGCGGCTACCGCTTCCAGAGCCACGGGGACCTCGCGCCCTACGTGGAGCGGTTCGTGCTGGAGGGCCAGAGCGCCCGGCTGTCGTCGGCCGCCCTCGAGACGCTCGCCATCGTGGCCTACAAGCAGCCCATCTCCCGGGCCCAGGTGGCGGCCATCCGCGGCGTGAACGTCGACGGGGTCATGCGCACGCTGCAGCAGCGGGGCTACGTGGTGGAGGTGGGCCGGGATCCGGGGCCGGGCCAGGCCACCCTGTTCGGCACCAGCCAGGAGTTCCTCGAGCGCCTCGGGCTGAACGCCCTGTCCGACCTCCCGCCGATCGCCGACCTCTTCCCGTCCACCGACATCATGGAGGCGCTCGAGCGCGGCCTGCGGGCCGACCGGCCCGAGCCGCTCCCGCTCGACGACGCGCCAGCGGTCGACGAGCCGGCGGTCGACGAGCCGGCCGTCGGCGACGTGCCGACCGGCGACGTGCCGACCGAGGGGGAGGGCGGCCCCGTGGCCCCGGCCACCGCCCGGGACGATGTCGTCGACCACGGCCAGGTGGTGGCCCCCGAGCCCGTGGCACCCGCCCCGGGCCCCGGCCCCACGGGTGTCGACGCCGAGGCCGGCGAGCACCCCGGAGCGCCGGACGCACCCGCCGCGCCCCCGTCCACCGCCCGGGACGACGTCGTCGACCACGGTCACGTCGTGGCCCCGGACCCGCGCCCGGGCGGGCCGCAGGACCTCGACCTCGACCTCGATGACGACGACGACCTGGCCCCGCCGGCGTGGGCGCTCGACGAGCCCGAGGAGCCCGAGGAGACCGGTGACGACGGGCCGGACCACGGCCGGCCGGATCCGGAGCAGGGTTCCGACCACGACGGGCGGGACCACGACACGCCGGACCCGGAGCAGGGGGCGGGCGACGCCGGCCCGGCGTCGGCGCCGTGACGGACGACGAGGCCCACACCGGTGAGCGGCTCCAGAAGGTGCTGGCCCGCGTCGGCCTGGGGAGCCGACGGGTCTGCGAGGACCTGATCGACGAGGGGCGCGTCACCGTCAACGGCGAGGTGGCCGTCCTGGGGCGCCGGGTGGAGGTCGACACCGACCTGGTGGAGGTCGACGGCGCGCCCATCGGTGTCCGCCCCGATCTCGTGTACTACCTGCTGAACAAGCCCACGGGCACCGTCACCACCGCGTCGGACCCCCAGGGCCGCCCCACGGTCGTCGACCTCGTGCCGGCCGAGCCCCGGGTCTTCCCGGTCGGCCGCCTCGACCTCG
Source organism: Acidimicrobiales bacterium (assembly GCA_038241315.1). Classification (GTDB taxonomy): domain Bacteria; phylum Actinomycetota; class Acidimicrobiia; order Acidimicrobiales; family Iamiaceae; genus Aquihabitans. The sequence continues at coordinate 5,369 of JBBRFU010000030.1, read as the reverse complement.
ACACCGAGGGACTCCTGCTGCTCACCAACGACGGGGAGCTGGCCAACCGGATCACCCACCCGTCGCACGGGGTGGAGAAGGAGTACCTGGCCGAGGTCCGGGGCGAGCCCAGCCGGGCCACCCTCCGCCGCCTGCGCGAGGGCGTGGAGCTGGAGGACGGCCCCACCGCCCCGGCCCAGGCCAGCCTGGTGGCGCCCACCCTGGTGCGCCTCACCATCCACGAGGGCCGCAACCGCCAGGTCCGCCGGATGCTCGACGCCGTCGGCCATCCCGTCGAGCGCCTCATCCGGACCCGCATCGGCCCCCTCACCGATCGGCGGCTGGCGCCCGGCACGTGGCGGACGCTCACCCTCGACGAGCTGCGAGCGCTGGAGCGCACCGTCGCCACCCCGGGTCCCCCGCCGAGCTGAGCCCGGCTCCGCCGAGGCGAGCCCGCGGGCGACGGCTGTGCGCACCGGGTGAGGCCGCCGGCCCGCTGGCGCCGCCCGGGCCCGGCCCCGGCCCGGCCGGCCCGGGGGAGACCGCCGATCCGCCGGGCTCGGGGCAGGGTGCGCCGGTCGGTAGCATCGCCGGGATGCCCGCCGCCGTCCGCGCCCTCCGCGGCGCCACCACCGTGGACGCCGACACCCCCGAGCAGATCACCGAGCGCACCGTGGCGCTGCTGGTGGAGATGTTCGAGCGCAACGCGGTCGACCACGACGACCTCATCAGCATCTGGTTCACCGTCACCGACGACCTCTGCTCGGCCTTCCCGGCCACCGGCGCCCGCACCATCGGCCTGGGCGACGTGCCGCTGCTGTGCGCCCGCGAGATCCCCGTGCCGGGGTCGATGGCCCGCTGCATCCGTGTCCTGGCCCACCTCACCACCGATCGGGCTCGCGACGAGCTCCACCACGTGTACCTCGAGGGCGCGGTCACGCTCCGCGACGACCTGCCCGGCTAGGGCCCCGCCATGGCCGTCCTCCACGGGCCCCAGCGGGCCTCGATCATCGGCACCGGTCTGATCGGTGGCTCCATCGGCATGGCCCTGCGCGCCAGCGGCTGGCACGTGACCGGCACCGACCTCGACCCGGCCTGCGAGGCGCGAGCCCTCGAGATCGGCGCGCTCGACGCCGTGGGGCTCGACGCCGCGGCCTCGATCACCTTCGTGGCCGCACCGGTGCGGGCCATCCCGGCCGAGGTGCGGCGCGCCCTCGACGCCACCCAGGGCGTGGTCACCGACGTCGGGTCGGTGAAGGCCACCGTGGTCGCCGAGGTGGGCGATGCCCGCTTCGTGGGCGGCCACCCCATGGCCGGGTCGGAGCAGCTGGGCATCGACGGCGCCACCCCCGACCTGTTCGAGGGCGCGGTGTGGGTGCTCACCCCGGTGGAGGGCACCGACTCGGACCACTACGCCACGGTGGCGGCCGTGGCCCGCCTCCTCGGGGCCGAGGTGGTGGCCCTGGAGCCCGAGCGCCACGACGCCCTGGTGGCGGTGGTGTCGCACGTGCCCCACCTCACCGCCGCCGCTCTCATGGGCATCGCCGACGAGCGGGCCGAGGAGCACGCCGCCCTGCTGCGCCTGGCCGCCGGCGGCTTCCGTGACATGACGCGCATCGCCGCCGGCACGCCCACCATCTGGCCCGACATCTGCGCCGAGAACCAGAGCGCCATCGTGGAGGTGATCGACCGCCTCACCGAGGAGCTGGGCCGGCTCCGCGCCATGGTGGCCGGCGGCCGCCGCACCGAGCTGCTCGCCACCCTCGAGCGGGCCCAGGCCGCCCGGCGCAACCTCCCCAGCCGGGTCACCCGTCCCGCCGAGGTGGCCGAGGTCCGCGTCCCGGTGATCGACCGCGACGGGGTCATCGCCGAGGTCACCACGCTGGCCAGCGAGCTGGCCATCAACATCGCCGACATCGAGGTGGCCCACTCCAGCGAGGGCGATCGTGGCGTGCTGATCCTGCTCGTCGACACCGAGCGGGCCGAGGCGTTCCGGGTCGGCCTGGTCGATCGCGGCTACCGACCCGCCGTGCAGTACCTCGGGTGATGGCCGCCGACGCCCCCGCCCCGGGTCCCTGGCCCGATCCGTACCCGGTCGAGCCCGCCGCCGGGCCGCTCGACGCCGACGTGCGCGTGCCGGGCTCCAAGTCGGTCACCAACCGCGCCCTGATCTGCGCCGCCCTGGCCACCGGCACCAGCACGCTCGAGGGCGCCCTGTTCGCCGACGACACCGAGGCCATGCTCGGCGTCCTGGGCGCGCTCGGGCTCGAGGTGGGGGCCGATCCGGTGGGGGAGCGCATCACCGTGGTGGGGGGCGCAGGCGCCGTGCCGGCCACCGACGAGACGATCGACGTCCGCCAGTCGGGGACCACCGCCCGCTTCGCCCTGCCCCTGCTGACGCTCGGCCAGGGGAGCTACCGGGTGACCGCCCACCCCCAGATGCAGGCGCGACCCATGGGCACCACGTTCGAGGCCCTCCGCCACCTCGGCGCCGGCATCGAGGAGCAGGGGGCCATCGGCGCCCTCCCGGCCACCGTGGCGGCCGGCGGCGCCCACACCGCGGTGGTGCGCGTCCCCGGTGACGCGTCGAGCCAGTTCCTGTCGGGCCTCCTCCTGGTGGGCCCCTGCCTGCCCGACGGCCTGGTGGTGGAGCTCACCACGGAGCTGGTCTCGCGGCCCTACGTCGACCTCACCGTGGCGGTGATGGAGGCCTTCGGCGCCCGGGTCGACCGCCCCGACCAGCACACGTTCGCGGTGGCGCCGGGCGGCTACCGCGCCCGCACCTACGCGGTGGAGCCCGACGCCAGCGCCGCCTCGTACCCCCTCGCCGCGGCAGCCATCGCGGGCGGCCGGGTGCGGGTCCTCGGCCTCACGGCCGACGCCCTCCAGGGCGACGTGGCCTTCGCCGACGTCCTGGCCCGGATGGGCGCCACCGTCACCCGTGACGAGCGCGGCACCGAGGTGCGGGCCGAGCGGGGCACGCTGCGCGGCGGCCGCTTCGACCTCACCCACTTCTCCGACACCGCCCAGACCCTGGCCGTGGTGGCCCCGTTCGCCGACGCCCCGGTGAAGGTGACCGGCATCGGGTTCATCCGGCGCAAGGAGGTCGACCGCATCGCGGCGGTGGCCACCGAGCTCGAGCGGTGCGGGGTCGGGGTGACCGTGGAGCCCGACGGCTGGACCATCCGCCCCGGCCCGCCCCACGCGGCCACCGTCGAGACGTCGGAGGACCACCGCATGGCGATGAGCTTCGCCCTGCTGGGCCTGGTGGTCCCCGGCATCCGCATCGTCGACCCGGCCTGCGTGGCCAAGACGTTCCCCGGCTACTGGGACCTCCTCCACCAGCTCCGCACCGGCCACCACGCGCCCGGCGCCGAGCACCCACCGGGCTGACCGCCAGCACGGGACGCCCGCTCCCGGGGCACGGCAGGCCGGGTCGGGCGCGGCACTAGGGTCTGGCCCCGTGTCCGACGCCGAACCCGACGTGCCTCCGCCGCCCCCCACCGTGATCGCCATCGACGGTCCGGCCGGCTCGGGCAAGTCCACCGTGGCCCGGCGGCTGGCCGACCAGCTGGGGCTCACCTACCTCGACACGGGCGCGATGTACCGCGGCGTGACGTTCGCCGCGCTCCGTCGGGGCATCGACCCGGCCGACGCCGACGTGGTGGCCCGGTTGGCCCGCCAGGTGGAGCTGGAGGTGACGATCGAGCAGATCCTGGTGGACGGGGTCGACGCCACCATCGAGATCCGGGGCCCCGAGGTCACCCGGGCCGTGAGCATCGTGGCCGCCAACCCGCAGGTGCGCACCGAGCTGGTGCGACGCCAACGGGAGTGGACGCAACGCCACGGCGGCGGGGTGCTCGAGGGGCGAGACATCGGCTCGGTGGTGTTCCCCGACGCCGCCCTGAAGGTGTACCTCACCGCCTCGCCCGAGACCCGCGCGGCCCGGCGGTCGAAGGAGGTCACCGACCTCAGCTACGAGACGGTGGCCGCCGACCTGGCCCGTCGCGATGCCCTCGACCAGGGCCGCGAGACCAGCCCGCTCGAGCTCGCCGAGGGCGCCGTGGTGGTCGACACCACCGACCGCGGCATCGACGAGATCGTGGCCGAGCTGGTGGCCCTGGTGCCCAGGTGAGCGAGCGCGACGACGCCCGCCCGGGCACGCGAGCCGAGCTGGCCTTCTACGCCGCGGTCCGGGTGGTGCTCGTGGGCTTCGCCCGGCTCTGGTTCCGCGTCTCGGCCCGAGGCAAGGAGCACGTGCCCAGCGAGGGTGCCTTCATCTTCGCCCCGGTGCACCGCTCCAACATCGACTTCCTGCTCCTGCTCATCTGCACCAAGCGGCGCATCCGCTACCTCTCGAAGGACACCATCTTCAGGGGCATCTGGGACAAGATCTTCACCGCCCTCGGCGCCATCCCGGTGGTGCGGGGCACGGCCGACCGCGAGGCGCTCCAGACGTGCGTGGCCGTCGTCCAGGCCGGCGAGCCGCTGGTGATCTTCCCCGAGGGCGCCCGCCAGCACGGCCCGGTGGTGCAGCCGCTCTTCGACGGCGCCGCCTTCGTGCAGAGCCGCACCGGCGTGCCGATCGTGCCCGTGGGCATCGGGGGCTCGGAGACGGCCATGCCCAAGGGGGCCAGGTTCATCTCCCCCCACACGGTCCGCCTGGTGGTGGGGCCGCCCCTCCCGGCCATCGAGACCGACGGCCCCAAGGCCCGGCGGACCGCCATCAAGGCCCGCACCGCGGAGCTGCACCCGGTCCTCCAGGACCTGTTCGACCAGGCCCAGATCGACGCCGGCACCCCCAACCGCTGACCGCGCAGGCGCCCGGGCTACATCGAGCGGGGCGAGGCGAAGACCTCTCGGACGGCGGGCTCGAAGTGCTCCAGCGGGAGGTACTCGCCGTCGGGGTCGAACGCGGTCTGGTCCCACTCGTCGGCGAACTGGGCCGCGAGGTCGTAGAAGAGCTCGCCCTCGTACTGGTCGCGGGCGTTCACGTCGCCGCCGAAGTGGTGGTAGTAGTGCCGGCCCTGGAAGTCCTGGTGGACCTTGATGGCGAGGTACACCTCCTCGCGAACGTAGGGCTTCAAGATCTCGGCGGCGATGGCCGGGTGGTTGAAGACGCTGATCAGCTTGCCGATGTCGTGGCAGAGGCTGGCCACCACCAGCTCGGCGTCGGCCCCCGCCTTCTCGGCGTAGGTGGCGGTCTGGAGGGCGTGCACCAGCTGGTTCGTCCGGAACCCGTCGGTGATGCCCTCGAGGCGCCGCAGCATGCCGAGGATCTCCTCGGCCACCCGGGGTTGGTTGCTCATCGTCTCGGCGCCGATGACCGCCCACTGCTCGGCCGTCGACTCGTCCATGCGCGTGAAGCTCGACATGGCCCCAGTCTGCCC
>JBBRFU010000029.1:0-31154 GCA_038241315.1 Acidimicrobiales bacterium | reverse complement strand
GGCACGAGGTCGCGCACGGCCGAGACCTTGGACGACACGAGGAGCACGTAGGCGTCGTCGAGGACAGCCTCCATGCGCTCGGGGTCGGTCACGAAGTAGGGGGAGATGTAGCCCTTGTCGAAGCGCATGCCCTCGACGAAGTCGGTCTCGATGCCGAAGGTGTTCGACTCCTCGACGGTGATGACGCCGTCCTTGCCGACCTTGTCCATGGCCTCGGCGATCTGCTCGCCGATCTCGTAGTCGTTGTTGGCCGAGATGGAGGCGACCTTGGCGATCTGGTCCTTGTCGTCCACGTCGATGGCGAGGGCCTTGATGGAGGCCACGGCGGCTTCGACGCCGGCCTCGATGCCCCGCTTGAGGTCCATCGGGTTGGCGCCGGCGGCGACGTTCTTGAGGCCTTCGCGGACGAGGGCACGGGCCAGCACGGTGGCGGTGGTGGTGCCGTCGCCGGCGACGTCGTCGGTCTTCTTGGCGACCTCCTTCACCAGCTCGGCGCCGATGCGCTCGTAGGGGTCCTCGAGCTCGATGTCCTTGGCGACGCTGACGCCGTCCTTGGTGATCGTGGGAGCACCCCACTTCTTCTCCAGGACCACGTTGCGGCCCTTCGGGCCGAGGGTGACGGCGACGGCGTCGGCGAGCTGGTTCATGCCGGACTCGAGGGCCCGGCGGGCCTGCTCGTCGAAGGCGATGATCTTGGGCATCGGAGAGGATCTCCCTGGTGGCGAATGACGGTTCGGGTTAGCACTCTCGGAGAGAGACTGCTAACAGCAAACCACCTCCCCGCGCCGTTAGCAACCGGAGGGCGAGAGTGCTAACGCCGGCCCCGTCCGACGAGGGGCCGACACGGGCGCGAGAGGCAACCCGGCGCGCCGCCGACGACGACCCGGGCGCCGGGCCCCGGTGGTCCCCGCTGTTCGCTCTGCGTGAGATTTCACCCACTTAGAGCGAACTCGGGTCGTTCGACCCATCACGGGGGCCCGGTTCGGGCCGATGGGGGACGACACGGACCGGTACCGGTCCGGGCGTGCGGGCGGGTGTCGATGGCCCTGGAGGGAGGTCATCGGCGCCCGGCTGCGCCACCTCCCGAGCGGACGAGCCGCTAGCCGGCCCCGCCGGCCACGGCCGGGATGATCGACACGGTGTCGCCCTCGGCGACCGCGGTGTCGAGGCCGTCGCGGAACCGGACGTCGTCGTCGGCCACGTAGAGGTTGACGAAGCGGCGGAGCTTGCCGTCGTCGTCGAGCAGGCGGGCCTTGAAGCCCGGGTGCGCCCCCTCGAGCTGGTCGAGCACCTCGGCGACGGTGGTCCCCTCGACGGGGATCTCGGAGGCGCCACCGGTGAGGGTGCGCAAGGTGGTGGGCACGCGGACGGTGACGCTCATGGGACCAGGACCTCGGGCTCGGGGACCCGACCGGGCGCCGGGCTGCGACGAGCGTAGTGGTGGCCCCTGGCCCTTCCACCACCCGATGGCCGGTCCGGTTCGGACGCCACGGGCGGGACAGGTGGGCGTTGGAGCGGCTTCACCCGGAGGAAACAGGGGCGACACGTCGGTTCCGTACGGTCCCTCCATGAGCCTGCACCTCGATCCGCGGTCCGCCCCCCTGACCACGGCGGGGGCCACGGCCGTCTTGCCTCCGTGCGACGCAGCGGAGACGATGGCTCACATGACCGGCCGGAGGATGCCGTCCTTCTCGGTCGGCGCCTTCGACGTCGGCACGCTCGTCGCCGCCAAGGCGCGCACGGGCACCACCGTGTCGGTGTGCATCCCGGCCCGGGACGAGGAGGCCACGGTGGGAGCGGTCGTGGCCGCCATCCGGGCCGCGCTCGTGGTGGCGGCCCCCCTCGTCGACGAGATCGTGGTGGTCGACGACCACTCCACCGATCGCACCGCGGCGGTGGCCGCCGCCGCCGGCGCCCGGGTGGTCGATGCCAGCGCCGTCCTCACCGACCACGGCGAGGGCCACGGCAAGGGCGAGGCGCTCTGGAAGTCGGTGCACGAGTCCACCGGCGACGTGGTGGTGTGGGTCGACGCCGACATCGTGGCCTTCGATGCCCGCTTCGTGGTTGGCCTCCTCGGCCCCCTCCTGACCGATCCCGCCATCCAGTTCGTGAAGGGCCACTACCACCGGCCCGAGGCCGACGGCGTCGGGGGCGGACGCGTCACCGAGCTGCTCGCCCGACCGCTCCTCTCGCAGTTCTTCCCCGAGCTGGCCGACGTGGCCCAGCCGCTGGGTGGCGAGTACGCGGGCCGGCGCGGGCTGCTGGAGCGCCTGCCGTTCGTGGTCGGCTACGGCGTCGACGTGGCCCTGCTGATCGACGCCTTCCGGGCCGTCGGGCTCGAGCACCTGGCCCAGGTGGACCTCGGGGTCCGCCACCACCGCAACCGCACCCTCGACGAGCTCGGCCCCCAGGCGGTCGCCGTCAGCCAGGCGATCCTCGATCGCGCCGGCCTCCGGCCGCCGGGCCCGGCCGTGCTCCGGCGCCCGGGGCGCGAGCCGCTGCCGCTGGCCATGCACGAGCGCCCGCCGCTCGCGTCGCTCCGGGTCGTCTGACCCCGTCGGGTCAGGCGCCGGTGAGGCGGGCCTTGACCAGGGCGGACACGGCCTTGCCGTCGGCCCGGCCGGCCACTGCGGCCATGGCGGCCTTCATGGCCAGGCCCATCTGGGCGGGCGAGTCGAAGCCGCCCTCGGCGAGGGCGCCGTCGACGATGGCGGCCAGCTCGTCGTCGGTCATCGGCGCCGGGAGGTAGCGGGCCAGGATCTCGCGCTCGGCCAGCTCCTTCTCGGCGCTCTCGGTGCGGCCGCCCTCGGCGAAGGCCGTGGCGGCCTCCTCGCGGCGCTTGGCCTCCTTGGCGAGGATGGCGAGCACGTCGTCGTCGGTGAGGTCGTGCGACTCCTCGCCGGAGACCCGGGCCTCCTTGATGCCGGCGATGGCCATGCGCAGCACCGAGACGGTGAGCTGGTCGCGGGCCTTCATGGCGGTGGTGAGGTCGGCTTGGATCTGCTCGGCGAGCATCGGGTCTCCTGGCGTTCGGGGCGGTCCCCATGGTGGCCGATCCCCGGACCGGGCACCCATCGGGTTGCGCCGGACCCCGCTGCCGGCGCGCCCGGCCGGGCACCCCGGGCACCGACGGCGGAGCGGGTGCCGGGCGGTGCCCGGGGTGGTGGCCCGGGAGGGGCGGACGGGAGGGGCGGACGGGAACGGTGCCCGGCCTCGGTAGCGTCACGCGGATGTCTGACGTGTCGGCGCTGCTCTCCGCCGCCGGCGCGGAGTGCACCTTCGTGCCCGGTGACCTGGCTCGCACGGGGCGCCTGGCGGTGTGGCACGTCCGCGATCTGCCCCGGCCCGGCGACGGCCGCTTCGACCCGGTGGCCGATCCCGTCCGCCCCACCACGACCGTCGCCGACCTCCCACTCGGCCCCGATGCCCACCGGCCGACCCCGGACCCCGAGCGGGACGACGCCGAGCGGGACGACGCCGACCTCGATCACCTCGGCCACCTCGACCTCGTCGTGCCGAGTGGCACCCGCCTCCGCCGCTGCCGGGTGCCCGTGACCTGGGTGCCCGTGCCGGCGGCGGTCGACGCCCTGGTCGCCCTGCCCGCCGGCGCCCCGGCCGCCCCGTCCACCCTCGCCTGGGCCCACGCCACGCGGGCGGCCCTGCACCTGGTGGCCCGCGGGCGCCTCCTGCCCACCGCCGACGTCGACGGCACCGACGTCTGGCGGCTCGGCCCGCTCGACGCCGGCGACGTGGCGCACTGGCAGGCGCTCGCCGAGGCGCTCCCCGCGCGTGCGCACGCCACCGAGGTCCCCGGCGTCGCCCCGCGACGGGTGGCCTCGCCGGCGTGGCTCCTGGCCCGCTACCGGGACGCGGTGGCCGACGCCTACGTGCGGACCGCTGCGGCGGCCGACGCCGCCGGGCACGCCGCCTTCGCCGCCCGCCAGCGCGTCGTGGTGGCCGGATCGGCCAGCTGGCTGGCGACCGCGGCCAGTGCCACCACGAGCGGCATCGCCGTCTCCCTGCGCGTGGTCACCGGTGACGCTCGTTCCCCGGTCGGCGAGACCGACATCGGCCTCGAGGTCGAGGTCGCGGTCGACACCGAGGCCGAGGCCGACGACACCGACGAGCTCGCCGCTGCCTCCGGCCCGGGTGGGGCCGAGGACCCGGGGGCGCCGGACGACGGCACGGCCCGGGCGATGGCCGAGACCGAGCCCCGAGCGCCGGTCGTCGCGGGCCGCCGGGCGACACCGGGAGACGACGACGGGTTCCGGGCCGTCCTCCAGATCAGCAGTCGGACCGACCCGAGCCTGGTGCTCGATGCCGCCGAGCTCTGGCGGGCGCCGCAGGGGGTGCTGGAGCGGTTCGGCCACGGCGTGGAGGACGAGGTCCTGCTCGCCCTGCGGCGGGGAGCTCGGGTGTGGGCCCCCGTGGCCCGGCTGCTCGAGGAGGCCCGGCCCGAAGCGCTCGAGCTCGCCGCGGCCGAGGTCGACGACCTGCTCGGTCCGATCGCGGACGACCTCGCCGGCAGCGGCATCGACGTCCTCTGGCCGGCCGGCCTGCTGGCCCCGGTGAAGGTGTCCCCGACGGTGACCAGCGCCGCGCCCACCGCCGATCGCGCCGCCGGGCTCGGCTTCGACGGCCTGTGCGAGCTGCGCTGGACCGCGACCGTCGACGGCGAGCGGCTGACCGACGACGAGCTGCACGAGCTGGCCACCGCGAAGCGCTCGGTGGTGCGCCTGCGCGGCCGTTGGGTGCGGGCCGACCCCGAGCGGCTGACCCGCCTCCGCACCCGCCACAAGGTGTCGGCCGGGGCCGCCCTGGCCGCCGCGCTCGGCGGTGACCTGATCGTCGACGGCGACACCGTGGCGGCCACCGTGGAGGGGCCGATCGCCACCCTGGCCGAGCGGCTCCGCCAGGTGGAGGAGCAGCGAGACGTCGAGCCGCCGGCCGACCTGGAGGCGGTGCTCCGGCCCTACCAGCGACAGGGCGTGTCGTGGCTCTCCAACATGGCCGACATCGGCTTCGGCGGGGTCCTCGCCGACGACATGGGCCTAGGCAAGACCGTCCAGCTCCTCGCCCTCCACCTCCTGCGCCGTCCGCTCGGCAAGCCGACGCTGGTGATCTGCCCGGTGTCGGTCGTGGCCAACTGGTCACGGGAGGCGGCCCGCTTCGCCCCGTCCGTGCCGGTGGTCCGGTTCCACGGCACCAGCCGCAACCTCGAGGACCTGCCCCCCGACGCCATCGTGGTCACCACCTACGGCGTGGTCCGTCGTCAGGCCGAGGCCCTGGCCCGGGTGCCGTGGGGCCTGGTGGCCGCCGACGAGGCGCAGGCCATCAAGAACCCCCTGTCGCGCACCGCCCGGGCCATCCGCACCATCCCCGCCGACGCCCGGTTCGCCCTCACGGGCACGCCGGTGGAGAACCGGCTGGTCGATCTCTGGGCGCTCCTCGACTGGACGACGCCCGGGCTCCTCGGGCCCCTCGACCGGTTCCGCCACGAGGTGGCCATCCCGGTCGAGCGCGACCAGGACGCCGAGGCGGCGTCGGCCCTCGCCCGCCTGGTGCGCCCGTTCGTGCTGCGCCGCCGGAAGATCGACCCGGGCATCGCGCCCGAGCTGCCGCCGAAGACCGAGACCGACCGCATCGTCAACCTCACGGCCGAGCAGGCCACCCTGTACGCGGCGATGGTCGACGAGACCATGGACCAGGTGGAGCACGCCGAGGGCATGGCCCGGCGGGGCCTGGTGCTGAAGCTGCTCAGCGGCCTCAAGCAGATCTGCAACCACCCGGCCCAGTTCCTGCACCAGGGCGGCCCGCTGCCCGGGCGGTCGGGGAAGCTCGATGCCGTCACCGAGCTGATCGACACCATCGTCACCGAGGGCGAGTCGGTGCTGGTGTTCACCCAGTTCGTCACCATGGGGCACCTGCTGCAGCGCCACCTCGAGGCGCCGGACCGGCCCGTCGAGTTCCTCCACGGCTCGGTGCCCCTGGCCCGGCGCCAGGAGATGGTGGACCGCCTGCAGTCCGGGGAGACCCCCGTGCTGGTCATCTCGGTCAAGGCGGGCGGCACCGGCTTGAACCTCACCCGCGCCACCCACGTGGTCCACTTCGACCGCTGGTGGAACCCCGCGGTGGAGGACCAGGCCAGCGACCGGGCCTGGCGCATCGGCCAGGACCGGCCCGTCCAGGTCCACCGCATGATCTGCGAGGGCACGGTGGAGGACCGCATCGCCCAGATGCTCAACGCCAAGCGCACCCTGGCCGACTCGGTGGTCACCACCGGCGAGGGCTGGGTGGGCGAGCTGGCCGACGACGACCTGCGCGCCCTGGTGGCGCTGGGCAGCGACGACGGGGGCTACGGCTGATGGCCGAGCAGTTCGGCCACACCTGGTGGGGTCGGGCCTGGGTGGACGCGCTCGAGCAGCGGGCCGCCCTCGACCCCAACCGCTTGCCCCGCGGCCGCACCTACGCCCGCCAGGACCGGGTCACCAGCCTCACCCTGGAGCCCGGCATGGTCGTGGCCTCGGTGCGGGGCAGCCGGCGGCTCAACTACCGCACCCACATCGGCGTCCGCACCTACGGCGACGACGAGTGGGCCAAGGTGGTCGCCACCATCGCCGACAAGGCGGGGCACACCGCCGCCCTCCTCGACGGCGACCTGGAGCCCGGCGTGGTCGACGACGCCCGGGAGGCCGGGGTGGAGCTGCTCCCCACCAAGGGCGACCTGAAGCCCCGCTGCTCGTGCCCCGACGCGGCCCACACCTGCAAGCACGCCGCCGCGGTGGCCTACCTGGTGGCCGAGGCGCTCGACGACGACCCGTTCCAGCTCTTCGCCCTCCGCGGCCGCACCCGCGAGGCGCTCCTCGCCGAGCTCCGCGAGCACCGCCGGACCCGGGTGCCCGGCCCGGCCACCGACCACGACCCGGAGGCCGAGGCCCTGGCCGCGATCGCGGCCGGTGGCCCGAGCGGCGGCGGCGTCGACCCCGGGGAGCTCGCTCGCGAGGCCTGGGACCGCACCCGACCACCGCTGCCCGCGCTCCCCGACCCGCCGGCGCAGCCGGGATCCCCGGCCGCCTGGCCGGCCGACCCACCGGCCTCGGCCCCCTTCGACACGCCCGGGCTGCTCCTGCTCGCCACCGACGCCGCCCGCCGGGCCTGGGACCAGCTGCGCGGCGACGGTGACAGCGCCCTGGCCCTCGCCCGCGACGCCGACCAGGCCCGCCGCGGCGCGGCCGGGCTCGACCTCGGCGCTGCGGCGGGCGGTGCGTCGCAGCCACCCCGGTCGCGGGGCGACCTCACCCACCGGGCCCTGGCCTGGCGCCACGGCGGCGAAGCCGGCCTGGCGGTGCTCGACGAGGCGGCGTGGCGCCCCCCGGTGGCCACCATGGCGGCGGCGCGAGCGAGCGTCGAGGAGGCCGGGGTCTCGACCTCGGTGCTCACCGTCAACAACACCCGCATCACCGGCCCCGGCTTCCAGCTCCGGCTCTCCCGCGCCGGCGCCTGGTGGCGCTTCGAGAAGCAGCGGGGCCGATGGGAGATCACCGCCCCGCCGGCAGAGGCACCCGACGACCTGATCGGCGGGGACCGCCCCGGCCCCGATCGGCCCTAGGCCCCAGACACTGGGCCCTGGGCCGTCGTGGGTCCGGCGGTCAGCCCACCTGGCGGGAGGGATCGCCCGCGGCCCCGTCCGAGGCGACCACCGAGGCGGCCAGGGCGTGCAGGAGCGCCGTCCGGCTCCGCAGGTCCACGAGCACCGGGCTCAACATCGGCTCCACCAGCTTGCTCCGCCAGGTGACCGAGACCCCGTCGAGGACGAAGGGCTGCTTCACCCACCCGGGCTGGACCGACCCGAAGCACAGGACGCCCCGGACCGGGATGTCGGAGAACGAGCCCCGAGCCAGCACCGCCGTCGCCGCCTCGACCTGGCGCCGCACCACGGCGACCAGCTCGGACCGGTCGTCGTCGGCCACGAACAGCCGGGGGTCGGCGTTGAACCAGTCGCCCAGGTCGCGCCGCTCGAGGCGACCGTCCAGCACGGGGACGGCGCCGACCACCCACAGGCCGTTGGCCGACACGACGAGGTGGTCGATGACCCCGGTCCCGGCCGTGAGGCGCACGCCGTGGAGGACCTCGAGGCCCTGGATCCGTGCCCCCTCGAGGGTCTGGCCGACGCGCCCCTCGCCCACGTCGCCCCGGCGGATCGGGAGGGCCATGGCCGGGTCGAGCGTGGGCACCTCGCCCGGCGTGACGAGCACCCGATCGAACACGTTGTCGGCACGGGGGATGTCGGTGGGCCCCGCCGCGGCGCTCGGGCGGAGCAGGGCCACCTTGGAGGAGCCGGGGTCCTGGGGCGCGCGGTCGGCGGTGGCGGCGTCGCCCGCCGGCTCGATGGCCACCGGGACCGGCGAGGCGTGGTGCACCGGCACCGAGGGCGGCGCCTGACCGGCGGCGGGCGTCGGGGCGTCCGCAGGGGCGGGGCCGCCGACCTGATCCTCGTCGGTGGGGCCGGCAGCCTGGACGCTCGACACCGGGGAGGCCGGCGCCTTCGGAGCGGACGCCTTCGGGACCGACTCCTTCGGCACCCGGGTCCGCGGCTCCGATGCCTTCAGCACCCGGGTCTTCGACGTCGGCGCCTTCGGCACCCGGGTCTTCGGCACCCGGGTCTTCGCCACCCGCGCCGTGGTCGACGCGGGCCGAGCCGAGCGGGCGACCGGCGGCGGCTCGACCGCGACGGGCTCGACGGGCGGCGGGGCGACCTCGACCGGCTCGACGGCGACCGGCTCGACCGGCTCGACGGGCGGCAGGGCGACGGCGACGGGCTCGACGGCCACGGGCTCGACGGCGCGCTCGACGGGCGGCGGGGTGACCGGCGGGGGGCCCTGCACCGCAGCAGGGGCGGGTGGGGTGTCGGCCGCGCGCTCCATGCGCTCGCAGGTCACGCAGATGACGTCGCCGGCATCGGCGCGCTGCCAGGCCTCGGTGCGGGGCGGCAGCTTGCTCCGGCAGAGGGCACACGAGGAGCGGGCACGGAGGACGAGCAGCTGCACCTTCTCCCTATCGGTCGATCCGCCGCGATGTTTGAACGACAATTCGGACAACCTCGTCGGATGACCCGATCGGGGGCCCGGCGCCCGGGTGGTAAGAACTTCTCGTGCGGCCACACGGCCGCGCAGCACTGGAGGCAGCGATGAGCGACCGAGCTCGGACCGACGACGGCAAGCCGATCGGCGGGTGGGTGCTCCGGGCCGAGCCGGGCACCTTCGACGTGGCCGCCACCCTCGCCGAGTACGGCCAGGTGTTCCGGTTCCCCGTCGAGGCCAACGACCGCACCGACCTCCTCGATGCCGGCCAGCCCTGCTTCCTCTTCGCCTCCGACACCTCGAAGGTCGTGGGCATCTGGGCCATCGGCGAGGTGGTCGCCCCGCCCACCCTCGTGGAGCTGGAGGGCCCCGACGGGACCGAGACGGCCCAGCTCTACGCCGAGGTGGAGCTGCTCCCGCTGACCAAGCCGATCTCGGTCGACAAGCTCGCCAAGCACAAGGTCCTGGCCCAGGGCGAGCTGCTCACCGCGCCCGATCGGGCCAACCCGATCGTGCTGCGGCCCGAGGAGGTGCGCGCCATCGAGGAGTTCGAGTTCGAGTTCCTGGAGCCCACCGAGGAGCAGATCGCCCGCGTCGAGGAGGTCCTCGGCCAGGAGGACGGCATGATCTTCCAGCTGGTCGGCCTCGACCAGAGCTTCGGGATCATGGACGACGGCAGCGAGGACGAGCTCCTCTCGGTGGTCACCGTGTCCGACGAGGGGGCCTTCGAGCTCGGGCGCTTCCAGACCTTCGCCGACGCCCTCGACCTCATCCGCCTGCAGGGCGCCGACCTGCACCTGGAAGACCCGGTGCCGTTGGTGGAAGGCCTGCCCGACGGCCCCCCCGTGGCGGTGCTGCAGGTGGAGGACGGCCTGCTCAGCCTGTACCGGGTGGGGCCCACCACCTTCGACCTCTACGACCCCACCGAGGACGGCGAGCTGGAGGCGGTCGGCCGGTTCGAGTCGCTCGACGCCGCCCTCGCCGGCCTGGCCGAGGCCATCGAGGAGGTCGACGACGACGACGAGGTCGGCGACCACGAGGGCGACGCCGGCCACGGGGCACCCGCCACCGAGGCCTGACCCACCGGGCGCCTCCGGCTGCGGGCCGTCAGGTCGAGCGGTCGAGGGGCTCGACCTGCGACGGGTCCAGCACCACGGCGGTGGGACCGAGCGGCGGGGGCTCCGCGAGGTGGACGGCGAGCAGCACCCCGCCGTCCGCGCCCGCCACCTCCAGCGTCACCCGGGAGGTGGCGCCCCGGAAGCGCACGTCGACCACCCGTGCGGCGCGGCCGCCCGCACCGGCGTCGTCGGCGCCCACGAGCCCGATGGCCGCCTCCCGCACCACCACCGGGCACGAGCCGTCGCCGACACCGAGCGCGGCGGCGGTGGGGGCATCGAGCACGTTGTCGTGGCCGAGGAAGCGGGCCACGAACTCGAGGCGGGGGTGGCGCCAGACGTCGGCGGCCGGGCCGTCGCGCACCAGGCGACCGGCCCGCATCACGACGATCCGATCGGCCACCGCGTAGGCCTCCTCCTGGTCGTGGGTGACGAGGATGGCGGCCGTGCCCAGGCCGGTGAGGACGGCGCGCAGATCGTGGGCGAGCCGTTCCCGCAGGGTGCGGTCGAGCGAGCCCAGGGGCTCGTCGAGCATCAGCAGGCGGGGCGACGGCGCCAGCGACCGGGCCAGGGCGACCCGCTGCGCCTCCCCGCCCGACAAGGTGTCGATGGTGCGGCCCTCGAAGCCGGCCAGCCCCACCAGCTCGAGCACCTCGGCCACCCGCTGGCGGCGCGCCGGGGGCGCCACCCGCTGCACCTGCAGGCCGAACCCGACGTTCTCCCCCACCGTGCGGTGGGGGAAGAGGGCGTGGTCCTGGAACATGAGGCCGAAGCCGCGCCCGTCGGGTGGCCGGCGGGTCAGGTCGCGCCCGCCCCAGGCCACCCGGCCGGCATCGGGTGCCTCGAGCCCGGCCAGCAGGCGGAGCAGCGTGCTCTTCCCGCACCCGCTCGGGCCCACCAGGGCGACCACCTCGCCCGGCGCCACGGCGAGGGTGACGTCGTCGACGGCCGCGGTGGCTCCAAAGCGCAGCGAGAGGCCGTCGGCCGCCAGGCCCTCACCGGTCCCCGCTCCCGTTCCCGTTCCTGCGCTCACCACCCGAGCGCGTCCCTCGGGCGGAGCCGCTCGATCACCAGCACGCTGACGGCGGTGAGCGCGGCCAGCACCGTGCCCAGGGCCATGGCCTGGCCGCGCAGCTCGGCGCCCGGTTGGCCGAGGAGCCGGAAGAGGGCGACCGGGACGGTGGGGGCATCGGGCCGGGCCAGGAACGAGGTGGCGCCGAACTCGCCGAGCGAGATGGCGAAGGCGAACGCGGCGCCGACCAGGAGCGTGCGGCCGACCACCGCCCCGTCGACGGCGAGCCGAGCCCGCACGGGCGAGGCCCCGAGGACCGAGGCCGCCTCCCGCTGGCGGGGATCGACGGCTCGCAGGGCCGGCACCGTCGAGCGGACGACGAACGGGATGCCCACGAGCGCCTGGGCGATGGGCACGATGGCCCGGGAGCTCCGCAGGTCCAACGGCGGCTCGTCGAGGGCGAGCAGCATGCCGAACCCGAGGGTGACCGCGGAGGTGCCGAGCGGCACCATCAGCGCCAGGTCGAGGGCCCGGCCCGGGCGCCGACCGGCGTGCACCACCACCACCGACGCCAGGCCCCCCACCACCACCGCCACCGCGGCGGCCGCCGCGGCGTAGAGGAGCGAGTTGGCGACGGCCGTGAGCGGCGCCACGAACAGGCCGTTGTCGGTGGTGCGGCCGAGGGCCCGGTAGTTGGCCAGGCCGTGGCCGTCCCCGACCGCCAGGGAGCGCTCCACGAGCACCACCAGCGGGACCACCACCAGCGCCAGCGCCGGCCCGAGGGCGGCCACCACCTCCAGCCGGCGGCGCCAGGACCGCACCCGGGCCGGTGGGACCGGACGGCGAGCGGCCGCGCCGGTGGAGGTGCGGCGCTCGAGCAGGTTGACCGCCAGGACCAGCACCACCACGGTGGCCAGCTGCAGGATGGCGAGGGCGGCGGCGGTGGCGAAGTCGGTCCGCTGGGTGGCGTAGCGCCAGATCTCCGTCTCCACCGTGGGCCGGCCGGGCCCGCCGACGGTGAGGATCACCCCGAACGAGGTGAAGCAGAACAGGAACACGATCCCCGCCGCGCTCCACAGCGCGGGCGCCAGCCGGGGCGCCACCACGGACCGGGCCACCCGCCACCGGCTCGCGCCGAGCACCCGCGCCGCCTCGCCGGCGCGGGGGTCGAGGAAGGCCCAGTAGCCGCCCACCACCCGCACCACCACCGCCACGTTGAAGACCAGGTGGGCCAGCAGGATCGCCCAGACCGTGTCCTGGAGGCGGAGCCCGCCGCCGCTCCCGTCGAGGCCGAACCGCTCGAAGGTGGCGCGCAGCGCGGCGCCCACCACCAGGGTGGGGAGCACGAAGGGCACCAGGACCAGGGCCCGGAGCAGGCGGCGGCCCGGGAGGTCGACCCGGGCGACCGCCCAGGCCGCCGGCAGGCCCACCGCCATCGTCAGCACCGTGGACGCCGCCGCCTGCCAGACGGTGAACCAGAGCAGCTGGCCGGTGGAGCGACGTCGCAGCACGTCGAGGACCGATCCGTCGGTGATCCCCCGCCCGATGATCGTGCCCACCGGGAACGCGAAGAAGAGGGCGAGGAAGAGCACCGGCACCGAGGCCACGGCCGGCCAGGCGAGGCGCCGCCACGCCGGCCGGCCGCGTGCGGTCATCGCAGCACGATCTCGGTCCACCGCTCGGTCCACCGGTCGCGACCGGCCTCGATCGCGGCCGGGTCGAGCGTGAGCGGATTCGCGATCGTCGTGCGGTGGGCCTCGAAGTCGGCCGGCAGCGCGGCCCGCTCGTTCACCGGCTCCACGAACATGTTCAGGGGGATGTCCTCCTGGAACGCCGGCGACAGGAGGAAGTCGATCAGCGCGGCCGCCGCCTCGGGGTGGTCGGTCCCCCGCAGGATGCCGGCGAACTCGACCTGGCGGAAGCAGGCGTCGGGGACCACGCCGATGGCCGGCTCGGACCGGGGCGGGTCGGCGTAGAGCACGTCGGCCACCGGGCTGGAGGCGTACGAGGTCACGATGGAGCGATCGCCGGTACCGGCCCCGAACGTCTCGTTGTAGGCCTGGTCCCAGCTGGCGTCCACCTCGAGGCCGTTCTCGCGGAGGTCCTCCCAGTAGGCCTCCCACCCCTCCTCCCCGAAGGTGGCGATGGTGGCGAGCAGGAAGGCGAAGCCCGGCGAGGAGGTCTCCGGGTTCTCGGTGACGAAGGCGTCGGCGAAGGCCGGCTCGGTGAGGTCGGCCAGGCCGGCCGGGGCGTCGGAGGCGTCGGGGAACGCCGCCTTCGAGTAGTTGAGGCAGACGTCACCCACGTCGATGGGCGTGAGGAGGTGGTCGGGCGCCTGCTCGAGGTCGTCGGGCACGTCGACGAGCGCGGGCGACTCGTAGGGCGTGAAGACCCCGGCACGGGTGCCCCGGCACAAGAAGGTGGTGTCGATCCCGAAGAGCACGTCGGCCACCGGCTCGCCGGCGGTGAGGACCGACTGGCTCACCAACGTCCCGGCGTCTCCGGTGGTGAGCAGCTCCACCTCGATGCCGGTGTCCGCGGTGAAGGCGTCGAAGATGCCGTCGGAGGTGGCGAAGGAGTCGTGGGTCACCAGCTTCACGGTGGTGCCGTCGGTGTCGGCGTCGTCCACGGCGGCCGGGTCGACCGCGGTGGGGAGGTCGTCGGGCGTGCACGACGCGGCGCCGTCGGCGGACGCGCCGCCAGCTGCGGGCGGGGGGCTCGCGGCCTCCTCCGGGTCGTCGGTGCAGGCGCCCAGGAGGCCGGCCACCAGCACGAGGGCGAGCAGCGCCCCGGTCCGAGCGGGGCCGGCCGGTCGGCGTGTTCGAGAGACCGCGACCGGCATCGGTGACGAGGGGGACGTGGACATGAGCTACCTCCGCTGGCATTACCCAGATCAGGTTCACGGGTCGACGGCGAGGGCCAGTGGCCAGCCGTCCTCTCAGCCCGATGTCTCTCGAGCTCCCCGGGTTCGGTTGTCGCCCGCGACCCTATCGGCCGACCCCACCCCTGGGACCAACCGCCGGCGGGGCGCCGCCCGGCACCGTCGCGACGGCCTCGCTAGGGTCCGGCCCAACCTGACGAGCCGTCAGGTCTGACCTGCGGCAAGGGGACGGCATGGAGTTCGGGATCTTCAACGGCGCCTACGTACCGGCATCGATGGTCGAGGCCGAGGGGCCGGCGGCCGAGGTCCGGCGCTTCAAGGAGGAGATCGAGTGGGTGAAGGCGGCCGATCGCGCCGGCTTCAAGTACCTCTGGGCCACCGAGCACCACTTCCTCGAGGAGTACTCGCACCTCTCGGCCAACGAGAGCTTCCTCGGCTACTGCGCGGCGGTGACCGAGCGCATCCACCTCGGCTCCGGGATCATGAACGTGACGCCACCGGTGAACCACCCCGCCCGGGTGGCCGAGCGCGCGGCCATGCTCGACATCTTGAGCGACGGCCGCTTCGAGCTGGGCATGGGCCGGGGCTCCTCCACCACCGAGCAGGCCGGCTTCGGCATCACCGACCCCGAGCTCACCAAGGCCATGTTCGACGAGGCCGTCCCCGAGATCGTCAAGATGTGGCGTCCGGGCACGTACCCCGGCTTCGACGGTCGGTTCTTCACCATGCCGCCCCGCAACGTGCTGCCGAAGCCCCTCACCCAGCCCCACCCGCCGCTGTGGGTGGCGGCCGGCAGCCCGTCGACGTTCGCCAAGGCCGCCCGGCTGGGCGTGGGGGTGCTGTGCTTCACCACCGGCTTGTCGGAGGAGCTGGCGCCGCTCATCGAGACCTACAAGCGCGAGATCGCGAACGCCGAGCCGGTGGGCGCCTACGTCAACGACAACGTGATGGTGACGTCGTCGATGCTGTGCCTCGAGGACGGCGAGCGGGCCCGGCGGATCATGGCCGACGCCCGCGGCCACTACCACAAGAGCCTGCTGTTCCGGTACCTCGACACCTTCCCCCGACCCGAGGGCACCCCCGTGTGGCCCGAGCTGTGCGAGCCCTACAGCGCCGAGGAGGTGGGGGTGGCGGTCCAGCTGGGCGAGCTGGCGATCGGCGACCCCGAGGAGTGCCGCCGGGTGGTGCAGCGCTGGGCCGACGTCGGCGCCGATCAGCTCACGTTCGGCATGCTCTCGCAGGAGGTCCCGATCGACGTGGTCCTGGAGGCCACCGAGCTGTTCGGCCGTGAGGTCATCCCCCACTTCGACCCCGACCCGGTGCACCGCAGCACCCGCCTCCGCGAGCAGCAGGCGGCCGTCGGCGCCGCGGGCTGACCCGACTGACCGGCTCGCTCGCCCGCGAGCCGGTCAGTCGGCCGAGCCGGTCCAGACGCGCGGACGGCGGTCGGCCCAGGGCCGGGCCGCCTCGAGCTGGGCGGCCACCCGCACCAGGACGTCCTCGCGGGTCGGCGCGGCCACCAGCTGCATGCCGATGGGCAGGCCCTCGGCGCTCTGGTGGAGCGGCAGGGAGATCGCCGGCTGGCCGGTGACGTTGAACGGCGCGGTGAAGGTGACGAGCGGGGTCGACCGGAAGACGCCGGCGAGCGGGTCGTCCGCGGTAGCGGCGAACTGGCCGAGGGTGGGGGGCAGCTCGGCGATGGTGGGCGTCAGCAGGAGGTCGAACCCGTCCACCTCCCACCACGCCACGATCTGCCGCGTGGCCGCGTGCAGGCCCTCGAGCGCCCGCAGGTACTGGGCGGCCGTGACCGCCCGCCCGCCCTCGGCGATGGCCCAGGTGCCGGGCTCGAAGCCGTCCTCGGTCAGCGGGGCGCCCACCAGCTCGCTCAGGTGATCGAGCTCGCGCGCCACCCAGGCGCTGTAGGCCACCAGGAAGTGCTCGAGGTGGGCCCCCTCGGCGAGCGCGCGGGGGTGGGCCTCCTCGACCTGGTGGCCGAGCGACGACAGCAGCGACGCGGTGGCCTCGGTGGCCGCCGCCACCTGCGGATCGGTCGTGAACGACCCGTCGGGCGGCTGGGCCACCCAGCCGATCCGCAGTCGACCGGGGTCGGCCCCCAACTCGGACGCGTAGGCGCGGGTGGGCGGCGGCGCCCAGTAGGGGTCGCCGACGCCCGGCCCGGCCACCGCGTCGAGCAGGGCGGCGGTGTCGCGCACCGATCGGGTCACGGCCAGCCGCGACACCAGGCCGGCCCACGCCTCACCCAGCTCGGGGCCGGTGGTGATGCGTCCCCGGGACGGCTTGAGCCCGACCAGGCCGCACTCGCCGGCGGGGATGCGGATGGACCCGCCACCGTCGCCGGCGTGGCCCATGGGCACGATCCCGGCGGCCACCGCGGCGGCCGATCCGCCGCTCGACCCGCCGGTGGAGCGCTCGGGGTCCCACGGGTTGCGGCTCGGTCCGTGGGCGAGCGGCTCGGTGGTGGTCACCAGGCCCAGCTCCGGGGTGTTGGTGCGGCCGATCACCACCAGGCCGGCCCTCCGGAAGCGGGCCGTCAGCTCGGAGTCGGTGGTCGCCACGTAGCCGTGGTCGCGCAGGAAGCGGGTGCCGGCGTGCAGCGGCTCGCCCGCCGCCACCCCGTCGAGGTCCTTCAGGACGAACGGCACGCCGGCGAAGGGCCCGTCGCCGAGCGGCTCGGCGGCCTCCGCGAGGGCCCGCTCGAAGCGCGGGTGGATGATGGCGTTGAGCTGGTCGCCCACCTGCTCGGCCCGGTCGATGGCGGCCTGGACCGCCTCGGCGGCGGTGAGCTCGCCGGAGCGGACGAGGGCGGCCTGGTCGGTGGCGTCGAGCGCTGCGAGATCGGTCATCTCGGGCACCCTAGGCACGCCACGGGGTGGCGGTCAGCCGAGGTGGGCGGTCACCACGTCGGCGATGCACGTGAGCGTGTCGGTCATGGCCCGCTCCCGCCCGAAGCGCTGCACGAGGCTCACGGCCTCGACCCGGTCGTCGACCCCGTCGAAGACCTCGCCCGCCACCACGAGGAGGGGCACCCCGAACTCGGCCGCCAGGTCCACCATCCCGCCCACCACCTTCCCCTGGAAGGACGCCGCGTCCACGAAGCCCTCGCCCGTGACCACCAGGTCGGACTGCTCGATGGCCTCGGCCAGGTCGAGCTCGTCGGCGATGAGCTCGAACCCCGACTCGATCGTGGCCCCCACCGTGGCCAGGCCACCGGCGAGGCCCCCCGCGGCACCGGCGCCGGCGATGGTGGTGACGTCGACGCCGTAGTCCTCGAGGTACACCTGGGCCAGGCGTTCGAGGCGGCGCCGGAGGAGCTCGATCTGGCTGGGCGTTGCCCCCTTCTGGGCCCCGAAGACGTCGGCGGCCTCGAGGAACGGGGTGTGCACGTCGACCGCGGCGATGAGCTCGACACCCCGCAGGCGCGCCGTCGGGAACAGGGCGCGGAGGGCCGCCAGGCCGCCGTCGGTGGTGGCCGAGCCGCCGTGGCCCACGAAGATGCGTCGGGCGCCGGCATCGAGGGCCTCGACGATGAGCTCACCGGTGCCCGCCGTGGCCGCGGCGATCGGGTCGTTCCCCTCGGCGCCCCCGACGAGCGCCAGGCCCGACGCCCGGGCCATCTCGATCACCGCCACCCGGCTGGCGATGCGCCACCCGGCCTCGACGGGGTCGCCCAGGGGGCCGGTGACGAGGCTCGTGCGGTTCGCGCCGCCGAACACGTCGAGGAAGCCCTCGCCGCCGTCGCTCATCGGCACCTCGCGGGTGGTGGCCCCCACGACCCGCCCGCCCGCGGCGATGGCGGCGGCCACCTCGACGGCCGTGGCGGTGCCACGGAACTTGTCGGGGGCGGCCAGGATGCGCACCCGTCCATGGTGCCCGACCACCGGGACGGCCCGCGCCACGGTCGTGGTGGCGGCTGCGGCCGCCGCCGGACCGGCTCGAGCGGGATCAGTCGGCGGCGGTGAGCTGGTCGGCCAGCCAGGTGGCGGGGACCCGGGCGAGCGACGCCTGGCGCAGCTCGTCGGCCCGGCGGATCCGCTCCTCCTCGGGGGCGTCCAGCGCCGCACCGATGGCGCGGGCGGTGGCCCCCACGTCGAAGGGCTCGGCCCGCCACGCGGCCACGCCCAGCTCGTCCCACGCCCCGGCCTCCGGCGACAGCACCAGCTGGCCGTGGCGCTGGTTGATCACCATGGCCTCCTTGGCCACCAGGTTCAGCCCGTCGCGGATGGGGTTGACGAGGACCACGTCGGCCCGGGCCAGCGCCGCCATCGAGCGCGGGTAGTCGTCGTCGGTGTCGTAGAGGATCGGGGTCCAGTCGTCGGTGCCGAACCGCTCGTTGATCTCCGCCACGCGCGCCGAGACGGCCTCGCGGTAGCGGTCGTAGGCGGCCACGCCCGCCCGCGACGGGTAGACGAAGGCCCCGAAGATCACCCGGCCCCGTCGGTGGGGCTCGGTCTCGAGCAGGCTGGCGAAGGCGTCGAAGCCGCGCAGCACGTTCTTCGACAGCTCGATGCGGTCCACCCGCACCAGGAACTGGCGGTCGCCCACCAGCTCGTCGAGCTCGTCGGACGCGGCCACCGCGGCCGGTGAGGCGATGGTGGCCGCCAGGTCGTCGGGGTCGGTACCCAGCGGGGACACGAACCGTGGCGGCACCGAGACGCCCACGTCTCGGCACGAGGCCTCGAAGTCGGCGGCCCAGCGGTCGGAGTGGAAGCCGCACGCGTGGTGGGCCGCGAGGCCGACCACCAGCTCGCGCCGCGCCCGCTCCGGGAGGGTGCGCAGCCAGAGCGGCGTGGCGAACGGCGTGTGCGAGAAGTGGACGAGGCGGAGGTCGGGCCGGCGCTCCCGGAGGGGCCCGGCGAGGAGGCACAGGTGGTAGTCCTGCACCATGACGACGGCGCCGAGCGGCGCCTCCTCGGCCACCACGTCGGCGAAGGCCTCGTTCACCCGGCGGTGGGCGGCCCAGGGGCCCTCCACCCAGCCGGGCGGCCACGCCGGTTCGTAGACCGGGTGGAACAGGCCGTGGTGGGCGAACCAGAGGGCCTCGTTGCAGACCGTGTCGTAGTGGGCCCGCCAGGTCTCGTCGTCGAAGGCGAGGAGGCGCACGCGGAACCCCTCGGCGGTGGTGCGGCCCCGCTCGGCCACCACCCGGTCGCCGTCGCTCATCGCGGCGGCCACCCAGAGCGTGGGCGTGTCGCGCACGAGCGGTGACAGCCCGGACACCAGGCCGCCGGCACCTCGGCGGGCGACGGGCTCACCGGCCGCATCGAGCCCGAAGGTCACCGGTCCGCGGTTGGAGACGATCACGATCGGCCGGTCCTCACCCATGGCCGACACCCTAGGAGCCAGCTCCGCGCCGCCTCCGACCCGGGGGTGGCGGTCAGCCGAGCAGGGCGCGCAGCAGGTCGACGACCCCGTCGGGGCCCGCCAGCAACACGTCGGACGCCGCCCGCACGGCGTCGGGCAGCTCGGGGGTCTCGACGGCGGCGGCCACGGTGGTGACGCCTGCCGCCCGAAGCTGGGCCAGGGCGGCGAAGGCCGGGAGGTCGCCGAGGTCGTCGCCGGCGTAGAGGACCCCGCTGGCGCCGGCCGCCAGCTCTCGGACCACCAGGCCCTTGTCGGCGTCGACCGGGGGGTGCAGCTCCACCGACATCTTGGCGGCCCGGGCCTCCAGGCCCGACTCGGACGCCAGCTGCTCGGCCAGGTGGAGCACCGCCTCGGCCAGCTCCGGGCGACCCCGGTAGTGCAGGGTGGCCGACAGGCCCTTGGACTCGACGCGCGTCCCGGCGGGCGCCAGCTCGCGGGCGTCGGCGACCGCCGCGCCGACGCGCTCGCGCCACACGGCGAGGCCGGGCCGGTCGACCCGCACCCCGTCGACCACCGACTCCAGCCCGTAGAGGCCGGAGAGGGCGAGCGTGGAGGGGAGGTGGGCCACCAGGAAGTCGACCGGGCGGCCCGACACCGCGCCCACCGTCCGGTAGCGGCCGGCCAGCTGCTCGAGGTGGGCCAGGACGCCCGGCGCCGGCACCGCCGCCTCGGGGTCGTCGACGATGGGCGACAGCGTGCCGTCGAAGTCGAACAGCAGCGCCGTGCGGCTCGGGTCGGCCACGAGCGGCGCGACCGCGCCGCGGAGCTCGGCGGGTGCTGCGCTCATGGGTGGCCGGCCCGTTCCGGGATCAGGTGCCGGCTTCGGTGGTGGTGGTCTCGGCGGGAGCGCCGATGGGCGGCGCTTCGGTGCCGATGACGACCACCAGGTTGGCCGTGTCGGCCCCGGGGCCGGGCAGCGGATCGGGCATGGGCGCCACGATGTCGGCCGGCTGGCCCATCAGGCTGGCGGCGGCGGCCGCCTCGGTCTCGTAGCCCTCGGCGAAGTAGACCGCGGCCGCGGCCTCGAGCTCCGGCGGGGTGCCGTTGGCCGGCTCGCCCATCACGTAGCCGGCGTCCTCGAAGATGGCCGTGCCCAGCGCGGCGGACCCCGCGGGCCCGCCGTTGTTCAGCACCACGACCTTGACCTCGCCGGGGGCGCGGCCCTCGGTGGCGGCCTCGGTGGTGGTGGTCTCGCCGCCGGCCTCCTCGGGGGTGGTGGTCTGGTCGGGGTCGTCGGAGCCGAGGTCGGACGTGTCGACCGTTGTGGTCGTGTCGCCGCCGGAGGCCACGTCGGTGCCGCCGT
Organism: Acidimicrobiales bacterium; assembly: GCA_038241315.1. GTDB lineage: Bacteria > Actinomycetota > Acidimicrobiia > Acidimicrobiales > Iamiaceae > Aquihabitans. Next base: position 10,381 of record JBBRFU010000029.1, on the reverse strand, counting down.
CGGAGTCGTCGGTGTTCCAGAGGAGCAGGAGCCCGATCAGGACGGCCACCACGAGGACCATGATCCCCCGGGCGTTGGCGTCGAGCCCACCGGCTCGTTGGTGTGGTGCGGTCATCGGCTCCGCCATTCGGTCGCGGGTCGGGGTTCGAAGCGCTCTCGGCGGCGGCGGTCTCGGTCTCGTTTGAGCCGGCGCACGAGGAGCGGGTCGTGGGAAAGGGAATCGGGATCGGCGAGGATCTCGGTGAGGAGCTCGTAGTAGCGGGTCATGGAGAGCTCGAGGCGATCACGCACCTCGTGGTCCTTGCGACCCGGGTTGGCCCACCACGATCGCTCGAAATCGAGGATCGCCTTGTCGCGCTCGGTGAGGGCCATCCGGACCAGCGTGACCGGCCGGCCCACCTGATGCAAGCACCCCCCAACCCGCGGCCGCCCGGTCGAGGCCGTCCACGAGAGGCCGATCGCACCGTCCGGCGGGCGCGTGACCGGCCGGGCGGTCGCGAACCGGCCCTAGGCTGACGACCATGTCCGCGCCCCACCGACGCCGCCGTCCCGGCGCCGCGGTGGGCTCGCTCGTGACCCTGCTGGTGCTGGTGGGCCTCCTCACGCTCGGCGGCGAGCGCGGCGGCGACCCGGCCGGGCGGCCCGAGGCGCTCGACCGCCGACACGCCCACCCGTCGGCACCGGTCCTCGACCGGCGCTCGGCCGACGGCGCCGACCGAGCGTGGGCGCGCGCCCTCCCCGATGCCCCACCGGTGCCGCCCGTGCCGGTGGTCGCCGCCGCCCTGGTGGCGCTGGGCCTCGCCGCCCTCGCCGCCCCCCGGCCGGGCCCGGCCCGGCCGCTGCCCGTGCGCGCCGGGCGCGGCCCGCCACGCCGCACCCGCTGACCCACCCCCTGCGCCCGTCCCCGGGCGCACCCCGAACCGCTCCCGCCGCGCCCCGTGCACCGAGCCCCGCGCCGCTGGGCAGGTGGCGACCTGTCGCCCCCGCCCCCCCCGCCGGGGCCCGGCTCCGCTGGTCCTCCCCGACGTCCGCCCGACGGTCGACCTGATCGTCGGCCCGATCCCGATCGCCCCATGTCCCCTGCCCCACCTCCGCCCCTGAGCTGTCGGCGCGGCCCCCGCGGCCGGCGGGACGGCCGCGCCCTCGCGGCGCGGCGCGTCGCCGGCGCGCCGGTGCCCCGGATCGCGCCGTGAGCCTGCTCCTCCTGGTGCACCTCGGGGTGGGCGTCACCCTCGTGGCCGCGGGCGCCCGGCTCGGTCGACGGGCGGTGTGGCCGGCCCTGGCGGCGCCGCTCCTCACCCTCGGCTGGCTCGCCACGCGGTGGTCCGACGTGGTGGGCGACGGGTCGGCCACCACCGAGCAGGTCCGCTGGCTCCCGGCCCTCGGCGTGGGGCTGGCCCTGCGCCTCGACGGCTTCGCGGCGCTGTTCCTCGTCCTCGTGTCGGGCATCGGCGTGGCGGTCCTCGCCTACGCGGGTCGCTACCTCCCGACCTCGGGCGAGGGGGTGGGCCGCCTGGTGGGCCTGCTGGTCCTGTTCAGCGGGGCCATGGTCGGCCTGGTCCTGGCCGACGACCTCCTGGTGCTCTACGGGTTCTGGGAGCTGACGTCGATCACGTCGTTCCTCCTCATCGGCAACGACCACCGCCGGGCCGATGCCCGGGCCGCGGCGCTCCAGGCCCTGCTGGTGACCGGGGCCGGGGCCCTCGCCATGCTCGGGGGGTTCCTGCTGCTCGGCGCCGAGGCGGGCACCTACCGCCTCAGCGAGATCCTCGCCGACCCGCCCACGGGCGGCACGGTCGGGGTGGCCCTGGCCCTGATCCTGCTCGGCGCCTTCGCCAAGTCGGCGCAGTACCCGCTCCACGCCTGGCTGCCGGGCGCGATGGTGGCGCCCACGCCGGTGAGCGCCTACCTGCACAGCGCCACCATGGTGAAGGCCGGCGTCTACCTCATCGCCCGGCTGTCGCCGGCGTTCGCCCCGGACGTGGCGTGGTGGCGCCCGGTGGTGGTGGGCGTCGGCCTCTTCACCATGGTGGCGGGTGGCCTCCGGGCGCTCCGCCAGCACGACCTCAAGGTGCTCCTCGCCCACGGCACCGTGAGCCAGCTGGGCTTCCTGGTGGCCACCTTCGGCATCGGCACGCCCGCGGCGATGGCCGCCGGCTCCGCCCTCCTGCTCGCCCACGGAGCGTTCAAGGCCGCCAACTTCCTCGTGGTGGGCATCGTCGACCACCAGCTCGGCACCCGGGACCTGCGGTGCATCCCGCGCCTGGCCACGGGGTGGGGGCCGACCCTGGCGGTGACGGCCGTGAGCGCGGCCTCCATGGCCGGCATCCCGCTGGTGTTCGGCTTCATCGCCAAGGAGGAGGTGCTCGCCGCCTTCGTCGACGCCGCGCCCGGGCCCGGTGCCCTCGGCGTCGTGGGGGTCACGGCCGGCGCGATCCTCACCGCGGCGTACAGCGCCCGCTTCGCGTGGGGGGTGTCGGGCCGGGGCGCCACCGCACCGCTCGACCTCTCCCCCGCGGCGGTCCGACCGTCGGCGGCGTTCCTGGCGCCGGCCGTGGCCCTCGCTGCGGTCACGGTGGCCCTGGGCGTGGTGCCCGGGCTCGCCGACGGCATCGTCGGCGCCGCCGAGGCCGCCCTGCACCCCGAGGCCCACGGGGTGCACCTCGCCATCTGGCACGGGCTCGAGCCAGCGCTCGCCCTCTCCGCGGTGGCCATCGGCTCGGGCCTCGTGCTGTTCCGCCTCCGCCGGGGCGTCGGCCGGGTGCTGGCCCGGGGTCGACGGCTCCCCGATGGCGGTGATGCCTACGTCGGCGCCCTGCGCGGCCTCAACGTGCTCGCCGACCGCGTCACCTCGGTGGCCCAGCCGGGCTCGTTGCCCGTCTACGCGGGCGTCATCCTCTTCACCGCCGCCGCGCTCCCGCTCTGGGCGCTCACCACCGGCCCCTCCTGGCCGGGATGGCCGGCGTGGGTGGACACCCCGGCCCACCTCCCGGTGGCGGTGCTCCTGCTGGGCACCGCGCTGGCCTCGGCCGTGGTGCGCCGCCGGTTCTCCGCCGCCCTCTTCTACGGGGTGACCGGCTACGCCATGGCCGCGCTCTTCGTGGTCCAAGGGGCCCCCGACCTCGCGCTCACCCAGGTGGCCATCGAGACCCTGTCCACGGTGCTCTTCGTGCTGGTCCTGCGCCGCCTCCCCGACCGCTTCAGCTGGCGGGGGGTCGACGCCGACGCCGATGCCCGGCCCGACCACGTCCCCACACCGGCGGGGGGCGTCGACCAGCCCGTCGACTCGGTGATGACCGGGGGCCGCCGCGCCCTCCGGCTCGTCGTGGCCCTGTCGGTGGCGGCCTCGGTGTTCGTGCTGGCGCTGGTGATGGCCGGTCCGGAGCACCCCACCATCGCCTCGGACCTCGACGTGGAGCTGGCCGAGCCACTGGGCCACGGCCGCAACGTGGTCAACGTGATCCTGGTCGACTTCCGCGCTCTCGACACGCTGGGCGAGATCACCGTGCTGGCCTCGGCCGCCATCGGCACCGTGGCCCTGGCCCGCGCCGGACGTCGCCCCGGTCGCACCCCGCGCCCCGACGGCGCCCCGGGGCTCGTGGCCACCGCCGAGCCGCCGCCCGACGCCGACCGGGTCGCGCCCGCCCTCCGCCTCGGCCGCCTCGTCACCCTGGACGTGTCGGTGCGGGTGGTCTTCGCCGCGGTCGTCGTGGGCTCGGTCTACCTCCTGTTCGCCGGCCACAACCAGCCGGGTGGCGGGTTCGTCGGCGGCATCCTCGCGGGCGCCGCGGTGGCCCTGCGGTACGTGGCCGGCGGCATCGACGAGGTCCGGCGCCTCTCGCGGGCGCGGCCCTGGACGGTGCTGGGCAGCGGGCTGCTGCTCTCGGTGGCCGTCGCTGCCGCTCCCCTGCTCGTGGGTGACCCGGTCCTCAGCAGCGCCTACCGCAAGGTCGACGCGCCCCTCCTGGGGGAGGTCAGCCTCTCGTCGGCCGCCGTGTTCGACCTCGGGGTGTACCTGGCCATCCTCGGGCTGGCCCTGATGGTGTTCGAGTCGTTCGGCGACGACCCCGTGGCCGACACCCTCGAGGAGTCGGTGGTGCCGGGCCCCGACCCCCTCCCGCTGGGTGCGGAGCGGGTCGACGAGGTGGGCGCCGTGGCGCTCGGCGAGGAGGCACCGTCGTGAGCATCCTCCTGGCCTTCACCGCCGCCGCGCTGTTCGGCATCGGCACCTACCTCGTCCTCCAGCGCAAGCTCTCCCGCGTCATCATCGGCGTGGGCCTGATCGGCCACGGCGCCAACGTGCTGCTCATCACCGCGGGTCGACGGGGCCGCTCGCCGATCATCGGCTCCAGCGACCGCGACGGGTTCGCCGACCCCCTGCCCCAGGCCCTCGCCCTCACCGCCATCGTGATCGCCTTCGGCGTCACCGCGCTGCTCCTCGCCCTGGCCTACCGGAGCTGGCTGCTCACCCACGACGACGAGATCGCCGACGATCTCGAGGACCGGCAGGTGGCGCGCCACGGCCACACCGACGCCGAGCTGCTCGATGCCGCCGCGGTGGAGCACCGGGACCCCGACGCGGACACCGACCCCGACGGTCCTCCGCCGGTGGCTGCGCCCGGTCACGACGACGCGCCGACGGTCGCACCCGGTCACGACGACGGCGGAGAGGCGGCCCGGTGAACGTCCTCCTCGCCCTGCCCGTGGTGCTGCCCCTGCTGGGCGCCGGCACGTCGATCCTCGTGGGCCGGTCGCGCCGGGCCCAGCGGGTGGTGGGCATCAGCGTGCTCACCGCGGTGCTGGGGGTGGCGGTGGCCATCCTCGTGGAGGTCGACCGCTCGGGCCCGGTGGGCTCGCAGGCGGGCGGGTGGCCGGCTCCGATGGGCATCTCGCTGGTGGCCGACCGGCTCTCGGCGCTCCTGCTGGTGGTGGCCTCGGCGATGCTGCTGCTGGTCCTGATCTACGCCATCGGCCAGCCGGGTGCCGAGCGCAACCACGTGGGCTTCCAGTCGGTCTACCTGGTGCTGGCCGGCGGCGTGTCGGCCGCGTTCCTCACGGGTGACCTCTTCAACCTGTTCGTGGCCATCGAGATGATGCTGACGGCCAGCTACGTGCTCATCACCCTGGGCGGGCGGTTGGAGCAGGTGCGCTCCGGCATGACCTACATCGTGATCAGCCTCCTGGCGTCGATGCTCTTCCTGGCCGCGCTGGCCTACACCTACTCGGCCACCGGCACGGTGAACCTGGCCGAGTTGGCCGTGCGGGTGCCCGAGCTGCCGGCCGGCACGCGCGCCGCGCTCGCCGCGCTCCTCCTGGTGGTCTTCGGGATCAAGGCTGCCCTGTTCCCGCTCTACTTCTGGCTGCCCGACAGCTACCCCACCGCACCCTCGCCGGTCACCGCGATCTTCGCCGGGCTCCTCACCAAGGTGGGTGTGTACGCCATCATCCGCACCCAGACGCTGTTGTTCGAGGGCGCCCTCCCCGCCGGCCTCTTCTACGGGATCGCCGCCGCCACGATGGTGGTGGGCGTGCTGGGCGCCATCGCCCAGGACGACGTGAAGCGCATCTTGTCGTTCAACATCGTGGGCCAGATCGGCTACATGGTGATCGGCATCGGGCTGTTCGACCTGGCCGGCCTGGCCGCGGTCATCATCTCGCTCGTCCACCACATCGTGGTGAAGACGGCGCTGTTCCTCACCGAGGGCCTGATCGAGCACCACAGCGGCTCCAGCCGCCTCAACCGCCTCGGGGGCATGGCCACGACCGCCCCCGTCATCGCGGTCCTGTTCGGCGTGGCCGCGCTCGCCCTGACCGGCATCCCTCCGCTCTCGGGCTTCGTGTCGAAGTTCTCGCTCATGGCCGCCATCACGGCGCAGCGGGAGTGGTGGGTGCTCGCGGTGGCCATCCTGGTGAGCCTGCTCACCCTGTTCTCGATGGTGAAGATCTGGGTCGGCGTGTTCTGGGCGCCGCCCGGGGCGGCCGGCGCCGATGGCGCCGAGGTGGTCGACGCGCCGCGTGGGCCCGGGTCCCCGGCGCTCATGATCGTGCCCACGGCGCTGCTGGTGACCGCCACCGTGGCCATCGGCGTCTTCGGCGGCCCCGTCCACGACCTGGCCGAACGGGCCGCGGCGGGCCTGCTCGACCCCACCCCGTACCTCGACGCGGTGGCGGGCCGGTGAACGGGATCGGGTTCGGTGCCCTGCTCCTCGGCATCTGGCTGCTCCTCTGGGGCTCGGTGTCGGTCGCCAACGTCCTCAGCGGCCTGCTCGTGGTGGCCCTGGTGCTGGTGGTGGTGCCCGACGCCCGGTTCCGGTTCCGCCCACCCACCGTCCGTCTGCTGCCCACCCTGCGCTTCGTGTGGCGGGTGGTGGGCGACCTGGTGCGAGCCAACCTCGTGGTGACCCGCGAGATCGTCAGCCGAGGATCGTCGATCAACACCGGCGTGGTGGCCGTGCCCCTGCCCCTCTGCTCCGACGGGCTGCTCACCCTGGTGGCCAACGTCCTCTCGCTCACGCCCGGCACCATGCCGATCGAGGTCACCCGCACCCCGCCGCGCATCTTCGTCCACGTGCTCCACCTGCGGGACGTGGAGGCCGTCCGGCGCGACGTGCAGTCCCTCACCGGCCTCGCCATCCGGGCGTTCGGGTCCGACGAGGCGGTGGCGGCGCTCGACGCCCGGCTCGCCTCGCTCCCCCCTGCGGGCCCGATCACCGAGGGACCGCCCACCGAGGGCCCGCCCACCGAGGGCCCGGCGCCCCACGCAGGAGGGGACCCACGGTGATCGACGCCACGCTGATCGTCCTCGGGCTGGCCTTCGCGCTGTTCGGCTTCCGCCTGGCCGCCGGCCCGTCGCTGTCGGACCGGGTGCTCGCCCTCGACGGGATGATCGTCTGCGGGATCGCCACGCTGGTGGTGCGCGCCATCGACACCGGTGACGGCACCTTCCTGCCGGTGGCCGTGGTGTTCACCCTGGTCGGCTTCATCGGCACCGCGGTGATCGCCCGCTTCATCGAGGGGCAGGGCGGGTGATCGTCAGCGAGGTCCTGATGCTCGCCGGGGCGCTCCTGATCCTGCTGGCCGGGATCGGCGTGGTCCGCTTCCGCGACGTGCTGGCGCGCATGCACGCCCTCTCGAAGGCTTCGACGCTCGGCTTCGTGCTGGTGCTGTTCGGCAGCGCGCTCCTGATGGAGAACCTGAACGACCTCACCTTCGTCCTGCTCGCCGGCGTCCTGCAGGTGCTCACCTCGCCGGTGGGCGCCAACCTCATCGCCCGAGCCACCTACCGGGCCGACGGGATCCCCCACCAGCTCGATCAGGCCGACGAGCTGGCGTTCCCGTCTCCCCCGCGCGAGGGGAAGGGCCCCCGGCTCTGACCGGCCGCGGCGGAGGTCAGGTGGCGGGGGCGGGGTACGACGTCGGGGGCGCCACGACCATGCCGTAGGGCAGCTCGAGGCGGTGGGCGGCCATGAGGTCGCGGTTGGCCAGCAGCGCGGCGGTGGGCCCGTCGGCCGCGACGCGGCCGTTGGCCAGCACCACCGACCGCGGGCACAGCTCGAGGGCGAGGGGCAGGTCGTGGGTGACCACCACGGTGGTCACCGCGAGGCCCCGCACCACCTCCACCAGGTCTCGGCGGGAGGCGGGATCGAGGTTGGCGGTGGGCTCGTCGAGCACGAGGACCTCGGGGTGGGTGGCCAGCACGCCGGCCAGCGCCGCCCGCCGGCGCTCGCCGAGGCTCAGCTGGTGCGGGGCGCGGTCGGCCAGGTCGGTGAGGCCCACCACGTCGAGGGCGGCGTCGACCCGGGCGGCCAGCTCGTCGCCGCGCACGCCCTGCGCCGCGGGCCCGAAGGCCACGTCGTCGCGCACGGTGGGCAGGAAGAGCTGGTCGTCGGGGTCCTGGAACACCAGCCCCACCCGACGCCGGACGGCGGCCAGGTTCGGCGCGGTGACTGACAGGCCGCCGACCGCCACGGCACCGCCCGACCGCTCCAGGGCCCCCACCAGGTGGAGCACCAGCGTGGTCTTGCCCGAGCCGTTGGGGCCGAGCACGGCCACCCGCTCGCGGTTGGCGATGGCGAGGTCGACCCCGGCCAGCGCCTCGGTGCCGTCCGGCCAGGTGTGGCGGAGCCCCGTGACCTCGACAGCCGGCGCGTCGCGGTCCGGCGACGGCGGTGACCCCAGCCGGCGGCCCAGGCCGAGCCGGGGCCGCTCCCGCCGCTCGGCGGCCTTGGCCGCGGCCTGGTTGGCCGCCCGGCGGGCGCGCCACCCACGGGCCCCCTGCTCGGGCGGGGCGAGGGAGAGCGGCGTGCCCACCTTGTCCTCGAAGCCGGGGAGGCGGACCCGGTACGCGCAGACGTCGCAGTTCATCCGCACGTCGCCCTCTCGCGCCTCGCGCTGGCGCTCCACCACCAGGGCGGCGAGGCGGGGGTCGACGCCCAGGTGGCCGGCCACGGTGACGGCGACGCCGGCGTGGTCGTCGGCCCACGCCGCCGCCCGCTCACCGATCCGCTCCACCAGCACGCCCGTGAAGAGGAAGAGGGGCAGCACCGTGACCCGCGCCGCGCCGAGGAGCCGACACCGCTCGAGCGCGTCCTCGAGCGAGGGGGTGGTCATGGCCTGGAAGGCGGGCTCCACCAGGCCCAGGCCACGGCCGTCGCCCAGGAGGCGGACGAGCTTCACCGCCTCGGCGCAGGCATCGGGGTCGGTGGACCCGCGGCCGATCACCACCACCGCATCGGTGGCGGTGCCCGGCGACGCGTCGGTGGCGGTGGGGGCCGCACCCGGCAGGCGGGCCTCGCGAGCCCGGTCCTCGGCGGCGTCGAGCACGGCCGGGTGCACGCCGAGGTCGCGAGCCAGGCGGAAGCGCACCGTCGGGTGGCGGCGGCGCGCCCGATCCAGCACCGCCGGCCCGTCGTCCTTCAGGTGACCGGCGCCGAACAGCACGTAGGGGACGGCCACCACGTCGGTGGCGCCGTCGGCCACGAGGGCGTCGACCGCGTCGTCGATCGAGGGCTCGGCCAGCTCGAGGAACCCCCCGCGGACCGGCTGGTCGCCAGCGGCGACCCGGACCAGCTCCAGGAGGGCCCCGAACTCCGCCGCGGCCCGGGGGTCACGGCTGCCGTGACCCAGCACGACCAACCCCGGGCGGCCGGGCCGACCCGCGTGGTCGTGGTCGTGGTCGTGGCCGAGGGGTGCGGTCACGCCAGCGCCCCTGCGAGGAGCGCCGCCGCGGCGAGGGTGGCGGGCACGAACGCCGCGGCCCACTGGGTCGTGGTGGCCACCGGGGTGGACGAGGTGCCCGCCGGCGCCAGCACGAGCGAGGTCGAGGCGCCCCCGGAGCGGACGGCCACCGACGTGGCGAGCCGCTCGGCCCGGGCCGCCCCCTGCACGAACAGCGTGCCCAGGCTGCGGGCCACGGCGCGCCAGGTGGCCACCCGGCCCGGCCCGCCGCGGAGCTCGGCCGCCAGCCGCACCCGGGCCGCCTCGGCGCGCAGCACCTCGACCTGGCGCGCCGAGAGCGCCACCAGGTCGCAGAACCACGACGGGACCCGGAGCCGGGCCAGGCCGCGGACGAGCTCGGTGGCAGTGGTGGAGGCAGCCACCACGGACACCGCCACGACGCCGATGGTGGCCTTGGCCAGCACGCCTCCGGCCACCACCAGCCCCGGCCGCGAGAGCGTGAGCCCGGCGAGAACCTCGACGTGCGGCCCGCGGCCCGCCAGGGCGTAGGTGGCGGCCAGGGCGAGCACCGGCACCTCGAACACCAGGCGGGTGCCGAGGGTCCGCATCGGCACCAGCGCCACGACGGCCACCACCAGGACCACCACGCCGTGGGCCGCGAAGGCCCACGGCCGCTGCGGCGGGGTCAGGGCCACGGCCACGAGGAAGGCGACGAGCGCGACCACCTTCACCTCCGGCGCCAGCCGGGTGAGGGGCGAATCGAGCCGCTCGCCCGCAGGCTGGGCACCGTGGGCGGCGCTCACGGCCGCACCGGGGCGTCGGGCCGAGGGCCCCCGGCGGGGACGTCGGTGGAGAGGTCGGTGGGGACGTCGGCCGGCGCGGCCGGCCGGCGCGCCCGCGCCGGGCGGGCGAGGACCACGAGGTCGGGTCGGAGGCGGAGGACGGTGGCCACGATGCCGGCGGTGAGCACGGCCTCGATGCCGGCGACCACCACGTGGGCCCCGCCGAGGGTGGCCACCACGGTGGCCTGTGAGACGACGTCGGTGCCGCCCAGGACCAGCACGCCGGCGGCGGCCAGCCCGCCGGAGAGGGCGGCCAGCCCGGCGGCGACGCCGGCCACCGCGGCGAAGCGCTCGGGCCGCCGGCCCACCAGCGGCCGGAGCGCGGCCACCGTCGCCGCGGCCACCAGGGCCGGCACGAGGCC
>JBBRFU010000028.1:0-32857 GCA_038241315.1 Acidimicrobiales bacterium | reverse complement strand
CGGCGTCGGGCGGGTCGGCATCGGGTCCGGCGTCGCCCCGCCGCCGCGCCACCCACCGGCGGACCAGGGCATCGAGCCCCAGACCCACGCCGAGCAGCGCGATCGCCACGATGCCGTCCAGCCACCAGTGGTGCCCGGTGGCCGACACCACGAGCGTCGTCAGCACCAGGTGGAGCAGGAACAGCCACCGCCAGGGCCTGGTCCCCGCCGCCACCACCCCGAACGAGACCACGGCCGCCCACCCCACGTGGATCGACGGCATGGCGGCGAACTGGTCCGACACGCCGGTGCCCACCGGCCCGTACACCGACAGCCCGTACCGGGTGGCCAGGTCCACGTAGCCGAGCTCGGGCAGGAAGCGGGGTGGCGCCACCCGCACGAACCGGATGACGAGGCAGAAGCCCGTCAGGATCACCAGGCCGTTGCGCCACCGCGGGTAGTGGTCGCGATGGCGGGCGAAGAGCCACACCAGGAACACCAGCAGGGCCGGCACGTGGAGCGTGGCGTAGTAGGCGTTGGTCAAGCGGGCCAGCCAGTCGTGGTCCAGCACGAACCGCTGCAGGGCCAGCTCGCTCGGCAGGTGCAGTCGCTCCTCCAACCGCACGATCCCGCGGGCCCGATCCAGGGCTCCCTCGTCCTGGGCCAGGGGGAGGGTCCGGGCCACCCGCCAGACGGCGTACAGCCCGGCGACGAGGGCGAACTCGCCGGCGGCCGGCGCCACGGTGCCCGTGGCCCTCGACCGCGGCCAACGACGACGCAGCACGAGCGCGAGGACGCCGCTCAGCACGGCCGCCGCGGCAGCTTGGTTCCACGTCGGCCACGTCACGTCCGGGCACTCTGCCCAGCTCGGCGCGGCGAGGCAAGGCGGCACGGGCCGTCGTCCGGGCGGCACCGGCCCGTTGTCCGGGCGACGCCCGGCCTGGAAGGATCCCGCCATGGACGTGGCCTCCCTCATCCGGTCCCGCCGCGAGGCGCTCACCCCGGCGGAGCGTCGGGTGGCCGACCTGGTGCTGACCGACCCGCACGCGCTGGCCTTCGGCACGGTGGCGTCGGTGGCCCGCGCCGCGGACACGAGCGGTGGCAGCGTGGTCCGCCTCACCGCCCGCCTGGGCCTCGCCGGCTTCGCCGACCTCCAGGAGCGCGTCCGGTCCGACCTCACGGCCGATCCCCGCCACGCCGCGGATCGCATCCGCCGGGCGGCACCTCACGACCCGCTCGGGCGGGCGGTGGCGCTGGCCGCCGAGTCGGTCCGGACCACCTTCGAGCGCGTGGACCGGGCCACCTTCGATGCCGCCGTGCGGCTCCTGGCGGCGCGGTCGCGCACGGTCCACGTCCTCGCCGCCGACGCCTCGAGCGGCATCGGCGACCAGTTCGCCACCGAGCTGGCCATGTTGCGGCCGGGGGTCGTGGTGGTGAGCGGCAACGCGGTGGCCGTCGGCCGCACCCTCGCCGGGCTGGCCGAGGGCGACGTGGTGGTGACCATCGACCTGCCGCGCTACGACCGCTGGCTGCTCGACGCCGTCGAGGTGGCCCACACCGGCGGCGCCCGCACCATCGCCCTCACCGACTCGGAGCTCTCGCCCCTCGCCCGCCACGCCGAGCTGGTCTTCACCGTCTCCTCCGAGGCCGCCGGTCCGTTCGACTCCCACGTGGCGTCGCTGGCCCTCTTCGAGGCCCTGGTGGCCGGCGTGGCTGCCCGCCTCCGCACCCCCGCGACCGAGCGCCTGAGCCGCATCGAGGCCGCCTGGGCCGACGCCCTCACCGACGGCTGAGGCGGCGGGCCCCGCGCGCCGCCAGAGCGGAACAACCGTTCCGTTCTGCAGCATCGGCGGAACAGATGTATCGTGTTCGGATGCCGCCGACCACCGTGACCGACCGGCACCGGCCCGTGCCGGAGCTGCGCACCGACCCGGGCAGCTGGGCGCCCGCCTGCGCCGCGGCCGACCGCCTTCCGCCTGCCGCCCGGGTCGACGAGGCGCTGGTGGCCGCCGCCGACCCGGCGCTCGTCCTCCCCCCGGCGGTCCGGTCGGCCCTCGCCGACCTGCGGCTCGATGCCGGCCCGGCCGGCTCGCTGCTCCTGCGGGGCGTGCCCACCGGCGGGGTGCCGAGCACCCCCGTGCTCCCCACCTCCGCCACCCACAAGGGCCTCCTCAGCGAGCTCGTCCTGTTGGCCGTGGCCCGCGCCCTCGGCGAGCCGGTCGGCTACCGCCCCGAGCACGGGGGCGCGCTGGTGCAGAACCTGGTGCCGGTGCGGTCCACCGCGGCCACCCAGACCTCCACGTCGTCGTCGGTCGACCTCGAGTTCCACACCGAGACGGCCTTCCACCCCCATCGGCCCCGACACCTGCTGCTCGCGTGCCTCCGGGGCGACCCGGCCGCCCAGACCTTCCTCTGCAGCATCCGCGAGCTGCTGCCCGACCTCTCGGCGCCCACGCGGTCGGTCCTCGGCGAGGCTCGCTTCCGCACCCGCGTCGACGAGTCCTTCGGCGGCACCCCGGACCTCCCGCCCGGCCCGCTCGTCCCGGTGCTCAGCGGCGATCCCGGATCGCCCACCCTGGTGTTCGACGCCGAGCTGATGGCCGGCGTGGACCCCGACGCGGTCGACGCCCTCGACGAGCTGCGACAGCTGGCCCTGGACCGCCGTGTCGCCGTGGTCCTGGAGCCCGGCGACCTCCTCGTGGTCGACAACCACGCGTGCATCCACGGACGCAGCGCGTACCCGGCGCGCTACGACGGCACCGACCGCTGGCTCCAGCGCAGCTTCGTGGTCGAAGGCCTCGCCGCCAGCGCGCCCGACCGCCGGGGCCGCATCATCGACACCGCCTTCACCTGAGGCTCGCCGTCCCGACCGCACCAGTCCGCCCCGGTGGGACAGGCTGGCCGGCATGGGCGGACGACACCTCGGGTGGGACGGGATGACCGGGACCTGGGCGGCCTGCCCACGGCCCCCGACGAGCAGGGCCGCGTCCGGGCCCGGGTGCTCGAGGGGCCGGGTGACGGGCGCGTCGTGGTCCGGTAGAAGGACGGGAGCGCCAGCGCGAGGAGACGCCGATGCCCAGCTGCCCCCACATCGACTCGGTCGAGCGCACCCCGATCGGGCTGGGCCCGCCCCCCGACGACGACGGCTGCGGTGACTGCCTGGCCATCGGGTCCACCTGGGTGCACCTGCGCCGGTGCCTCACCTGTGGCCACGTCGCCTGCTGCGACTCGTCGCCCAACCGCCACGCCACCGCCCACGCCGGCGCCGCGGGCCACCCGGTGGTGCAGTCGTTCGAGCCCGGCGAGGAGTGGCTGTGGTGCTACGTGGACGCCGGAGGCACCGAGCCACGCGGCCTGCCGCCCAGCCCGTCGCACCCCTGAGCGCCGGCCTCAGAACACGACGGTCTTGCGGCCGTACACCAGGACCCGGTGCTCGAGGTGGGCCCGCACGGCTCGGGCCAGCACCATCGTCTCCAGGTCCCGACCCGCTCGGGTCAGGCGGGCCACGTCGTCGCGGTGGGACACCCGGACGGTCTCCTGGTCGATGATCGGGCCGTCGTCGAGCACCTCGGTGGCGTAGTGGGCCGTGGCGCCGATGAGCTTCACGCCCCGGTCGTGGGCCTGCCGGTAGGGGCTGGCTCCCACGAAGGCCGGCAGGAACGAGTGGTGGATGTTGACGGTCTGCGGGTGGATGGCGAGGAACCGCGGCGAGAGCACGCGCATGTACCGGGCGAGCACCACCAGCTCCACCGCGTGGTCGGCGAGGGTGGCGAGGACGGCGTGCTCCTGGACCTCCTGGGCCCCGTGCCCGTCGCCGACCGGGAGGTGGGCGTAGGGCACACCCAGCCCCCGGCACAGGTCGGCGTGGTCCGGGTGGTTCGACACCACCACCCGGAGGTCGCCGGGCAGCTCGCCGGCCCGCCAGCGGACCAGCAGGTCGGCCAGGCAGTGCGGTTGACGGGAGGCGAGGACGGCCATCGGGATGCGCTCGTCGGAGAAGCGCACCCGGGCGTCCATCCGGAACGGACCGGCCACCAGTTCGTCGAACGCGACGGGGAGCTCGCGACGGTCGAGGCCGAACCCGTCGAGCTCGAACTCCACGCGCTGGAAGAAGACGCCTTCCTCGGCGTCGACGTGCTGGTCGGCGTGCAGGACGTTGCCGCCGTGGTCGTTGACGAAGGTGGCGACCGCCGCCACGATCCCCCGCCGGTCCGGGCACGACAGGAGCAGCACCGCGCTCGTCATCGGCCCGACCCTCCGCGTGCTGGGAGCATCCCGACCCCGCCTGGCGCCCGCATCAGATGCGGCCGGCCAGCACGGCCACGCCGTCCCCGCGGAGGTCGGGGAGGTGGGACCGCCGGCCGACCAGCGCGCCGATCACCGAGCGCACCGGGCCGGCGACGACGCCGACGCCGGCACCGACCCGGAGGTCGAGGTCGGTCGGCTCGAAGACCAGGTCGGCGAGCCGGGAGCGGGGGACGAGGAGGCGAGCCGATCCCCCGGCGAGCCAGGACAGCACCACCGCCGAGGCCTCCTCGGCCACGTCGACGGAGCGACCGAGCGGGCGGAGCAGGTCGTCGCCGTGCACCACCACGTCGGTGAGCGGGGCCTCGGGCCCCGCCCCGGGCGGCGTGAAGCGGTGGTCGGCGTGGTCCCGCAGCCCCTGCACGCACGCCTCGGGCGGCAGGCGATCGGCCACCTCACGGGAGAAGCGGTCCATCGCCCGGTCGATGCTGCCCCGGGCCCGCACCACGCCGAGCAGGAACGTCGGGGCCGAGACCTCCCACGGGAGGTTCAGGTGGGCGGCGACCACGTGGGCGGACCAGCCGTCGCAGAGCGAAGGCTGGTCCCAGTCGTCGGGCGCCAGGTCGTCGAGCGCCTCGGCGAGGCGCCGCCGCTCGGCGGCGAGCAGGGCGAAGGGGTCGGCGGCCACGGCTACGACCGTGCGGACGCGGGGCGACGTCGGCGGGAGGCGTGACGGGTGGGTGGAGGGCTCGAGGGGGCCATCGCCGCAGTGTGACCGATCGCCGGTCGACCGTCACGCAGGAATCCATTGCGTGATCGAACTGACCGGCGTACCGTCGATCTCATGAAACAACTCACCCGCCATCACCGCCCACCCCGCCCCCGTCGACCGGCGCGACCGGCCCGACCGGTCGACGCCGACGTGCTGGCCGAGCTCTCGATCATCGCCGAGCGCCGTCGGTCCCCCGCCGCCCCCTGACCGATCCGCTCACCGCACCCGCAGGGCCACCGCGAAGCACGCCGCAGCAGCCAGGCCGGCCACGGTGCGCACGTGGTTGCCGGCCCTCCACTCCCGCAGGTCGCCCTCCATCAGCCGGCGTCCCGAGGCGGCGCCCAGACGCCGGCCGCGGCCGTCTCCCGGACATAGTCGGCGAAGTCCCGTGGCGGCCGGCCCAGGGCCTGGTGGACCCCATCGGCCAGGTAGGCGTTGTGGCCGTCGAGGACCCGGGTGATCAGGTCCGTGAACGGGCCCACCTCCTCGGCGGGGAGACCGGCCTCCACGGCCCCGGCGGCGAACTGCTCGGGCGTGACCGCCAGGTACCGGACGTCGCGGCCCGCGGCCCGGCCGATCTCCTCGGCCGCCTCGGCGAAGGTGATCAGACGGGGGCCGGTGAGCTCGTAGGTCCGACCCCCGTGGCCGTCCTCGAGCAGGGCGGCCACGGCGACGTCGGCGATGTCGGTGGCGTCGACGAACGGCTCGGCGACGTCGCCGGCCGGGAGGGCGATGGTGCCGGCCAGCACCGGGTCCAGGAGGAAGTGCTCGCTGAAGTCCTGGGAGAACCAGCTGGCGCGGAGGACGGTCCAGGCCGCGCCGGCGGTGCGGACCGCGTCCTCGGCCGGCTCCGCCTCCGGCTCCCCTCGCCCGGAGAGGAGCACGAGGCGCTCGACGCCCCGGTCGACCGCCTGCCGGGCGAAGGCGCCGATGGTCTCGGCCGCGCCGGGGAAGGCGAGGTCGGGGTAGTAGGCGAGGTAGGCGGCGCCGACGCCGTCGAGCACCGGCGGCCAGGTGTCGGGGTCGTCCCAGTCGAACCGGGGCGTGGCCCGCCGGGACGCCACCCGGAACGGGACGCCGAGCGCGTCGAGCCGCGCCGCGATGCGCCGGCCGGTCTTCCCGGTGCCGCCGAGGAGCAGGACGGGCCGACCGTCGCGGTGGTCCGTCGGCGCCGGGGCCGGTCGGGCCGCCGGAGCCGACGGCTGGGGGCGGGTCGTGGTGATGGTGGAGGTGGTGGGTTCGTTGGTCATGTCTGCAGTGAACCCCAGGACGATGAGACACTCCATCGCTCAGGAGCGCAGATCCATGTGTCAGCGTCTACGTTGGGGGCATGGACGCCCTCGCCGGGTTGCTCGACGGGCCCCGAGCCCGGGGCGCCTTCCTCCTCCGCTCGATCCTCGAACCGCCCTGGTCGCTGCGCATCCAGGACGAGGCCCCCCTCACGGTGGCGGCGGTGGTGGCCGGCGGGGCGTGGGTGGTGCCCGACGAGGGGGCACCCACCGAGCTCCGCGCCGGCGACGTGGCCATCATCCGCGGCCCGGCGCCCTACACCGTGGCCGACGAGCCGGCCACCGAGCCCCAGGTGGTCGTCCACCCGGACCAGAGCTGCACCGACCTGGCCGGGAACAGCCTGACGGAGTTGATGGACCTGGGGGTCCGCACGTGGGGCAACCACCCCCACGGCTCCACCGTCCTGCTCTGTGGCACCTACCAGCTGCACGGCGAGGTGAGCGCCGCCCTGCTGAACGCCCTCCCCACCCTCATCGTCCTGGCCGAGCCGGCCCGCCACGCCACCCTGGTCGACCTCCTCGCCGCCGAGATCGGCCGGGAGGAGCCCGGCCAGGAGGCCGTGCTCGACCGCCTGCTCGACCTCCTCCTCGTGGCCACCCTGCGCTCGTGGTTCGCCCGCCCCGACGTCGAGGCGCCCGGCTGGTACGCCGCCCAGTCCGATCCCGTGGTCGGACGGGCCATCCGGCTCCTGCACCACCACCCCGACCAGCCGTGGACCGTCGCCGGGCTGGCCGCCGCCACCGGCGTCTCCCGCGCCGCCCTGGCCCGGCGGTTCACCGAGCTGGTGGGCGAGCCCCCCATGGCCTTCCTCACGTCGTGGCGCCTCACCCTTGCCGCCGACCTCCTGCGCGAGCCGGGCGCCTCGGTGGGCTCGGTGGCCCGACAGGTGGGCTACGGCAGCCCGTTCGCCCTCAGCACCGCCTTCAAGCGCGTCCGCGGCGTGAGCCCCCGCCAGCACCAGCTCGCCACCGCCGGCTGACGGGCGACGGCTGACGGGTGACGGCGAGGCTCGGACGAGGTCGAGGTCCCGCGTCAGGCCGAGGTCGATGCGGCGGGTGGGCCCGCCGGGGCCGGCACCGGCCCGGACCGCGGCGCCGGCGCCACCGGCACGCCACCCAGCGCGGTCCGCATCCAGTGGCGCACGGCGACGGTGGCCCGGACGTCGTCCTCGTTGTAGGCGAGCAGCCGGGCCCGAGCCGCCTCGCGCCGGGCCGGGTCGTGATCGCCCACCGCCTCGTCGTGCCAGGCCATGGAGTCGGCCCCGTTGGGGTCGGCGTCTCGCCACCGGAAGCCGGCTGCGGTGGCCACCACCTTGAGCCCGGCGCTCGTCCCGGTGACGAGCTGCGAGGTGAACACCTGGTAGAGGTCCACCCAGTCGGGCCCGGCGAGCAGCTCCTCCACCTCGGCCGGCGCGTCGGTCAGGCCCAAGAGGGCGGCGGCGACCTTGGCCCCCCGTCGCAGCGCCTTCGACTCGGCCCCCTGGAACCAGCAGTAGACGGCCACCCGCCGGCCGTCGAGCGCGGCCGTCCGGCGCCGCTCGGCGAGCCAGGCCCAGAAGCCGGCGAAGACGGTGGCCTCCACCTCCGGCGACGGCGACGCCCACGAGCGGAACGCGTGGTACGCCCCGTCGGCCCAGGCCCCCCACAGGTACGTGGTGCCGTCGAGCCCGCTCTCCATGTCGATGTCGATCTCGACGTCGGCCGAGGGCACCTCGAGGCGGGCCACGCCGTGGCGCAGCTGGGGCGTGCCGGTGGCCTGGGCCCGGGCGCCCTGGATGGCCTCGGCCAGCCGCCGCACCGGCTGGTCGACCAGCGCGACCACCACGGGGTCCAGGGCCACCAGGTCGGCGGCGCAGGCCACGCCGTGGGCCCGGAGCACGGCGTCCTGGCGGCCGATGACCTCGGCGCGGCCGGGCCCGTCGCCCTCGGCCGCGGTTGCGGCCGCGCGGTCGGGGTCGGGGTCGGGGTCGACGTGGAGGAGCACCTGGTCCACCGGCGTGTCGGGGGGCAGGGCCGAGGCGGCGGCGACGACGGCGGGGAGGTCGCCGAGGCCGGCGAACGCGTCGCGCACCAACGCCGTGGGCAGGTCGAGCGCCCCGAGCTCGGCGCGGGTGGCGATGCCGGCGCGGGCCAGGTTGTACCACTGGCGGTAGCCGAAGCCCGGGAGGAGGCTGGTGCTGTCGGCCGCCTCGATGCGCGGCCCGCAGTGCGCCCGCCACGGGCACCCGGAGCACTCGCCGACGGCAACGGGCCCCACCGCCGGCTCGTGGAGGGCCGCGGCGGCGAGGACGGCGAGGCGGAAGGCGAACTCGAAGTCGTAGCGCTCGAGCGTGCTCTCGCGCGTCGCGTGGGGCACGTCCCAGCGGTGCTGGACCACCGGCTCGTCGAGCTGGTGCCACACGAGCGCGCGCTCGGTGCCGATGACCGCGCCGAAGGCATCGGCGGAGCCGTGGGGCGTCTGCTCGAGCAACCGGTGCTGGTGGGCCAGCGAGAGGCGGTCGCCGTGCCGGGACCGGGTGGTGCGATCCGCAGCTCGCGTCGCGCTGGCGAGCCAGGGGGTCCCGATCGGTGCGACGAGGGCCCCGGCGCCCGGCTCGCGGGGCTCGCCGTCGTCGAGCGTGCGGTGGTTGCGCACCTCCACCGGGTGGTACGCCCAGGGGCCCTCGGGGCGACGCTCGGCCCGCACGAGGAGGTCGGGCCCACCCTGCCGGCGACCCAACACGTCGGTGGGCAGGAGCCCGCCCACCACCACGAGCGCCCCCTCGCCCATGGCGAGCAGGGTCTCGGCCACGCGCAGCGGGCGCGGGCGGTCGTGGCGGACCGCCACCACCGAGGAGCCGTCCGCCCGAGCCGCCACCTCGGCCAGCACGGCCGCCTGGAAGTCGGCGGCCGCCCGGGACCGCAGCTCCACCACGTCGGCCACCGGCGCCGCCTCGACGCCCCGCGGCGGGAACACCTCGTACTGCACCCGGAGGGGACAGCGCTTGGCCACGTGGCTGCCCTGCGGCGGCACGCCGGACACGTCGAGCCGGGCGACCGCCCCGCCGACGTGTCGTCCCGACGAGGCCCCGGTCATGGTCCGATCGTACGCACCCCCGCGGCTCTCGACGCCCGGCTCCGCCGCGACCGGCTCGCCCGGCGCGGCCGGGCGCGCCGGGTCAGGCCGCGGGTCGGGGGTGGCCCGCCGCCAGGATCTCGGCCAGCTCGCCGGGCCGGGCGAGCATGGGCAGGTGGCCGGCGGCCAGCTCGACCACCGGTGCGTGGGACAGGCGGTCGGCGAGCACCGCCCGCTGGAACCCGGCCGGGAAGAATCGGTCCTCGGTGCAGAGGACGAACCGGGTGGGCACGTCGGGCCAGGCGGCGAGCGGCCACGGCGCCTCCATCGGCGTGCCGGACTGACCCCGACGCTCGGCCAGCACCGCGGCCTCCGTCGCCGGCACGTCGTGGGCGAACACCAGGTCCTCCGAGGGCTCCTCGTCGGGCGGGACGCCGTGGCGGGCCAGCTCGGCCCGGATCGCCGGTCCGTGGCCGGTGTTGGCCCACCAGTCCCCCGGGGCCTCCCCCGACGTGGCGATCATGGCGGTCACCAGGACCAGCTCGTCCACCGGGATCCGATCGGCCACGAGGGGCGCGGTGAAGCCGCCCAGCGAGTGGGCCACCAGCACCACCTCGTCGTGGGCACCCTCGGCCGCGGCGTCGTCGGCGATCGCCGCCACCGCTGCGTCGGCGTACTCGGGCAACCCGGCGTCGTCGTCCTCGCAGGGCAGGTCGACGGCCACCGTGCGGTGTCCCCGCGCGCGCAGCTCCGCCTCCAGGAGGTGCCAGTACCCCGGCCCGCTCGCCGCTCCCGGGATCAACACGAAGGTGGCCATGGTGTGGTGCTCCTGCTCGTCGGGCCCGTCCCCGGGTGGGGCCGGCGTCACGGTACGACCGCGCCCACGTCGGGAACTGATCGACGCGGTGGCGATCGCCGACGGGGCGGGGGAAGCTCGCGGGCACCGGCCATCGGGCCCGGCGCACCCGAACAGGAGCAGACGCATGAACCCCACCCCCACCGGCGCCCTCCGGACCACCGTCGTCGGACGCGAGCTGGTGCTCGAGCGCACCTTCCACGCGCCGATCGACGACGTGTGGGCCTCCGTCACCGAGCCCGAGCGCCTGGACCGGTGGATCGGCACGTGGTCGGGCGAGGCCGGGGTGGGCCGCACGGTCAGCTTCACCATGACCGCCGAGGAGGAGGCGGTGGCCGAGGACGCCACCATCGTCGAGTGCGAGCCGCCGCGCCGCCTGGTGGTCGACCTGGCCAGCCCGGGCGACGCGCCGTGGCGCCTCTCGCTCGACCTGGCCGAGGCCGACGGCCTGACCACGCTCACCTTCGCCCAGGTGGTGACCGACGGCGTCGACGTCGGCGACGTGGGCCCCGGCTGGGAGTTCTACCTGGACCGCCTGGTGGCCGCCCGCACCGGCCACCCCCTCCCCACCTTCGATCCCTACCTGGAGGCGCACCAGGCGTACTACTCGTCCCTCTGACGCCTCCCGGCCCCGGGTCGAGGCCGTCCCTCAGCCGTCGTGGCGGTGGCGGTAGGCGCGGACCGCGCCGTTGATGGTGGGGAACGAGAGGAGGCGGCCGGTGGGCTCCACCAGCCCGGCGCGCCGGAGGCGGGACAGCACCGCCTCGTTGGCCCGGGCGACGGCGACCACGCCGATGCCCTGCCGGTCGGCCTCCTCGAGCACCTCGACGAGGGTGTCGAGCGCGGTGGCGTCGAGGGCGCCGACGCCCTCGAAGTCGAGCACCAGCCAGTCCTCCTCGCCGGGGTTCGCCACCAGGACCTGCTCGACGCGCTCGCGGAACCGCTCGGCGTTGAGGAAGAACAGGGGCGCATCGAAGCGGTAGACCACCAGCCCGGTCTCGGTCACCGCGTCGGGGTGGGCGTCGACCTCGACCCAGCCGTCGAGCTCGGGCAGGTCGCCGAGCACGGCGTCGTGGGGTCGGGCGATGCGGTAGAGGGCCACGAGCACCGAGAGCACGACCGCCACGAGGACGCCCATCAGCACCCCGAAGACCACCACCCCGACGGTGGTGACCGCCGCGAGGACCGCCTCCTCGCGAGCGGTGCGCCAGAGGGCCACGAAGCCGGCGCCGTCGATGATGGCGATGGCGGCGGCCACGATGACCGCGGCCAGCGCCGGCTGCGGGATCTCGCCGAGCAGCGGGCGCAGCCCCAGCAGGGTGACGACCACGAAGGCCGAGGCGACCAGGCCGACCAGCTGCGTCCGGCTGCCCAGCGACGCCGGCACCGCGGTCCGGCTGGCGCTCGACGAGATCGGGAAGCCCTGCGACAGCCCGGCGGTCAGGTTGGTGAGGCCCAGCGCCAGCAGCTCCTGGTTCGGGTCGATCCGGTAGCCGTGGCGTCCCGCCAGGGACCGGGCGGTCAGGACGTTGTCGGTGTAGCCCACCAGCGCCACGCCGGCGGCCACCGGGAGGAGGCTCCCGAGGTCGCCGAGCGACACGTCCGGCAGCCCCGGTGTGGGCAGCCCG
Organism: Acidimicrobiales bacterium; assembly: GCA_038241315.1. GTDB lineage: Bacteria > Actinomycetota > Acidimicrobiia > Acidimicrobiales > Iamiaceae > Aquihabitans. The sequence goes on along the minus strand of JBBRFU010000028.1, from coordinate 21,033 downwards.
CCGGGGATGGCCCCCACCACGGCCACCCCGGACCCGTCCAGGCCGAACGCGGCCACCACGGCGGTGGCCCCCAGCACCCCGACGAGCGCCCCTGGCACCCTCGGCGCCCACACCCGGAGGGCCACGATCAGCCCGAGCGTCGCCAGGCCGACGGCCAGGGTGGTGCCCTCGACCTGGTCCAGCTCGCCGGCCAGCTCGCGGATCCGGGGGAAGAACGAGTCGCTGCCGACGGGCACGCCGGTCAGACCCGCCAGCTGGCTGCTGAACAGGGTGAGGCCGACGCCGGTGATGTAGCCCACCAGCACCGGCTTCGACAGCAGCGACGCCAGGAACCCGAGCCGGGCGATCGCGCCCACCACGCAGATGCCCGCCACCAACAGGGCCAGCGCCGCCATGAGGGCCACGTACCGCTTCGGATCCCCGACGGCGAGGGTGGAGACCCCCGCCGCCGCCAGGATCGCCGTGCCCGGCTCCGGCCCGACGCCCAGGTGCCGGCTGGTCCCCACCGCGGCGTAGACCACCAGGGCCCCGATGACGGCGTAGAAGCCGTACTGGGGCGGCAGCCCGGCCAGCGCCGCGTAGGCCATCGACTGCGGGACGAGCATGGCCCCGACGGTGAGCCCGGCGAGGAGGTCGGGCCGCAGCCACGCCCGCTCGTACCGCTGGAGCACCCCCACCCCGGGCAGGAGCCCGGCGATCCGGAGCCGTCCACCCGATCCGTGCGCCACCCGCCAACCGTAGGGCCGCTCGCCACCCGGCGATCACGACGGGCCCCCGGGGCGGTCCCTCAGGCGAGCGCGACCACGAGCTGGCCCACGGGGTGAGGTGGCGGTCGCCGAGGACGTGGACGGAGGCGTGGGTCGTGGCCGTTGACGCCCATGCGGTCGGCCGCGACCGGGTCGGCGAGGAGCGAGGCGAGGCGACCCACCTGCGCGGTCGGTGAGGAGCCGACGCGCTACCAGTCGTCGCCCGGACGGGCCTCGCACGAGATCGGGGCCCGCAGGTCGATCCCCGCGCTGGGCCCGAAGCGGAGGACCATGACGGCGCCGTCGTCCTCGGCCGTGCGCACCCACCGGTCCCCGTGGCGAGCGTGGGTGGGGCCCTGCCAACGCTCCCAGCCCAGGCGCTCGTAGAAGCGGTGCCGCCCCGTGCCGAGCGCCCCGAGCTCGAACCCGTCCCGGATCAGCTCGCCCACCCGGACCATCGCGAGCGAGCCCAGGCCCTCGCCGTGGCGGCCGGGGGCGGTGGCCACGCCCTCGACGTAGCCGGTGGCGAACGGGTGCCGGTCCACCTGGAGGACGCGCGTCACCACGGCAGCGTGGGCCACGAGAGCGTCGTCGTCATCGCACACCGCGACGTGCCGCCCGCCGATGGTGTGGTCCCAGTCGTCGTCCTCGAAGGCACCATCGGGGTCGTCGGCGAAGGCTGCGTCGAGGAGGCGACGGATGTCGGTGAGGAGCGCGGCGGGGGCCTCCTCGGCGGTGAGGACGCGCACGGCGGGCATGCCGTCATCTTGGCGCCCCGGGCCGGCGATCGGTGCAGAGAAGGGGACCTTCGCCCCTATCGGTGGGGACCTGGCCACCCGTAGCGTCAGGGGTGCACCGATCGCCGATCGGTCCGATGAAAGGCCGTGGACATGAGCGTCCAGACGAACGACAGCAAGCAGACCAAGGGAACCGATGGCGAACTGATCCGCCTGCCCCGTCGCCGGGTCGACGAGATCCTCATCGGGTTCGGCCTCGTGGCCGCCCTGGTGCTCGCGGTGGCCGGCGGCCTCCTCACCTGGGGCGCCAACTTCTCGGACGACTACGTGGGCCGGGAGCTCGGCTCGCAGAACGTCTTCTTCCCCGAGCGGGCCGAACTGGTCGAAGAGGGCCGTGACGACCTCCTGGAGCACGCCGGGAACAAGGTCACCACCGGCGCCGAGGCCGAGGCCTACGCCAGCTACATCGGCGGCCACCTCGAGACCATCGCCGACGGCAAGACCTACTCGGAGATCGACGACCGGGGCGCAGCCGCCGCGGTCACCGAGGCCACGGAGGCGGGAGCCCCCCAGGCCGAGATCGACGAGCTGCAGGCCACCGCCGACCAGCTCAAGGTCCAGCGGGACACGCTCTTCAAGGGCGAGACCCTGCGGGGCCTCCTGCTCTCGGCCTACGCCTGGGCCACCATCGGGACGATCGCCAGCATCGCCTCGTACGTGGTCTTCGCCGCCGCCATCCTGATGGCCCTGCTCACGGTGGCCGGGCTGGTCCACCTGAAGAAGACGACCAGCTGACCCACCGCTGCCCGGCCGGCGATGCGCCGGGCAGCAAGTCTTCTGGTCCGCGGACGACCGCCAGCCGATCGGCTGGCGGTCGTCCTCGTTCTGCCGCGCCGCCGTTGTGCCGCGTCGCCGTCGTGGCGCTCGCCGCGGACCCGTCCGCCCGCCACCTCAGGCGTCGCCGGCGCCGGCCTGCCCCTCGCCCTGCCCCTCGGCCTCGGCGAGGAGGGCGTCGAGGGCGACCCGGCGCGACGAGGCCGAGCGGGCGTGGGTGCGGAGGTCGGCCCACGGATCGCCGCCGGCCGCCACCCGATCGGGCACGGTGGCGAGCGTCCAGGTGTCGGCCCGGAGGGCGTCGTCGTCGAGCTCGTCCCAGGTGATCGGCGTGGCCACCGGCGCCCCGGTGCGGGGCCGCACGGAGTAGGGCGAGACCACGGTCTGGGCGTAGCCGTTGCGACCGGTGTCGACGTAGAGCCGACCTCCCCGCGCCGCCTTGCGGAACTCGGCGGTGAGGGCGTCGGGGTGCCGAGCAGCAAGGAGCCGGGCCACGTCGTGGGCGAAGGTGGCCACCGTCTCGGTGTCGGCGGTCCGGTCCAGCGGGGCCACCACGTGCAGGCCGCGCGAACCGGTGGTCTGCAGGTAGGCCGGCAGGTCCAGCTCGTCGAAGACCGTGCGCGTCCACCGGGCCGCCCGCCGGACCTCCTCGAAGTCGTCACCGGAGGGGTCGAGGTCGACCACCAACAGGTCGGGTCGGTCGAGGCGGTCGACCCGGCTGGGCCAGCGGTGGAACGAGACCGTGCTCAGGTTGGTGAGGGCCAGCAGCGAGGCCGGGCCGTCGACGAGCGGGTGGCGCACGGTGCCCCCCTCCTTCGGCACCTCGAACGTGCGGATCCAGGACGGCACGCCCCGCCCGCCCTCCTTCTGGTAGAAGCCCGATCCTCCGATGCCCTCGGGGAAGCGCTGCAGCATCAGGGGCCGGTCGAGGAGGTGGGGCACCAGCACGTCGGCCACCGCGTGGTGGTAGCCGGCCAGGTCGGCCTTGGTCAGCCCATCATCGGGGAACAGCACGCGCTCGGGGTGGGTGATCGTCACCGTCCGGCCCTCGACCTCGAACGTCGTCACGTCTCGTGCACCTCGCCCACCGCTCCTCCGCGCTGGCTACCGGGCCATCGTCGCGCCCCCACCACCCGACCGGGGGTTTCCTACCATCTGGTCGAGTTCTGGCGGCCCGGTGGCTAGCCTCTTCCCCCGGACCGACGACCGACCGAGACCAGGATCGGGAGACACGCCCATGACCACCACCAAGCGACCGCCCGGTCGGCCCCGAGCCGCCCCGGTGGAGGTGCAGCGGGCCCAGATCCTCGCGGCGGCTCGCGTCGTGTTCGCCGAGCACGACTACCACGGCTCCACGCTGGAGAAGGTCGCCCGTGAGGCCAAGGTCTCCCGTCCGCTGCTCTACGAGCTCTTCGGGGGCAAGGACCAGCTGTTCGTGGCCGTGGTCGACGACGCCGTCGAGCGGATCATCGAGTACTTCACCCTCGAGGGCCCCGAGCGCGAGGTGTGGGTCCAGCGCCCCATCTCGGAGCGGGTGCGGACCGTCGTGGCCCGGATGTTCCGCTTCGTCGAGGAGCGCCCCGACGAGGCGGCCCTCCTGCGCATCGCCGAGTACGGCGGCTTCGGTCCGGCCAAGAGCGAGGTGCTCCTCGGCCGCCAGCGGATCGAGGAGCTCCTCGGCTCCCTCATCCACGACACCTGGCGGGGCTCGGTCGAGGTGTCCCGGGAGGCCAGCCGGCTCCTGTCGCTGATGATCCTGTCGTCGGTGGAGGCCGTGGGGTTCCGCCAGCCACACGAGCCGGCGTGGGACCAGGACGCCACCCTCGACGTGATCACCCACATGATCCTCGGCTCGTTCCGCGCCCTCACCAACGAGGGCAAGCTCGTCAGCACCTTCGGCACCGACCCCCCGGCCTGAGCGAGCCTGAGGGCCCGAGGTCGGGACGCGAACGACGGCCGACCCGCAAGCGGATCGGCCGTCGCCCGGTTCCCCAGGTTTCCCCGGGAGAGGGTGTCGCCGTCAGCTCTCGGTGACCACCATGGCGGTGACCATGCCGAAGAGCCCGTCGTCGCTCTCGGCGTGGCTGACGATGTGGCAGTGGAAGGCCCACGTGCCGGCCTCGTCGGCCCGGACCAGCACGCTGTAGCGCTCGCCGGGCGAGATCCAGATGGTGTCGGCCTGGTAGGGCGAGTCCAGGGCGAACCCGTCCTTGGCCACCACCAGCTGCGACTGCCGGTGGAGGTGCATCGGGTGGCCCACCAGGCCCTCGTTGTAGAAGTGGATGAGGATCCAGTCGCCCTTCTTGGCCACGATCGGCTCGGTCTCGGGGAACGCCTTGCCGTTCAGCGAGAGGCCGATCACGCCGGCGTCGTTGAGCACCATCGGGATCTCCTGGGCGATCTCCACGTTCTCCGGCACGTTCATGGTGTTGAACTGGCCGCTCGGCAGGGGCACGTCGCCGACCTGCACCACCGCGAAGAGGCCGTTGATGATGGCCTCCTGGCCGTGCATGTGGGCGTGGTACATGCCCAGCTCGGTGTGGTCCGGGGCGGTGAAGGAGTAGGTGTAGGTCTCGTAGGGCTTGATGTAGTCCTGGGTGATCGGGGCCACGCCGTCCTGGTCGTTGGGGACGCTGATCCCGTGCCAGTGGATGTCGGTGCTGATCGGGAGGTTGTTGGTGAGGACCACCTCGACCTTGTCGCCCGGCTCCACCCGCAGCCACGGGCCGGGCACCCGGCCGTTGTAGGTCCACGCCTTCACGACCTTGCCCGGGCTGACCTGCCAGTCCGTGATGGCGGCGGTGAGCTCGAAGCGCTTGGTGCCGTCGGGGAGGACCGTGGGCGCCAGCTTCTGGTTGCCGGCCTTCATGTCGCCGGCGGCGTACTTCTCGGCGGTGGCCAGGAACTCCTCCACCCCGCTCGTCATCGCCTCTTCCATGCGCTTGTTCATGGCCTTGGCCTCGGGGTCCGAGCCCTCCATGGTGGACATGTCGTGGCCGGCGGCGCCGTGATCGCCGCCCGCCTCGGCGCTGGCCGCCGCGGCGTCGGCGCTGGCGCCGCTGCCGTCGGTGATGATCAAGGTGCCGGTCATCCCGGAGTCCTTGTGCCCGGGGATCGAGCAGAAGATCTCGTACTGGCCGGGGTCCAGGCTGGACACGTCGAGCGTGTCGCTCTCACCGGCGGCGAGGTCCGTGCTCTTCACCGCGGTGTCGATGACGGCCACGTTGTGGACCATGGTGCCGTTGTTGCTCACGGCGATGGAGCCGCCCTTGGGGACGGTGATGGTGGCCGGGGAGAGGGCGAACTCGGTGAGGGCGAGCTCGACCGGGCCGGACTCGACCGGCTCGGCGCTGGAGCCGCCGTCACCGGCCACGGCGAGGGCGGCGATCAGCAGGGCGAAGACCGATGCGGCCACGGAGAAGCGGACCATCAGGGCCTGGTTGGGTGCACGCATCGTTCGAAGAACTCCTTGGGGGATGGGGGAACCGCAGTGATCATCCCCTCACCCTGCGCGGCGGGGCAGGGCCGAAGGTCCCGAATGCCGAGCGACCCCCGTCACGCTCGTGCCCGCGCCGCGCCCGGGCGACCGCCTCGCCGAGGGCGGTCAGTCGTTCGACGGCAGCGTCGTGGACGACGGCGTGGGCACCGGCGTGGCCGGCGATCGCCCCCCGCCGGTGCCGCCGCCGCACGCGGTGGCCAGGGCCAGCACCGCCGCGGCCACGACCGCGATCCGTCGACGTCGAGTGCTCCTGCGGGAGGCCATCTCCCGAGGTTGGCACGGCCGGCGCTACTGGCGGTAGCCGGCCAGGAAGTTCCCGAGGCGCTCGATGGCGTCGCGCAGGTCGTGGGCCGGCGGCAGGGTGACGATCCGCAGGTGGTCGGGCTCGGGCCAGTTGAACCCGGTGCCCTGCACCAGGAGGATCTTCTCCTGGAGGAGGAGGTCGAGCACGAGCTGGGCGTCGTCGTGGATCTCGTGAACCTCGGGGTCGAGGCGGGGGAAGACGTAGAGCGCGCCACGCGGCTCGACGCAGCTGACGCCCGGGATGGCGTTGAGGCCCGCCACCGCCACGTCGCGCTGCTCCAGGAGCCGGCCGCCCGGGAGGATCAGCTCCTCGATCGACTGGTGGCCGCTCAGCGCCGCCTGGATGGCGTGCTGGGCGGGCACGTTGGGGCACAGCCGGCTCGACGCGAGCAGCTGGATCCCCTCGAGGAACCCCTGGGCGTGGGCCTTGGGGCCGGTGATGGCCAGCCACCCGCTGCGGAACCCGGCCACCCGGTACGTCTTGGAGAGCCCGTTGTAGGTGAGGCAGAGGAGGTCGGGGGCCCGGGTGGCCAACGAGGTGTGGACGGCGTCGTCGTAGAGCACCCGGTCGTAGATCTCGTCGGCCAGCAGGAGCAGGGAGTGCTCGCGGGCCACCGCCGCCAGCCCGTCGAGCACCTCGGGCGAGTAGACGGCACCCGTGGGGTTGTTCGGGTTGATCACCACGAGCGCCTTGGTGCGGGGGGTGATCTTCGCCTCGAGGTCGGCCAGGTCGGGCGCCCACCCCTGGGTCTCGTCGCTGCGGTAGTGCACCGGCGTCCCGCCGGCCAGGCTCACCGCGGCGGTCCACAGCGGGTAGTCGGGCGCCGGGATCAGCACCTCGTCGCCGTCGTCGAGCAGCGCCTGCATGGTCATGATGATCAGCTCGGAGACGCCGTTGCCGAGGTAGACGTCGTCCACGTCGACCTCGGGGAACCCCTCGACCTCCTCGTAGCGCCCCACCACGGCCCGCCGGGCGCTGAGGATGCCACGGGAGTCGGAGTAGCCCTGGGCGTCGGGCAGGGCGGCGATCATGTCGCGCACGATGGCGTCGGGCGCCTCGAAGCCGAACACCCCGGGGTTGCCGATGTTGAGCTTCAGGATCCGGTGGCCCTCGGCCTCGAGCCGGGCGGCCTGGGCGTTCGCCGGTCCCCGGATCTCGTAGACGACGTTCTGGAGCTTGGCGGACTGCGGGAGCTCGCGCGGCAGCCGGCGCTCGGGGTTCGGGGACACGCCTCCCTTGCTAGCCGCCGACCCTCCCCCCGACGCCACTCGTTCGGCGGCGGGGCCGGCCGCGGCCCACCGCTCAGGCGGGCAGGCCGGTCTGGCGGATGGTGATGTTGAGGCGGCCCTCGGCCAGTCCGATGGCCAGGGGGCCGGTGCCGGCGAACACCCGGGGCACCCCGTGGTAGGCGAGGCGCGAGGGCCCGCCGAACACGAAGAGGTCGCCGGAGCGGAGCTCGAGGTCGACGTAGGGCTTGCCGCGGTGCTCGGTGTTGCCGAAGCGGAAGCGGCAGGCGTCACCCAGGCTGATCGACACCACGGGGGCGTCGCTCACCTCGTCCTTGTCGAGGTGGAGGCCCATCCGGGCGGAGGCGTCGTAGTGGTTCACCAGGGCGGCGTCGGGCTCGTAGGCGGCCCCGGCGGCCGGGTCGCCGGCGGCGTCGGCCACGGCCCGGCGGCCGAGCTCGGCGAGCGCCGGCGGGAACGGCGTCACGGGCGCCCCGTCGACGTCGACGGCCAGGCGCGTGTAGCGGTAGGGCACCCAGTGCCAGCCCAGGCACACCGTCCGCACCGACATCACCCCGCCGTTGGGCAGGCGGGTGGCCCGCATCGGGGCCGGCGGGCGGGCCCACTCGCGGCACCACGTCACCAGCTGGCGCTGCTCGTCGATGCTGAGCCAGTCGGGCAGGTGGACCGCGCCCGGGGCCGGCTCGTCCCGCTCCCGGGGTAGCAGGGAGCCGGTCACCGTCCGGACAGCTGGGAGGCCCTCCAGCGGTCGTACTCGACGGGCAGGCAGACGGCGCACGGCCGGTAGCCGGCGGCCACGGCGGTGGGCTCGTCGGCGAAGAAGACCCGCTCGGCCACGTACCCGCCGGCCGCCACCGCCCGGACCGCCGAGCGGCAGTCGAGGCGCCCGTAGAGCTTCTGGCCCCGATGACCGCCGAACGTGCCGGGTACCGCGCTGTCGTGGGGGCGGCCGTCGGCGCCGATGAGGCGGTAGGAGCGCTCGGGGGGCGTGGTCGTCGGGCCGGGGGACATGCTCCGAGGGTACGGCGTCGGGGCACGCGTCGGCTTTCGAGGGCGCCGCCCTAGGCTTCCCCGGTGCACGAGGACCCCGATCGCCACATCCTGCCGCTGAGCGCGGTCATCGGCGACTTCCTCGACGCCAGCCACCAGGTGCCGCCCCACCTGCTGCCCGACCTGGTCGCCACCGCCGCCCGAGGCCTCGGCGCCGACGACGTCCGGCTGTGGCTCGCCGACCACGAGCAGCGCGCGCTGGTGCACCTCACCGCCGTGGTCCCCCGCGCCCCCATCCCCATCGAGGGCACGGCGGCCGGGCGCTGCTTCGCCGCCAGCGAGGTGATCATCCCGGCCGAGACCGAGGGCCCCGCCCACGCCTGGCTCCCGATGCTCGACGGGGTCGACCGCATCGGTGTGCTCGAGGTGGTGATCGACGGCCCCACCGACCACCAGCTGGCCGACCTCCGCCACCTGGCCGCCATGGCCACGGCCGAGGTCATCACCCGCGGCCAGTACACCGACGTGTTCACCCGGGCCCGGCGTCGCCGCCAGATGAACGTGGCCGCGGAGCTGCAGTGGCAGAGCCTCCCCCCCAGCACCTTCTCCACCAACGACGTGGCCGTGGCCGGGATGCTCGAGCCCGCGTACGACGTGGGCGGCGACACCTTCGACTACGCCTGCGACCGCGACCGCCTCGACCTGGCGATCCTCGACGGGGTCGGCCACGACCTCGGCTCCAGCCTCACCTGCACGCTCGCCCTCGGCGCCTACCGCAACAGCCGCCGCGAGGGCGGCGACCTCCGCCACGCCTCCGCCCTCATGGACCAGCTGATCAAGTCCGAGCTGGGCGCCGGCCGCTTCGCCACCGGGATCCTCGGCCAGCTGCACACCGACACGGGCACCTTCCGCTGGATCAACGCCGGCCACCCGCTGCCCCTGCTGATCCGCGACGGCCACGTGCGCTCGCTCGAGTGCCGCCCGCGCCTGCCCTTCGGCATCGGCCACATGAGGCCCGACCGCGACTGGGAGATCGCGGAGGACCAGCTCCAGCCGGGCGACGGCCTGCTGCTGTTCACCGACGGCGTGGTGGAGGCGCGGAAGCCGGGCGGCGAGGACTTCGGGCTCGACCGCCTCATGGAGTTCCTCCACATCGCCTTCGCGGCCCGGCTGGCCCCCGCCGAGACGCTCCGTCGGCTCTCCCACGCCGTGCTCGACTTCCACCAGGGCATCCTGCGCGACGACGCCACCACGCTGCTCGTGGTCTGGCGGCCCGACACCTGATCGGGCCCTTCGACCCTGGCCAGGCGGGTGGCGGCACCTACCATCGGGGTGGGTTCGGTGCACCGGCGCCGCCCGGAAGGTTGGAGCGATGACGACGGTGATCGTGGGATACGACGGCTCGGACGCGGCGGGACGGGCGCTCGCGTGGGGCGTCCGCGAGGCCGAGTTGATCGGCTGGCCGGTCCGCGTGGTCCAGAGCTGGCGGGACCCGGCCCTCGCCGTCTCGCCGTACGCCGCGGCGTGGGTGGACCTCGACACCGCCCGCCGAGAGCTCGACGCCCAGCTCGCCGAGGTGGCCGACAAGGTCCGCAGCGAGCACCCCGGGGTGCACCTGACCACCGAGGTCTCGGCCTCGGCACCGGTCGACGCGCTGCTCGACGCCGCCGGGGAGGGCGACCTCCTCGTGGTCGGCGCACGAGGCCGGGGCGGCTTCCTCGGCCTGGCGCTGGGCTCGGTCAGCGGTCGGGTGGCCCGGCGGGCCACCGGCCCCGTGGTGGTCGTGCGCCCCGACCCGGCGCACCCCGACGGGACCGACGGGCCCGTCCTCGTGGCGGTCGACGGCACCGACGCGAGCCGGGCGGCGCTCCGCTGGGCCGCCGCCGAGGCCGAGCGGCGGGGCAGCGGCCTCACGGCGCTCCTCGCCTGGACCTTCCTCGAGCCGCAGGGCCCGCAGGGGCGGCAGTCGTTCGACGCCGCCTACGGCGCGCCGCAGGCCGAGGAGGCCCTGGCCACGATCGTCCGTGAGGTCCTGGGCGACGAGCCCACGGTGGCGGTGGAGCAGACGGCGGTCTGCGACCTCGCCCCCGCGGCCATCCTCGAGGCCGCCGCCGGCGCCCAGCTGGTGGTGGTCGGAGCCCACGGCACGCGCGGGCCCGGCGTCCTCGGCCTCGGCTCGGTGAGCCAGCAGGTCCTCCAGCACGCCGCCGGGCCGGTGGCGGTGATCCGCACCTCCGCCTGATCTCCCCGGCCCCGTCGGCGGGGTGGTGGTACCTTCCGGCCGTCGGCTGTGGGCACCTGGACAGCGCCCCGCCGACGTGAGCGATGCCAGCCAGGTTCCGCAGGGGGGACACCATGACCATCGGCCTCCGCCGGTTCGCGACCTCGGTCGCGGCCACCGGCTTCCTCGTCGCATCGGTGGCCGCGGCCCCGGCCGACGCCCACGATCGGCCCGAGCCGCCGCGGCCCCGCCCACCGGCTGCGGCCGATCGGGCCCACTACATCCTCCCGCCGGGCAACTACGGCGGGTTGCCCACCACCGACGAGTCCCGTGACCAGCTGGCCCGCTACGACGCGCTCACGCCCCTGCGGGGCTCGGTCACCGACGCCGACATCGAGGCCAACTTCCTCCCGGCGAACCTCGCGCCGATCGGCGCCACGCGCGAGGAGCCCACCGGACGGCCGGGCACGCGCATCGTCTACGACGAGTTCGGCGTGGCCCACGTGACCGGTCGCACCCGCGCCGACCTGGCCTTCGGGGCCGGCTGGGTCACGGCCCGCGACCGGGGCCTGCTCATCCAGCTGGGGCGGGGCCCGTCCCGGGTGGCGGTGGCCGACGTGCCCGGCATCAACGCCTTCGGGCTGGTCACCAGCGGACGGACCTTCGTGCCCAGCGCAGCCACCGAGCAGCTGGTGACCGACCAGGTCGACCTGCTCGTGGAGACCTACGGCGCCAAGGGGCGCGAGATCATCGCCGACGCCCAGGCCCAGGCCGACGGGGCCAACGCCTACTGGGCGGCCAACGGCATCGACCAACCGGAGGCGACGGTGAACGACGTCATCGCCTCCACCGCCTTCATCGGCTCCATCTTCGGGGCGGGCGGCGGCGCCGAGGCCACCAACGCCGAGCTGCTCGACAAGCTCCAGCGCGGCCTCGGCACCGCCCGCGGCCACCAGGCCTGGGACGACGCCATGTTGAGCGACGACCCGGAGGCCCCCACCACCACGCGCAAGCGGTTCTCCTACGGCCCCCTGACCGGGGGCGGCACGAAGGGGTCGGTGGTCATCGACGAGGGCTCCATCGTCTCGCTCGACCCCCGCCAGCCCGCCGGCGCGGCTGCTCCTGCCGCTCCTGCAGCTGCGGCCGCTCCGGCGACGGCAGCGCCCGCGGCGAGCACGGCGACCAGCTCGACGGACACCTTCCCCGCCGCCGGCCCGGTGCCGGGCCGGGAGGCATCGAACTTCCTGCTGGTGGACCCGCGGCGCTCGGCCAGCGGCAACGCGCTGGCGGTCATGGGCCCGCAGCTCGGCTACTACTACCCGGAGATCGTGCAGCAGATCCACCTCTCGGGGCCGGGCATCGAGGCCCAGGGCGTCGCCGTGCCCGGTGCCGCCATGTACCTGCTCATCGGGCGCACGAAGGACTACGCGTGGAGCCTCACCTCGGCCAACCACGACGTGCGCGACGTGTTCGCCGAGCAGCTCTGCAACCCCGACGGCACCCCGCCGTCACGCGCCTCCACCCACTACGTGTTCCGGGGGGCGTGCCGCCCGTTCGAGACGTTCGACGCCGGCACCCTCGACGGCGTGCCCCTGCGCTACCCGGTGTCGGTGCACGGCCCCCTGATCGGCACCGCCACCGTCGACGGCGTGCCGTTCGCCCTGAGCCGCCAGCGCTCCACGTTCGGTCGTGACGGCCTCAACCTCGCCGCCCTGAAGGACATGACCGAGGGCCGGGCCGTCACCTCCAAGCGGTTCTTCGACGTGGCCAACCAGTTCGAGTTCACGTTCAACTGGGCCTACGCGTCACGGACCGAGACCGCGTTCTTCTCCTCCGGGCGGCTGCCGGAGCGCGCTCGCGGGCTCGACCGACGGCTGCCCACCCTCGGCACCGGGGCCTACGAGTGGCGCGGCTTCCTGGACCAGCGGGAGCACCCCCACGACGTCGGCGGGCCCGGCGGGCTGCTCCTGAACTGGAACAACCAGGCCGCCCCCGGGTTCATGCACGGCGACGACACCGCCTTCGGCTCGGTGCACCGCGTGGAGCTCTTCGACCAGTTCCCGAAGCGGGCCACGCTCGCCGACGACGTGAGCGTGATGAACCGAGCCGCCACCGAGGACATCCGCTCCCCCGTCTGGCCCGTGGTGAGCCGCCTCCTGCGGACCGGGCCGGCGCCCAGCGCCCTCGACGCGAAGGTGGTGGCCGTGCTCGACGACTGGGTGCGCCGTGACGCCCCGCGCCTCGACGCCGACCTCGACGGGCGCTACGACGACGCCGGGCCGGTGATCATGGACGCGCTCTGGAAGCCGGTGGCCGAGGCGGTGGTGCGCCCCGTGCACGGCGACCTCACCGACGACCTCGACCGGGTCCGCGGCCTGAACGGCCTGGCCGGTGCGTCCCTGGTCGACAAGGACCTCCGCACCCTGCTGGGCGAGCGGGTCCAGGGTCGCTTCGACCTGCGCTACTGCGGCGCCGGCTCGCTGGCGGCCTGTCGGGCCTCGTTGTGGGCCGTGGTCCACGACGTGGCGGCGCAGCTCGCCGCCACCCAGGGGCCCGACCCCCGCGCCTGGTCGGCCACGGCGGCCCGCACCGGCTTCACCCCCGGGCTGATCCCCGACACCATCCGCACCACCAACCGGCCCACGTTCCAGCAGGTGATCGAGCTCCAGCGCCCCGGGCGGGGCCGGGGCCACTGAGGCCCCCGATCAGCCGACGAGGCCGGACCAGCCACGAGCCCGCACCAGCGACGAGCCCGCACCACCGACGAGCCGGACCAGCGACGAGCCCGGCTCAGCGAGCCGCGAGCACCAGCGCCACCAGGGCCACCGCCACCAGCACCGCGCTGACCAGCCACGGCAGCTCGGAGGGCGGGAACGCGGTGCCCTCGTTGATGGCGCGCTCGCGGGCGCGCCACCGCAGCTGGCTGTGCCCGGCGATGATCGCCCCCATGGCGATCAGGGGCAGGCCGACGAGGCGGCGACCGAACGGCAGCTCGGCGCTCTCGAGCAGCTCGGTGGCGGCCAGCCCGCCCACGATGAACGCGATCGCGGTGCGGTCCCAGGCCAGCAGCGTGCGCTCGTTGGCCAGCACCACCCGGGGATCGACCCGGACCGGGGGCCGCTCGGGGGTGGCCGCGTCGTCGCCTCCGGTGGGCGGCGGCGAGCTGGTGGTCATGGGCACCTCGGTGGGGGTCGGTGGGACGGGCCCATGTTCGCAGAACCGCGACCGGCCCGACCCCGGCCAGGGGTCGGTGGGGCCGGAGCCGGTCGTGGTCGCGCCGCCCCGGGTCAGGGCGAGGGGTAGTCGGGCGTGGTCTCCGCCTCGGGCGGCCCGTCGAGGATCGTGACGGTGCCCTCCGGGTCGAACACCTTCGTCGCATCGGTCCAGTCGCCCGGGAAGTAGCGCTTCCCGCCGTCGACGTAGCGCCACATGCCGGTGCCCTCGTCGCGGATCTCGCTCGGGCCCGTCGCCTCCGGGTCCCACCACACCTCGGTCACGTCGTCGACCCCGTTCCAGTCGTCGTAGGGCCAGAGGCCGTGGTCGCCGTAGGACAGCGACGACTGGGTGATGGCGTTGGGGGTGGGCTCCCGGTTGAACAGGCCGTCCCGGAAGGTCCCGGGGGTGAGGTCGGGCCCGGCCAGCTGGATGGCGGCGAAGAAGGTGGCCGGGTTGGGGAACTGCACGGCGGCGGTGTCGTCCGCCGGCGGCGGCGTGCCGTGGAACCAGTCGTAGAGCCGGTAGGCGTTGCTGTCCTCGGGCTGGAAGCGGGCCGTCAGCGGGCTCGGGCCGAAGGCGTGGGCCCACTGGGACTGGTCGTAGGTGCGGGCGAACGCCGTGGTGTCCACCAGCGTCTGGGGGCCGAGGACCCACTCCGGGAAGTAGTCCTGGGCGGTCGCCTCCTTGGTGAACGTGGCGGGGGCCACCGGGTCGCCGGAGAACACGATCGAGGTCACCCCGGCGGCCTTGAACTTGGCGATCACGCTGGTGGCCTGTTCCTGCAGGCGGGCCGGGTCGAGGGTGTAGGAGAGGCTCTCGGCCAGCTCCACGTCCTCCTCGGCCAGGCGCTCGTCGAAGCGCTCGGCCTGCTTCGCCGAGCTGTCGTTCGACTCGATCCACAGCAGGCCGATCTTCCGGTCGGCGGTTGCGAGGGCCTCCCCGGCGAACTCGGCGGGCTTCCCGGCCAGCTTCTTGGCGATGTACTCCACCACGTGCAGCTGGATCTGGTCGGCGTTGGCGGTGACGCCGTAGAGGTAGGGCGCCCGGTCGGCGTAGAACTCGGGATCGCCGCCGGTGCAGCCGATGCAGATCACGTCCCGGGCCGCCAGCTCGTCGGCGAAGGCGCTGGTGAGCACCGGGCCGCTCCAGACGGCGAAGGCCCCCATCTCCTCGTCGGCCTTCACCGCGTCGGCCCGGGCCGCCACCTCGTCCTGCGACGTGCCCGATCCGTCGAGGAACTCGAGCTCGATGGTGCGCCCGTAGGTCTGGTAGAGCGCGTTGAACATGTCGGCGTAGCCCTGGTAGGTGTCCTTGAGGTCCTGGGGCGTGTCGTCGTTGGCGATGGCCGAGGTGATGAAGTCGAGCGCCGGGTCGCTGTCGGGCGCGATGTAGACGACCACCTTGACGGCCTCGGCGGTCACGCCCTTCGAGGTGGCGCCACCGTTGTCCTCGACGTCCGCGAAGCACGGCTGCACCAGGAAGTACGGCATGGCCACCTTGCCGGTCTCGGGGTCGCAGGTGTCCTCGAAGGTCACGTCGAGGTCGTCCTCCTGGGCCCTGGTCCAGGAGATGGCGCCGTCGGGCGCGTCGCTGGCACCGGCCGCGGCGCCGCCGCCCCCGCCCCCGCCGGCCTCGTCGTCGTCGTCGCCGCCGCCCGCGAGGACGGCCGCCACGAGCGCGACCACCGCGATGACGGCGATGAGGACCAGCGGTCCGTAACGACGGAGCTGGCGGGACCGGTCGGCCCCGGCGGGGTTGTCACTGCTCGGTTGCATCGGCGGTGTCGCTTTCGGTCGGCCCTCGGCGAGGGCGGGTGGGGTGGTCGGGTCAGGTGGGCGTGAGGTCGCCGGAGCGGGCGATGACCGCCTCGGTGGTCCCCAGGTACGAGGCCACCACCGCCGGCGCGTTGAGCACCTCGTGCGGGGGCCCCGAGGCGATCACCGTGCCCTGGTCCATCGCCACCAGGCGGTCGGACACGGCGGTGATGAGCGGCATGTCGTGCTCGATGACCAGGACCGCGGCCCCGATCTCGTCACGGATGCGCAGGATGAGCGGTCCCAGTGCCTCGGTCTCGCGCTGGGCGATGCCGCTGGAGGGCTCGTCGAGCAGCACCACCGTGGGGCGGTGGGCCACCACGCAGGCCAGGTCGACGATCCGCCGGGAGCCGGTGGAGAGCTCGCGCAGGAACTTGGACCGGAACCCCTGGAGGCCGAGGAGCTCCATGAGCTCGTCGACGCGCAGGCGCACCTGCTCCTCGGCGTCGAACGACGCGGGCAGGTGGAGGGCGGCGCTGAAGGGGTCGCGGACCTCCACCCAGCGCTCCAGCGAGACGGCGATGGCCTCCTCGACGGTCATGGCCGGCCACAGCCGGGCGTCCTGGAACGACCGGCCGAGGCCCCGCCGGGCTCGTCTGGAGGCCGACAGGGAGGTCACGTCGAGGCCCTGGAGCTGCAGCCGACCGGTGGCGCCGGGCAGGAACCCGCTGATCAGGTCGAACAGGGTGGTCTTCCCCGCTCCGTTCGGCCCGATGATGCCCACCACCTCGCGAGGGGCCACCGCCAGGCTGACGTCGTGCACGGCGCGGACGCCGCCGAAGCTGATGCCGACGCCGTGGGTGGCCAGCGCAGGCACGGCGTCGCCGTCGACGGGCGGCGCGGCGACGACCGGTTCCGGGACGGCGAGCACGTCATCGGCGAGCACGTCGTCGGCGAGGTCGTCGGCGTCCGGGTCGCCGTCGCCGTGCCGCGCCCCGACGGCGAGGGCGAGGGCGCGGGCGTCGGCGTCGGCCAGCGCGGCGAGGCCGTCCGCGGCCGATGCCTCGGGCCCTCCCGGCTCGCCCAGCGCCGATCCGGCCCCCTCGAGGAACACCGAGCGCAGCACGTCGGGCCGCTCGAGGAGCTCGGCGGTGGGGCCGTGGAAGCGGATCTGGCCCTTCTCCATGAAGAAGGCCGTCTCGGCGAGCGTGAGGGCCACGTTCACCGACTGCTCCACGATGATCACGGTGGTGCCGGCGGCCGCCATGCCCCGGACCACGGGCAGGAGCTGCTCCACCACCACGGGGGCCAGCCCCAGCGAGAGCTCGTCGATCATCAGCAGCCGGGGCTCGGCCAGGAACGCCATGCCCAGGGCCAGCATCTGCTGCTGGCCGCCCGAGAGGTCCGCGGCCGGGTCGTCGAGGCGACGCTCGAGGATCGGGAAGAACTCGAGGACCCGGGCGAGGCGGGCCGCCACCTCGTCGGCGTCGTGGCGCTCCACCCAGCTGCCCACCTGCAGGTTCTCCCGCACCGTCAGATCGCCGAACACGCCGGCGCCGCCCGGCATCTGGCTGATGCCGAGCCGGGCGATCTCGTGCGACGGGGCGTGGGTGATCTCCCGGCCGTCGAAGATCACCGCCCCCCGGTCGGCCTCGACCACCCCGGAGATGGCCTTGAGGAGCGTGGACTTCCCCGCGCCGTTGGTGCCGAGCAGGGCGACGATCTGGCCCTCGTCGATCTCGAAGTCGACGCCGAAGAGGACCTGCACGTCGCCGTAGAAGACCTCGAGGTCGCGGACCAGCACGAGGTTGGCCCGGCCGGCGACGCGCTCCCGCTTGGCCTCGGCGAGCGTGGCCGCCGATCGCCACACCTCGGTGATGTCGGCGTTGATCGAACGCGAGGCCGAGGCGATGACCGTGCCGCCGATCAGGAAGATCGGCACCATGACGAGCATCCCCCAGCGGATCCCCCACTGGTCGCCGATGGCGCCCAGGGCGGGGAGCAGCAACAGGCCGGGGACGGTCCAGAGCGCCCCCACCGAGAAGCCGATCGACCGGGCCCGGGGCGGGATGGCGAGGGAGAGGGCGGCGAGGATGCCGGGGCCGAGCACGGCGAGCGCGGCGGCGATCACCGCGTTGGCCACCACCGCCACCGCCAGGTTGGGGGCCAGGGCGAAGGCCGCCAGCGCGGCGGCGACCACGACGGAGGTCACCGACAGGAACCGCAGCACGAGCCGCGGATCCTTGGCCAGGAGCCGCATGCCCACGTTGGCCCCCACGATCAGGCCCACCAGCTGGGCCGGCTCCACCCCCGCGGCCACGAACCCCCGGGCCTTCTCGTCCAGGCCGAACTGCTCCTCGTACATGAGGGCGGCGAGGGCCACGAACCCCACCAGCGAGGTGGCGAGGAAGGGCAGCGAGTACCAGATCCGCCGCAGGGTGGGGATCTTGTGCACCATCCGCCAGCCCTCGGCGAACGACGGCGGCTCCTCCTCGGTGGCCGCCACCTCCTCGTCGGCGCCCATGGCCCGCCGCTCGTGGGCGCCCCGCACCGGCTCCTTCAAGCGGAGGGCGAGGACGATGAACACGACCGTGGGGAACGCGAACAGGATGAACGGCACCCGCCAGCTGAACGCCGAGGCCAACAGGCCCGCCGCCAGCGGACCCAGGCAGGCGCCCACCGCGTTGGCGGCCCGGTGCACGGAGTAGATCCGCGGCCGGATGGCGGGCGGGTAGTAGTCGGCCAGCAGGGAGTTGTGGGTGGGGTCCACCGTGGCCCGGCCGACGCCCGAGCCGGTCCGCACGATGGCCAACATGATGATCCCGCCGGCCAGGCCGGTCATCACCGAGAAGAACGCCCACAGCGAGGCGCCGAGCACGGCGATGCCCGTGCGGCTGTGGCGGTCGGCCATCGCCGCGATCGGCACCTGGAGCAGCAGAGCGGCCACGAGCACCACGGCGATGAGGGTGAGGACGCCTTGGAGGCCGAGGTCGAACTCGTCGCGGATCTCCGGGACCAGGATGCCGAACGCGGTGCGGTCCAGCTCGTCGACGGCGTTCAGCCCGAAGAGGATGACGAGGGGGTACACCGGCCCCCCGGCGGTGACCTCGGCCAGCCACCGGCGCGGGTGGCGGACCGCGCCGGCACCGGCACGCAGACCCCGGCCGACGCTCACCGATCGCTCCGGGGGGCGACCGCGGCGGGCACGTCGCCCGACCCGTTCGAGCCCGCCGACCCGTTCCAGCCCGCCGCGCCGTTGGTGCCGCCCGAGCCGACCGGGCCGTTCGACCCGTTGGTGCCGTTCGAGCCGTTCGTCCCCGGGGGACCGCCCGCCGGGGGACCGCCCGCCGGAGGCGGGTCCTCGCCCCGGGGCCGACCGGTGCGGAGGTCCACGTCGGGGCGTCGGGCCTTGGCGATGGGGGGCGGTGCCGTGTCATCGGCGGTCCGGGCCACGCCCACCAGGCTGGGGACGTCGATGCCGTGGCGCCGGGCGACGGCGCCCAGCCAGAGGTCGCGGAGGCGGTAGAGCTGGCCTCCGAGCCCGCCCGGGATCACCAGCAGGACGAGCAGCACGCCGAAGCCGCTGGCCAGGAACTGCCAGTCGGCCGGCAGGAACCACTGGGTGCCCCGCAGGTAGAGCGCCCCCAGGATGGCGCCCGGCACCGAGGCGATGCCGCCGATCACCGCCATGGTGAAGACGGCGAAGTTCTGGCCGGGGTCGTACGGGCCGGAGCCGTAGGCCTGCTGGTGGTGCACGAAGAGGCAGCCGGCGAAGGCGGCGATGGCCCCGGAGAGGGCGAAGGCCACCAGGCGCGCCCGGGCCGGGTCGACGCCGTAGGCGGCGGCCGCCCGCTCGTTCTCGCGGAGGGCCACGAGCACCCGGCCGGTGCGGCTGTTGCGGATGCCGTGGAGCACCACCATCACCACGAGCAGGCCGACGAGGGCCACGTAGTACATGCGGGTCGGCGAGTCGACGTCGAGGCGACCCAGCAGCGCCCGGCGGGGCACCCGCTCGTGGGGGATCCAGTCGAAGAAGCGCCGGTTCAAGAAGTACGACGTGGTGGCCAGCGCGAAGGCGAAGGTGGAGACGGCGAGGGTGAACCCCTTGCCGCGCAGGGCGGGGATGCCCACCACCACGGCCACCGCGCCGCCGGCGGCCGCGGCGAGCGGCAGGGCCACCAGCAGGTCGAGGCCACCGTCGATGGAGGCCTTGGCCCCCACCACCGCCCCGATGGCGAAGAACGCCACCTGGCCGAGCGACACCAGGCCCGTCCACCCGGTGAGGACCACCAGCGAGAGGGCGAGGATGGCGTAGATCAGCACGGCCGAGGCCTTCAGCGAGCGATCGACGGTGAGCAGGTGCGGGAGGCCGAGCGCCACCGCCACGAGCACCAGGGCGCCGGCGGCGCGCACGAGGCGGACCTCGCGGAGCCGGGCGAGCACCACCGGGATCGGGCGCACCTCCTCCGCGGCCTGCCACGACGAGGCGTCGGCATCGCCTCGGCCGGCCTGGCGCCGTTGCAGCAGCAGGGCGCCACCGATCACCCCGGCGAGGATCGGGTCGATCAGCAGCGGGCTCGAGGCGTTCCACTGGACGCCCAGCTCGAGCACCCCGAGCGCCACCGCCGAGGTGGTGATGGCGGTGAGGTTGGTCATCCGGCCGATCATCAAGGCGGCCAGGGCGCGCAGCAGGACGCCGGAGCTGAGGGCCGAGCCGGTGGGCAGCCCGAGGATGCCCGCCCGCAGGAAGGTGGCCAGGAAGGCGAGGCCGCCCGCCAGGGCCCACACGAGGGTCTGGAGGCGATCGACGGGGACGCCGAGCAGGCCGGCGCGCTGGCCGTTGGTGGCGCTGGCCCGGATGGCCACCCCCACCGCGGTCCGCTGGAGGAACCAGGCCAGGGCCACCACGGCCAGCGGGGCCGCCACCATGGCGATGAGGTCGTTGGCGTTGAAGACGATCTCGCCGATCCGCACGTCGGCGTCGAACGGCGGGGCGATGCGGGGGGCGAGCAGCTGATCGTCCGAGAAGGCCCGGGGGAGGAGCATGGCGGAGGCGGCCAGCAGCTGGGCCAACCCGATGGTGGCCACGGTCAGGATGAGCCGGGGCGCCTTGCGGAAGCGCCGGATGACCACCAGCTCCACCAGCCCGCCGGTGACCACCGCGGCGAGGATGCCGGTGGGCACCGCCACCGCGTAGCTCCACCCCCAGGCGGTGATGAGCATCACCACCAGCACGGCGGACACGCCGCCGAGGTCGGCCTGGGCCAGGTTCAGGATCCGGTTGGACCGGTGGATCAGCGCCATGCCGAGGGCCACCAGGGCGGTGAGCCCGCCCACCACCGCGCCCCGCACCACGATGCCCAGGGGCGTGGGGAAGGCGAGCTGCTGGATGGCGAGGATGACCAGGGCCGGGGCGACGGCCGCGAGCCAGCGGGGCGTCCGCCCCGACCAGGCGGCGGCCCGGCCCACGGGGGCGGCGACGGCC
>JBBRFU010000027.1:0-32869 GCA_038241315.1 Acidimicrobiales bacterium | reverse complement strand
CCGACGGCACCCCCCTCGGCGACCACGCCATCACCGCCCTGCTCCCCGACGCCTACGTCTCCCTCCTGCTCCACGACACCCAGCGCCGACCCATCGACGCCAGCCCCCGCCGCCGATTCCCCACCAGACGCCAACGCCGCGTCCTCGACGAGACCCACCCCGAATGCGCCCACCCCGGCTGCCACGCCACCGCCTTCCTCCAATACGACCACCTCCAGCCCTACTCGGAAGGAGGCCCCACCACCCTCGACAACCTCCAACGCCTCTGCGGCCCCCACAACCGCGCCCGCCACGACGACCGCCACGACAACGACCGCCCACCGGACGGCACCTGACCCGCTGCTCGGATGGCGAACCCGACCTGCCAGCGGTGCCACCAGGCCCGGCCGAGGCCACGGTCCCTGGCCCCCCCGAACCAGCGCGCCTTCGGCGCATCCCCCTCGGGTTCATCGACGTCGTTCGATGTCGATCACGGATCGCGGAACCGGTGTCGTGGGACACCTGCACACTGGTCGCAGCGGTGCCGACCGGACCGAAACGCGGTGTCGGTGTGTTCGTGGGAGCCTGCCCGGGTGAACCTGACAGCGAGTGTGCGGCTCTCGGGGACCGACGGACGTCGTCCACGATGACCGACCAGCCGACGGACTCCACCGATCGCTCGACCGAGTCGGTCGGCGAGGACGCCCGCAGGGTGCGGACCTCCCGGTATCCCGGGGAGGACGTCCGTCCCGAGGCTGACGTGCCGACCGCCACCCAGGTCGGGGCCGGGGCCTCCATCGGGTCCGAGGGCGACCTCCCGACCCCCCGCTCCTCGCGCCGGTGGCTCCTCGCCGCCGCTGGCGTCGCGCTGCTGGCGACCATCGGCGGCGTGTTCGTCGCCACCCAGGCGGACGACGAGTCGGCCGAGCTCGCCGCTGGCGCCCCCGATCGCAGCTCTGCACCGACCTGCTTCTACGTTCCCACGAACTTGCCCGCTGGTTGGGTGGTCCAGTCGTTCCGAGCGAGCTCCAGCACCTTCCTTGCGGAGATCTGCCCGTGTGAGCGTGGCACCTGGACCGACGGCGACCGCACGATCAGCGCCCACCGGGCGGCCAACCCACTTCCCGGCGACGCCGAAGGCTGGGAGCCGTGGACTGGCGCCCCTGGCGGTCGCCGCACCCTCGACGAGAGCGGCCACGTCCACTACTGGTGGTCCGACGGTGATGGAGCCACGTCCGTGATCGGATCGGGCTTCGCCACCTCCGCAGAGGCCGAGGGGGCTCTGGCGGGCTGGGTCGGCGCAGCCCTGACCGCACCTCCCGGCTGGCGGGAGGTCGAGCGCTCGTCGATCGGTGAAGACGTGGTCGCGGTTGCCCAGGCGAGCGGCCTGCTGGCCCACGATGACGGGTCCGTCGTGCGTTTCGAGTTCGGCCCGTCCTTGGCCCTGAGCGACGGACCTGACCCCTTCGCCGTCGCCGACGGCGACGGGGCCCGCGTCGTCTCGATCCCCGGCACCGATCGCACCCTCATCGGCGAGTCCAGCCAGGTGCCGAACCTCGGCGGGGCCTGGCCGGGGGGAACCGTCTTCCGGATCGGGGCGAACCTCGGCGAGGGCAACGTCAGCGAAGGCGTCACCGATGCACAACTCGTGGCCCTCGCAGGTGGGTTCGAGCCAGCGAGCGCCGAGGCGTGGCGTGCGTACGTCGAGCAGATCGACACGACGGAGTTGCAGCCCGACGAGATCGAAACCTTGCGCCAGACCCTGATCCACCCCACGATCGACGGACTGGTCCTCCACGAGGGCGACCCCGTACCGGGCAGCGACGACGAGCCGCTCGCCGAGGAGGTTCCTGGTGGTCACCCCGACCGAGACGGTGGTGGCCGCAGTCCTCACCCCTGACGAAGGGAGATCCCATGACCAGGCCCCCAGCGACCCTGGCGGCGGACACGGAGCTGGCCCCGACCCCGGTGGGCGGCGGCGACCGGTTCTCGGGCTACGGGGTGATGGGCCTGCCCTTCGCCTCCGGACACGTCCTCGCGCTCCGACGGTTCCCCGCCTCGTCCATCGGCCCCGGCTACACCTCGGTCTGGCACCGCGACCCCGATCACCGGTGGACCTTCTGGCAGGACCAGCCCGATGCCCAGAGCTGCCTCCGGTACTTCTCCGACGGGGCGAGCGCCAGCCGACGCGTCGAGATCGACCTCGACTGGCCCGGCGCGTCGAGGCTGGCGGTGGCCATCCCGGCGGTCGGGCTGACCTGGACGGTGGACCTGGCGGCGACGCCGGCCACCCGGGCCCTGAGCGCCCTGGGGGGCGCGCTGCCCGATCGCGCCTGGCGGAGCCGTGCGGTGCTCACGGCCATGGGGCCCGTGGCCGGGGCCCTCCTCGGCGCCGGGACGTTGGGCATGGTGGGCCGCTCGCCCAACGGCCAGCGGTTCACGGCGAACCCTCGACGGGTGTGGGTGGTCGACGACTCGAGCGCCAGCCTGGGCGAGGTCGACCTCGGTCCGCCGGGTCGGCTCGCCGAGCAGGCGCGGCTGGGCGACTTCCGCATCCCCCAGCGCGGCATCTTCGTGATCGGCCGCGCCTTCTTCGACCCCGACCCCGCCCCCGGCCCCGGCCAGCGCCCCGAGGTGCCCGAGGTAGGTTGACGCACCCACCACCAGAGAGGGGCCCCCGATGATCGGTTGGGTCGGAGACATCGAGCAGCTCACCGTGGCGAACGACACGTTCCGCACGGTCGTCTACACCGGGACGCACGCTCAGCTCACCGTCATGAGCATCGAGCCCGGCGGGGAGATCGGCTGGGAGGCCCACGGCCACCTCGACCAGTTCCTGCGCGTCGAGCAGGGGACGGGTCGCCTCGACCTCGGCCGCACCAGCGACGGCGTGGACGAACAGCACGACATCGAGGACGACTGGGCGCTGATCGTGCCCGCCGGCATCTGGCACAACGTGGTGAACACGGGCGACGACGCCCTGAAGCTCTACTCGCTCTACTCGCCGCCGGAGCACCCCGACGGCACGGTGCACGCCACAAAGGCCGACGCCGACGCCGACGAGCACGACCACTGATCCCTCCGTCGGTCCCGGGCCCGAGGCCTCGCGGTCGGCGAGGGCCCGGCCCGGGCGCGGCGACCGTCAGTCGCCGTCGAGGCTGAGCGGCCGCAGCCGCTGATCCTGGAGCGGGTCGCCGAACCCGTCGGGGATCGGCAGGTCGTGGAGGCGTCGGTAGCGATCGAGGTCGATCACCTCGCCCCGCTGCGCCCGCACCATGGCCCGGGCGATGTTCCGGCTGGTCCGGTCGTCGCCGCGGCGCGCCTCGAAGTCGGCCATGTGGAGCCCGGCCAGGTGGTGCTCGGTCATGAGGGCGATCCAGAGGGCCTCGGCCTCGTCGCCGCTGGCGTCACGCAGGGCATCCATCTGCTCCTCGGACGCCAGGCCCGGCATGTCGTCGGGCGCCATGGCGCCCCCCATCCAGCCCATCACCTCGGAGCCCACCTCCGAGGAGTGGCCGTAGCGGTCGAGGGTGGCGTTGAAGAGGCCCTGCTCGTACCGCTGGGCCACGATGATCTCCTGGGCGTAGGCGTCGAGCTCGGCGCTGGTGTCGTCGTGGTACAGGAGGATGAGGGAGAGGGCGATGGCCTGCTCGTGGTGGAAGCTCATGTCCCGCATGAACCCCACGTCGGTGCTGCTGAGGGGGTCCTGGTCTCGTTGGCCCACCGCCCAGCCCACGGCACCGGCGAGGAACGCCACCGCGACGAGCAACGCCACCACCCGCAGCCCGGTGAGGGGCCCGAACCGGCTGGTCCCCGCCTCGGCGGGCGTCGGCGCCGCGTCGGTGTCGAGCGTCTCGTGGGCAGTGGTCTCGGACACGGTGCTCCTCGGGGGTGGTCGCCTCCCATCCTGGCACCGGGAGCCTCGATCGCCACGTCGACGACCGTTCGCCTCCGCGACGCCCGGTGGGCGCCGACGGGTGATGGCCGGCGTGCCCGGGTAGGGCCGCCGGATCCGACGCAGGGAGTGACGCATCCGACACCGGATGCTCTCGCCAGCCTACCTACCAGTAGGTAGGCTGCCGGCAAGCGGCCCACCACCACCGACCCGAGGGGAACCCTTGACCGTCCACGGCATCGAACGAGCACCTGACGAGCGGGTCAACTGGAAGACCTCCGCGGGCTTCATCCTCATCCACCTGCTCGTCCTGCTCAGCTTCGTCACCGGCGTGACCACCACGGCCGTGGTCTTGTTCGTGGTCCTGTACTGGTCCCGGATGTTCTTCATCACGGCCGGCTACCACCGCTACTTCTCCCACCGGTCCTACAAGCTCGGCCGGGTGATGCAGTTCATCATGGCCTTCGGTGGGGCCAGCGCCGCCCAGAAGGGCCCCCTGTGGTGGGCGAGCCACCACCGCCACCACCACCGCTACTCCGACACCGACCTCGACCTCCACTCCCCCCAGAAGGGCTTCTGGTGGAGCCACGTCGGCTGGTTCCTGTGCGACAAGAACAACGACTGGGACCCCGAGGCCATCCGGGACTTCAACAGGTTCCCCGAGCTGCGGTTCCTCACCCGCCACGACCTCATCGCCCCGTGGTCGGTGGGCATCGCCAGCTTCCTCATCGGCGGGTGGAGCGGCCTGGTCTTCGGGTTCTTCGGCTCCACGGTGGCGCTCTGGCACGGCACGTTCTTCGTGAACTCGCTGGCCCACGTGATGGGCCGGCGCCGCTACGCCACCACCGACACCAGCCGGAACTCCGCCATCATCGCCTTCATCACCCTCGGCGAGGGGTGGCACAACAACCACCACTACTACCAGGCGTCCGCTCGCCAGGGGTTCTTCTGGTGGGAGTTCGACGTGAGCTACTACGTGCTGAAGGGCCTCAGCTACGTCGGCCTCGTCAAGGACCTCAAGCAGCCGCCGGCTCGGGTCAAGACCGCGGCCCGGGTGCGCGACGGGCAGTTCGACATGGGCATGTTCAAGGCCCACTGGGCCAAGGCCGGCGCCGCCCTCGCCAACGTGCGGGCCAACCACAAGGGCGACGACGTCGACACCGCCCTCCTCGCCTCCGACCCCGAGCTCGCCACCCGACGCGAGCACCTCGAGGAGCTCATCGCCACCAACCGGGCGGCCCTCCAGGAGCACGTGGCCAACGCGCTGGCCCACGCCGAGGAGCTGGGGCGCCTGTCCCGCCGCCAGGACCGCCAGGCCGCCGTCGACTGATCCGCGGCCCGCCTCGCCGGCTCCGGCCCGCGATCCCCGCCGCCGTCGACCGACCTCGAGAACCACAGAGCCCCGGGCCGAGGCCCGGGGCTCTGTCGCGTTCGGTGCGAGGGGGCCCGCCGCCGCGGGCCGCCGCGGTCCGGCTAGTCGAGGCCCTTCTCGAGCTTGGTGAGGGCGTCTTCCTCGGTGACGTTGAGGGCGAAGCTCAGCTCGGAGACGAGGATGCCGCGAGCTCGCTCCAGCATGGACTTCTCGGCGGTGGAGAGGCCCTTGCCCTTCTCGCGCAGGGCGAGGTTCCGGACCACCTCGGCCACCTGGTACACGTCGCCGGACTTCATCTTCTCCTGGTGGTTCTTGAAGCGCCGGCTCCAGTTGGCCGGCTCGCGCACGTCGCGCTTGGCGATGAGGCGGAACAGGTCGTCGACGTCGGACTTCGAGATCGGCGGGCGCATGCCCACCTCCTCGGCCATGTCGACCGGCACGGACAACATGAGATCGCCGTGGACCATCTCCAGCACGAAGTACTCGCGGGTCTCGCCCTGGAGCTCGCGCTTCACCTTCTTCTTGATCACGGCCGCGCCATGGTGCGGGTAGACAACGCGATCGTTGACCTTGAACGACATCAGACTCCACTTCGTCGGTCGGGCGACCGGAAAGACGTTCCATTCTGCCAGACGGGCGGCGACCCCGACTCATTCGGACATCGGACCGGCTCGCGCCATCGGGCCCGCTAGGGCTCGGGGACGAAGACGGGCAGGTGCCGACCGTCGGTCAGCGGCTCCCAGGCGACGATGACGGCGTCGCCGACCGCCACCGACGCCGGGTCGTCGACGATCACGTTGGTCAGCAGGCGGACGCCCTCGGCCAGCTCCACGAGGGCCACCGCGTACGGCCCGCGGCCCGCCATCGTCGGGTTGGCGGGCGTGGGGATGACGGTGACGGCGTGGACGGTGCCCCGGCCCGTGGCGGGGCGGAAGTCCAGGTCGGTGCCGAGGCAGGCGGGGCAGGCCTCTCGGGGGAAGTGGACCGGGCGCTCGCACGAGCGGCACCACTGCAGCACCAGGCGGAGCTCTCGCGTGGCGTCCCAGAACGGCTCCGATGCCGCCGACACCGGCGGCCGGAACCGCTCGGCGGCGTCGGCCGGCGCGGGGAGGACGAGGGGATCGGTCACGCGGTGGCCTCCGTGCCCAGGATGACGGTGGACATGGCGGACAGCACGCCGCCGCTGCCGTGGGCCAGCGCCACCTCGGCGCCGGGCACCTGGCGGTCGCCGCACTCGCCGCGGAGCTGGCGGACGGCCTCCACCAGCAGGAAGATCCCGAACATCCCGGGGTGGGTGTAGGCCAGCCCACCCCCGGTGGTGTTGGCGGGGAGGGCCCCACCCGGGCCCAGGACGCCCTCGGCCACGAACGGCCCGCCCTCCCCCTTCGGGCAGAAGCCCAGGTCCTCCAGGAGCAGCAGCACGGTGATGGTGAACGAGTCGTAGAGCTCGATCACGTCGACGTCGGCCGGCGAGAGGCCGGCCGCCGCGAACGCCAGCGGGCCCGACACCGCGGCACCCGTGGTGGTGAGGTCGGGCATCTGGCTGATCATGGCGTGGGTGTGGGACGTGCCCGTGCCGAGCACCAGGGCGGGGGCCTTGCGGAGGTCGCGGGCCCGCGCCGCGCTGGTGAGGACCACCGCGCCGGCACCGTCGGTGACCAGGCAGCAGTCGAGCTTGTGGAGCGGCGACGCTACCACCGGCGAGGCGAGCACGTCGTCGATGGTGATCGGTTCGCGGTGGCGCGCCCTCGGGTTCATCGTGGCCCACCGCCGGGTGTCGACGGCGATCCGGGCGAGCTGCTCGCTGGTGGTGCCGAACTCGTGCCTGTGCCGGCTGGCGGCCAGGGCGTAGGCCCCCACCGGCATGCGGTTGCCGTAGGGCAGCTCCCACTCCGCCGCCGGCGTGGGCCCGGGCGAGCCCTGGCGGCTGCCGAACCCGGCGCCGCCGCGCTTGAGGTTCGAGTACGGCGTGGCGGCGTAGACGATGACGGCCACCTCGCAGAGGCCGAGCGCGATGGCGGCCGCGGCGTGCTGGACGTGGATCTCGAAGCTGGAGCCGCCGGTCTGGGTGCTGTCGGTCCAGCGGGGCGAGATGCCCAGGTACTCCGCCAGCTCCAGTGAGGCGGCCCAGCCGTTGGTGAGGTTGGAGCAGACCGCGTCGACGTCGGTGATGGCGAGGCCGGCGTCGTCGAGGGCCTCCCGGATCACCTGCACCTCGAGGGCCCGGGTGGACCCCTCGAGCCGGCCGGTGGGCGAGACGGCGTCGGCGACGCCCACGATGGCAGCCCGGCCGCGCAGCCCCGTGGGCCCGTCGGGGCTCACCGGGCCACCGCCGCGACCTCGCGGGCGAACTGGTCGATCGCCTCCAGCGCCTGGGCCTGCCCGCCCAGGGTGAAGTCGGGCACGATCAGCTCGTCGACCCCGGCGGCCTCGTAGGCCGCCACCACCTCGACGAGCTGCTCCGACGTGCCGCCGATCGACGGGCGCACGGCCTGGAGCTGCTCGGCCCGGGCGGCGCCGTCGGCTCCGAGGAACAGCAGCGCCTGGGTGGAGCGCTGGAGCGAGGCGGGATCGCGCCCGCTCTCGTGGAGGGCCCGATCGATGTGGGCGGCCTTCGTGGCGAAGGTGGCGGGGGTGCCCCAGGAGTTCCACTCGTCGGCCCACCGGGCCACGATGCGCGGCATCCGACGGGGCCCGCTCGAGCCGATGAGCAGGGGCATCGGCCCCTGGGGCTTGGGCTCCATCGGCGCGTCGACGAGGCGGTAGTGGTCGCCCTCGAAGGTGGTCCGCGCCCGCTCGCGCAGCGACGCCACCACCTCGCACGCCTCCTCGAAGCGGTCGATGCGCTCGGTGACCGAGCCCAGCTCGATGCCGTAGGCCTCGTGCTCGTTCTCCTGCCAGCCGGCGCCGATCCCGAGCACGAACCTCCCCCCGCTCATGCGGTCGATGCTGGCGGCCTGGTTGGCCAGCACCGCCGGGTGGCGGTAGGTGTTGCCGGCCACCAGCGAGCCGAGGCGGACGCGCGGGACGGAGACGGCCAGACCGGCCAGCACCGAGAAGCACTCCAGCAGCGGGGCGTCGACGTCGTCGCCGTTCGGCATGAAGTGGTCGGCGGCCCAGACCCCGTCGTAGCCGGCCGCCTCGGCGGCGAGGGCCCGCTCGAGGAGGTCGGGCCACGGGGTCTCGGTGGAGGTCCACAGGCTGAAGCGCACGTCGGGCACCGTAGCCGCCGACCCTGATCTTGCAGCTTGACTGCAAGAACCCCGGCACGGCGGTAACGTCCGACCATGTCCGAGCCCAGCATCGCCCCCGCCGTGGGCGCCGGGAACATCGGAGGGCTCGATCCCTTCGCCCCCGGGTTCTACGACGACCCCTACGAGCAGTACGCCGGCCTCCGAGACCACGACCCCGTGCACCAGAGCGTGTTCGGGACCTGGATGGTCACGCGCTGGGACGACGTCCACGCCCTCTTGCGCAAGCCCGGCACCAGCGTGGAGGACCGAAACGTCACCGAGGGCGCCAACCGGCGCGCCCAGATCGAGGCCAAGGCACCGGGGCGCGAGTTCCGGCGCAGCCTGGCCATCTTGAACATCGACCCACCGGACCACACCCGGCTCCGCAAGCTGGTCTCGAAGGCGTTCACCCCCCGGGCGGTGGAGCGGATCCGCGACCGGGCCGGCGAGCTGGTCGACGAGATCCTCGACGACCTCGACGGTCGCGAGGGGCCGGTCGACCTCGTGGCCGACCTCGCCTTCCCGCTCCCCTTCACGGTGATCTCGGAGATGCTGGGCATGCCCGAGGGCGACCGGGCCCAGCTGCGGGCGTGGTCGCACACCGTCACCCAGATCCTCGACCCGATCCTGGCCCTCGAGCACACCGAGGCGATCTTCGAGGCGTCGGACCGCATGCGCGACGTGGTGCGTGACGCGATCGCGTGGAAGCGCGGTCGCCACGACGACGACCTGCTGAGCGCGCTCATCGCCGCCGAGGACGAGGGCGACGTGCTGTCCGACGACGAGCTCGTCGACAACGTGACCCTGCTGTACCTGGCGGGCCACGAGACCACCGTGAACCTCATCGGCAACGGCACCAACGCCCTGCTCGACCACCCCGACCAGCTGGCCCGCCTGGTGGCCGACCCCTCGCTCGACGCCAACGCGGTGGAGGAGCTGCTCCGCTGGGACAGCCCCGTCCAGTTCTCCCGCCGCATCGCCCTCGAGACCCTGGAGATCCGGGGCCGGACCATCGAGCCCGGCCAGTTCGTCACCACGGTGCTCGGCGCAGCCAACCGCGACCCCCGCAAGTTCGGCGAGACCGCCGACCGGCTCGACCTGGGTCGGGTCGATGCCCGCGAGCACGTGTCGTTCGGCAGCGGTGTCCACCACTGCCTCGGCGCCGCCCTGGCCCGCCTGGAGGGCCAGGAGGCCATCGGCCGGCTCGTGCGCCGCTTCCCGGACATGGCCCGCGCCGGCGAGGCGACGCACAACGGCCGCATCGTCCTGCGGGGCTACGACCGCCTGCCGGTCACCCTGCACCCCTGACCGGGGCGATCGAGCCGATCAGACGTCGAGGAAGCGGCGGGTGGCGATGGCCGAGCTGATCACGCTCACCACGATGGCGATCGAGATCACGATGATGCAGGCCAGCACCACGTCTTCTGACCCGATGGAGAACGACTCGAGCAGGTTGAGGCCCGAGGTCTCGTTCAGCTGGTTGTCGATCAACCCGCGGATGACGAACACCGAGCCCACCGCCAGGACGCCACCGATCAACCCCTGGACCAGCCCCTCGAGCATGAACGGCACGCGGATGAACCAGTTGGTGGCGCCGACCAGCTTCATGACCTCGATCTCGCGGCGGCGGGCGAACATGGCCGTGCGGATGGTGTTGAGGATCAGCAGGCTCGACGCCACCAGCAAGAAGATGGCGAAGCCCATGAGCGAACGGCTGACGAAGTCGGTCATGCCCTTCATCTCGCGGATCACGTCGGTGGCCGCGCTGACCTCGAAGACGTTGGTGCGCTTCCGGTAGTAGGTGGCCAGGTCCGAGACGTTGTCGGCGCTCTTGTCCTTGGGCTCCACCTTGAAGCTGGTGGGCAGATCGGTGGGGCGGACGTTCTCGAGGATGACGTCGTTGTCCTCGAACAGCTCCTGGAAGAGCGCGAAGGTCTCGTCGCGGTCGACGTAGGTGGCCCGCTCGATCAGCGGGTTCTCCTCCAGGTCGGCGCGCACCTCGGCGAGCTGGGCCTCGGTGATGTCGGGCTCGACGTAGACGATGAACTCCACGCCGCCCTCGAACTGGCGGGTCATGTTCTCGGCGCCCCGGATCACGAGCACCGTGGTGCCCACGATGGCCAGCGACACGAAGACGGTGAGCACCGACGCCAGGGTGAGGGTGATGTTGCGCGTGAGGTTCGCGGTGGTCTCGCGGAGGACGTAGCTGCCGTTGATGGCCATGGGGTGGGTGCTTCCTGGCTACTCGTAGACGCCGCGGGCCTGGTCGCGGATGATGGACCCGCGATCGAGCTCGATGACTCGGCGCCGCATCGTGTCGACGATGCTGCGGTCGTGGGTGGCCATCACCACGGTGGTGCCGGTGCGGTTGATGCGGTCGAGCAGGCGCATGATGCCCACCGACGTGGCGGGGTCGAGGTTGCCGGTGGGCTCGTCGGCCAGGAGGATCAGCGGGCGGTTCACGAAGGCCCGGGCGATCGACACCCGCTGCTGCTCGCCGCCGGACAGCTCGTCGGGGTAGTTCTTGTGCTTCTTCGAGAGGCCCACCAGCTCGAGGATGGCCGGGACCTGGGTCTTGACGACGTGGCGGGGCCGGCCGATGACCTCCAGCGCGAAGGCCACGTTCTCGTAGACCGTCTTGTTCGACAGCAGCTTGTAGTCCTGGAACACGCAGCCGATGTTGCGGCGCAGGTACGGGACCTTCCAGCTGTTCAGCTCACCGATGTGCTTGCCGGCCACGTAGATGGCGCCGGTGCTCGGCTCCTCCTGCTTGTTGAGCAGGCGGATCATGGTGGACTTGCCGGAGCCGGAGGGCCCGACCAGGAACACGAACTCGCCCTTGTTGATGTCGCAGTTGGCCTCACGAAGGGCGACGACGTCGCCCTTGAAGACCTTCGACACGTTCTCGAGCTTGATCATGCAGGGCGACCCCAGGGAGGCGGACGGCATCGGGCGGACAGAGGTGCCCGGTGCCAGGGAGCAACGCTACCAGCGCGCCCTCCGCGATCCGTGGCACTCCGACCGCCCAGCGACCTCAGTCGTCGGCGAGCGAGGCGCTCCGCTGCCAGCGGAGGAACGCCTCCATGAAGTCGTCGAGGGCACCGTCGAACACCCCGTCGACGTTGCCGGTCTCGTGCTCGGACCGAAGGTCCTTGACCATCTGGTACGGCTGCAGCACGTAGGACCGGATCTGGGACCCGAAGCCCACCGAGTGCTGCACGCCCCGGATGGCGTCGAGCTCGGCCACCCGCTTCTGGCGCTCCAGCTCGGCCAGCTTGGCCTTCAGGACCTGCATGGCCCGGTCCTTGTTCTGGTGCTGGCTGCGCTCGTTCTGGCACGACGACACCGTGCCGGTGGGCAGGTGGGTGATGCGGACCGCGGAGTCCGTCACGTTGACGTGCTGGCCACCGGCACCCGAGGAGCGGTAGGTGTCGATGCGCAGGTCCTTGTCGTCGATGACGATGTCGGGCACGTCCTCCAGGAACGGCGTGACCTTCAGGGCGGCGAACGCGGTCTGGCGCTTGCCCTGGGCGTTGAACGGGCTCATGCGCACCAGGCGGTGGACCCCGTGCTCGGAGCGCAGGAGGCCGTAGGCGTAGCGGCCCTTCACCATGAAGGTGGCCGACGAGATGCCGGCCTCGGAGCCTTCGGACACCTCGTCGAGCTCCACGTCGAAGCCCCGGCGCTCGGCCCACCGGAGGTACATGCGCAGGAGCATGTTGGCGAAGTCCTGGGCGTCGGCGCCGCCCTCGCCGGACTGCACCTCGCAGAGGGCGTCGAGCTCGTCGTGCTCGCCGGTGAAGAGGCTCCGCAGCTCGAGCGAACCGAAGTCCTTGGCCAGGGCGGCGAGCGCCTCCTCGATCTCCTGGGCGACGGAGTCGTCGTGCTCCTCGCGCGCCAGGTCGGCCAGGGTCTCCACGTCGTCGATCCGATCACCGAGCGCGTCGTAGGCCTCGAGGTCGTCGGTGACCGACGACAGCTCACCGGTGACCTGGCGGGCCTTGTCGGCGTCGTCCCAGAGGTCGGGGCGCGACGCCTCGGTCTCGAGCTGGGGCCGCCGGGCGCGCAGCTCGTCGATCCGGAGGTAGGTGGCCGCCTCGGCGTGCCGCTTCCGGAGGGCGCTGATCTCGTCACTGACATCTCGCATGGTCCGACCAGTCTCCCGCGGCCACCCACCCCGTGGGAACTCGGCGCCACCCACCGGGCCGCGACCACCCGTTCGGCGACCGACCCGGGCCCCGCGGCCTCCGGGAGACGGGGCGGCCACGGACCCCACCCTCACCGTTCCCCCGAGTCACGGAACAGCCGTGGCGCCCGCACTCGGATGAACCGACCCCGGCCGCTCGGCCGTGGCGGAGCGGTCGGGGTCGCGGGTGCTCAGGCGGGTGGGCGGCCGAGGGCCCGGAGGGCCTCGCGATCGAGGCGCCAGGTGGTCCACTCGTCCTCGGCGCGGGCGCCGAGCGACTCGTAGAAGCGGTGGGCCGGGGCGTTCCAGTCGAGCACCCACCACTCGAGGCGCGGCCAGCCCCGCTCCTCGCACACGCCGGCGAGCGTGGCCAGCAGGGCCCGGCCGAGGCCGAGTCGCCGATGCTCGGGGACGACGAAGAGGTCCTCCAGCCAGAGCCCGTGTCGTCCCTTCCAGGTGGAGTACGTGACGAACCAGACGACCATCCCCGCCACCTCCCACCCGTCGCCCACGGCCACCTCGGCCACGTGGGCGTGGACGCGGGGGTCGGGGCCGAACAGGGCGTCGCCCAGGTCGTCGGCGGTGGCCTCCACCGCGTCGGGCTCCCGCTCGTAGTCGGCCAGGGCCCGGATCAACCGGTCCATGGCCGCCACGTCGCCCGGCTCCGCCGGTCGGATCCGCCACGTGCTCCGGTCGTGCTCGGGGTGCGCCACCCGGGCATCCTCCCCGCGACCGCGGCCGCCCGCCACCCACCGGGCAAATCGCTCGTCGACCGGGCGGCGGCGTCCGTAACGTGATCGGGCTCCGCGCGCCCGCGGGCCGCGCCACGAGCCGGCCCGGCTCCGACGCCCGGCGCCGCTCCCACCATGGCCCACCCCGACTCCCCCGCCGACGTCCGCCTCCTGGCGACCTACCTGCGCCCCGAGCGCCGCCAGCTCCTCGCGCTCCTGGGCATCCTCGTCGTGGCCATGGTCCTGCCCCTGGCCGGACCGGTGCTCGTGGGGCGCTTCGTCGACACCGCCCTCGACGGCGGCACCTCCGCCGCCCTGGCCGGCCTCGCCCTCGCCTTCCTCCTGACCACGCTCACCGGCGACGGCCTCCAGCTGGTGGTCACCTGGCTCTCGGTCCGGCTGGCGTGGCGGGTCGGCAACAACCTGCGCAGCGACCTCTGCGCCCATGCCCTCTCCCTCGACCTCGACTGGCACGGCGACCACAGCCCCGGCCAGCTCATCGAGCGCATCGACGGCGACATCGATGCGGTCACCCGGTTCTCGTCGACCGCCGTCCTGCAACTGGCGGGCAACGCCATCTTGGTGGTCGGCGTCCTCGTGGTCTCGGCCCTGATCGACTGGCGGGCCAGCGCGCTCATCGCCCTCACCGTGGCGGCCGCGATCGTGGTCATGGTCCACCTCCGCCGTGTGGCGGTGCCCTTCTACGACGAGGAGCGCGAGGTGCAGGGCCGGCTCTACGGCGACGTGGAGGAGCGCCTCGGCGGGCTCGAGGACCTCCGGGCCAACGGCGCCGGGCGGTGGGCCGAGCACCGCCTCCAGCAGCACTCGGCCGGCTGGTGGCGGACGGCGCGGCGGGCCGCCGCACGCGGCGACGGCTCCATCTCGCTCGCCGGGGCCGTGTTCGCGGCGGGCAGCGTGGCCACCTTGGCCCTGGGCGTGTGGCTCAGCCGGCGCGGCGAGCTCTCGGTCGGCTCGGTGCTCACCCTGCTCCGCTTCTCCCAACTGGTGAGCGACCCGCTCTGGCGCGTGGCCGAGCAGCTCGCCGAGGCCCAGAAGGCGGTGGCCGGCACCAGCCGCGCCGCCCGGTTGCTCGCCACCTCGCCCCGCATCACCGACGGCGACGGCGCCGACCTGCCCCCGGGCCCGCTCACGGTGGAGCTGCGCGGGGTCACGTTCGGCTACGGGACCGGCCACGCCGTGCTCGACGACGTCGACCTGCTCGTCCCCGCCGGCACCACGCTCGGCATCGTGGGCCGGACCGGGTCGGGCAAGACCACCATCGGCCGGCTGGTGGCCCGCCTGTGGGACACCGAGGACGGCCGGGTGCTGGTGGGCGGTAGCGACGTCCGGACGCTCCGGGTGGCCGACCTCCGCCGCCGGATCGGGATCGTCACCCAGGAGGTCGAGCTGTTCCGGGCGTCGCTGCGCGACAACCTCACCATCTTCGGCACCCTGCGCGCCGACGACGACCGGCTCCGGGAGGTGGTCGCCGACGTGGGCCTCGGGCGCTGGCTGCGCTCCCTGCCCGACGGCCTGGACGAGCACCTCGACGGCGACGGCGACCTCTCGGCCGGCGAGGGCCAGCTGCTCGCGTTCGCGCGGGTGCTGCTCGCCGACCCGGCGGTCGTCATCCTCGACGAGGCGTCGAGCCGCCTCGACCCCGCCACCGAGGCCCGGCTGGCCGTCGCCACCGACCGGCTCCTCGCCGGCCGGACCGCGATCATCATCGCCCACCGCCTGGCCACCCTCGACCGGGTCGACCACATCTGCGTGATCGACCACGGGCGCGTGGTCGAGCACCGGGACCGCGCCCTGCTCGCCGCCGACCCGTCGTCGCGGTTCCACGGCCTCCTCGCCGCCGGGCGGGCCGTCGACGAGGTGACGACGTGACCTCGACGACCCCCGCCACCCCGACCGCGACGTCCGACGCGTCCGACACCGGTGCGCGGACCACCGGCGCCCCGACCAACGGTGCCCGCACCGCCGCCCCGGCCACCGCCCCGGAGACCGCGAGCAGCTTCCGCTTCGCGTGGCGGATCCTGCGGGCCGACCGGCAGGCCTGGCTCATCTCGGTGGCCATGTGGTGCCTGTTCTTCTGCCTCCCCCTCGCCACGGGGTTGGTGCTGCGCAGCGTCCTCGACCGCCTGCCGCCCGGCGACGGGTCGGGGATCTGGACGGTGGTGGCCGTGCTCGCCGGGCTCGAGGTCGGCCGCTGGCTCGTCCTCCTCCCGGCCATCATCCAGTGGCACGGCGCCTTCGTGTTCTGGCACACCGTCCCGCGGGTCAACGTGCTGCGCTCCCTCGCCCAGGACCCGGGCCCCGTCACCGACCGCCTCCCCGGCTCGCCGGGCGAGGCCGTCAGCCGCTTCCGCGACGACGCGCGCGACATCGCCCAGGTGCTCGACGTCTGGCTCGACCTGGTGGCCGCCACCCTGGGCTCGTTGGGCGGGCTCGCCGTCCTGGCGTTCATCTCGCCGCCGGCCGCGGTCGCCATGGCCCTCCCGGTGGTCGTGGTGCTGTGGATCGGCCAGGTCCTCGCCTCCCGCCTGCGGCGATGGCGGATGGCCGAGCGCCAGGCCACGGCCGGGGTCACCGGCTTCATCGGCGATGCCTTCGGCGCCATCGGGGCGGTGAAGGTGGCCGCCGCCGAGCCCGCCGTGCTGGGCCGCTTCCAGGAGCTGGGCCGGGTGCGCGCTGCCCATGCCCGGCGGGACCAGGTGGGCACCCAGGTGTCCCAGGTCCTCGGCGGCATCACCGCCAACGCCGGGCTGGGCCTGGCCCTCCTCCTGGCGGCGCCGGCCCTGCGCCGGGGCGACCTCAGCGTGGGCGACATCGGCCTGTTCACCACCTACGCCACCGTCGTGGCCGGGCTCCCCCGGATCACGGCCCGGTGGTCGGCGTGGCAGCGCCAGGCCGAGGTGTCGGCCGCCCGCCTCGGCCGCCTGATCGCCGACCACGACGCCGATCGCGCCTCGGCCCCTGTCACCACCCACCTCCGCCACGGCCCGCCGGCCTACGTCCACGACGTCGTCGAGCCCCGCACCCGCCGCTCGGCGCCCGTCCGCCTCGAGCGGCTGGCGGTGCGCGGCCTGCGCGTCCACCTCGACGAGGGCGATCAGGTGGCGGGCGTCGACCTCGACGTGCGTCGCGGCCAGCTCGTGGTGGTCACCGGGCCGGTGGGCGCCGGCAAGTCGGTGCTGCTGCGAGCCGTGCTCGGCCTGGTGCCCCGGGCCGGCGGGTCGATCCTCTGGAACGACGAGGAGGTGGACGACCCGTCCACCGTGCTCGTGCCGCCCCGGGTGGCCTACGTGCCCCAGGTGCCCCGCCTGTTCTCCGAGACCCTCGCCGACACGGTCCTGCTCGGGGTGGACCCGGCCGGCCTCGCCCGCGCCTTCACGCTGGCCTGCCTCGACGACGACCTCGACGACCTGCCCGACGGGCGGCGGACCATGGTGGGCCCGAAGGGCGTGCGGCTCTCCGGCGGCCAGATCCAGCGGGCGGCGGCGGCGCGCGCCTTCGTCCGAGAGCCCGAGCTGCTCGTGGTCGACGACCTCTCGAGCGCGCTCGACGTGGCCACCGAGACCCGCCTGTGGGACGGGCTCTTCACCGCCGCCGACGGCGACCTCACCGTCCTCGCCGTCAGCCACCGGCCGCGCGTGCTGGAGCGGGCCGACGTGGTGATCCGACTGGCCGACGGCCGCCGGCGGACCTGAGCGGCGCCCCTACAACGCCGGTCGGGCCCGCGGGCCGGCCGTCGGCATCAGCTCGGCTTGATGCCCCGCCAGTCGTTGCCGGCCCGGTTCACCCAGGGCAGCAGGGGGCGGGGCATGCCCATGTCGGCGCGAGCCGCGGGGAGCATCCGCTTCACCCCGCCGACCGTGGTCCGCTTCTCCGAGGGGAGGAGGGGGCGGCGGGCCAGGTGGCCCTCGACCCACTTCCAGGGCGAGTCGATCCTGCTCACGTCGGTCATGGCGTCACCGTACGGGCGGCCCTGGTCGGCCCGGTTTCGCCGAGGTGCGCGTCGGGTTCCGAGCTCCTGACCGCTCCCTGAACGCCGGGGCACCCGCTCGCCCCGGGCGGCGCCGCCAGCTCAGGCGGCGCCGTCTGCTCAGGCGGCGTCGCCAACCCACCTGGCGCCGTCAGCTCAGGTGGCGCCGTGGCACTGCTTGAACTTCTTGCCGCTGCCGCAGGGGCACGGCGCGTTGCGGGGCGTCTTGTCCCAGTCGGACTTCACGACCGGCGCGTTGACGACCTCCTCGGCCGCCACCGCGGGGGCCTCGCCGCCCTCGACCGCGGCCTGGGCCCGGGCGGCCTCGGCCATGTTGGCCCCGGTGCCGGAGTCGTCGGGGCCCGACAGCGACAGCTCGGTGACCTCGTTGGCGGGCGTCTCGTCCTCCACCACCACCTGCACGTGCATGATGTACTTCACGAAGTCCTGGGCGATCGAGTCCATCATGAGCCCGAACATCGAGAAGCCCTCCTTCTGCCACTCCACCAGCGGGTCCCGCTGGCCCATGGCCCGGAGGTGGATGCCCTCCTGGAGGTAGTCCATCTCGAGCAGGTGCTCACGCCAGTGCTGGTCGATGATGTTGAGCATCACCTGCCGCTCGATCTGGCGGAGGGTGTCGGCGCCGAGGGCCTCCTCACGCTGCTCGTAGTAGGCCATGGCCTCCTCGAGCAGGGTGGTCTGCAGCTCCACGGTGCTCCCCGCCTCGGCCAGCTCCTCCTGCGTGGAGGTGGTGGGCCAGTAGCTGGAGATCTCGTTGTGCAGCCCCTCCACGTCCCACTCGTCGTGGGCCTCGGAGACGCAGTAGGTGCCGACGGCGGCCCCGACGGCCTCCTCGAGGTAGCCGATGGCCTCCTCGCGCAGGTCGGCGTCGTCGAGGATCTGGTCGCGGCGCTTGTAGATGACCTTGCGCTGCTCGTTCATCACCTCGTCGTACTTGAGCACGTTCTTGCGGATCTCCGCGTTGCGCTGCTCGACGGTGTTCTGGGCCCGCTCGATGGCCTTGGTGACCATCTTCGCCTCGATCGGCACGTCGTCGGGGAGGGCCTTGCCCATCACCCAGTTCATGGCGCCGGTGGCGAACAGCCGCATCAGCTCGTCCTCCAGCGAGAGGTAGAAGCGGCTCTCGCCCGGGTCGCCCTGGCGGCCGGCGCGGCCGCGGAGCTGGTTGTCGATGCGGCGCGAGTCGTGGCGCTCGGTGCCCAGCACGTACAGGCCACCGACCTCGCGGACCTTGGCGCCCTCGGCGTCGGTCTGGGCCTTGTAGTCGGCCAGCAGCTTCTCCAGGCGGGGCTTGCCCTCGTCGGACTCCGGCTCGAGGCCCTCGGCGCGCAGGTCGCGCAGCGCCAGGCCCTCGGGGTTGCCGCCGAGGAGGATGTCGACGCCACGGCCGGCCATGTTGGTGGCCACCGTGACGGAGTGGAGGCGCCCGGCCTGGGTGACGATCTCGGCCTCCCGGGTGTGCTGCTTGGCGTTCAGCACCTCGTGGGGGATGCCGCGCTTCTCGAGCATGCGGCCGAGCTTCTCGGACTTCTCCACCGAGATGGTGCCCACGAGGACCGGCTGGCCGGTCTCGTAGCGCTCGGCGATGTCCTCCACCACCGCGCCGTACTTGAAGTCCTCGGACTTGTAGATCAGGTCGGCCTGGTCGAGGCGCACGAGGTCGCGGTGGGTGGGGATCGGCACGACCTGGAGGTCGTAGGTGCTGGAGAACTCGGCGGCCTCGGTGACGGCCGTGCCCGTCATGCCGGCGAGCTTGTCGTACATCCGGAAGTAGTTCTGGAGGGTGATCGTGGCGAGGGTCTGGTTCTCCTCTTTGATCTTCACCCCCTCCTTGGCCTCGACGGCCTGGTGCAGGCCCTCGGACCAGCGCCGGCCCTCGAGGATGCGACCGGTGAACTCGTCGACGATCTTCACCTCGCCGTGCTGGAGGATGTAGTCCTTGTCGCGCTTGTAGAGCTCCTTGGCCCGCAGGGCGGCCTGGAACTGGTGCACGAGGTTCTGCTGCACCGCGTCGTAGAGGTTCTCGAGGCCCAGGGCGGTCTCGACCTTGGTGACGCCCTCCTCGGTGGGGGCGACGATGCGCTTCTCCTCGTCGACGTCGTAGTCGACGTCACGGGTGAGGCCCCGCACGATGCTGGCGAACTTGTAGTACAGCTTGGCGGCGTCGGCGACGCGGCCGGAGATGATCAGCGGCGTGCGGGCCTCGTCCACCAGGATCGAGTCGACCTCGTCGACGATGGCGTAGGCGTGGCCGCGCTGGACCTTGTCGGCCTTGCGGGTGGCCATGTTGTCGCGGAGGTAGTCGAAGCCGAACTCGTTGTTCGTGCCGTAGGTGATGTCGCACGCGTACTGCGAGCGCTTGAACGCCGAGTCGTTGTTGCCCGGCAGGACCAGGCCGATCTCGAGGCCCAGCCAGCCGTGGACCTGCCCCATCCACTCGGCGTCGCGCCGGGCCAGGTAGTCGTTCACGGTGATCAGGTGGACGCCCTTGCCGGTGAGCCCGTTCAGGTACACCGGCAGGGTGGACACGAGGGTCTTGCCCTCGCCCGTCTTCATCTCGGCCACCCAGCCGAAGTGCAGGGCGGCACCACCCATCAGCTGCACGTCGTAGTGGCGCTGGCCGATGGTGCGGT
The DNA here is from genome assembly GCA_038241315.1 of Acidimicrobiales bacterium. Taxonomy (GTDB): domain Bacteria; phylum Actinomycetota; class Acidimicrobiia; order Acidimicrobiales; family Iamiaceae; genus Aquihabitans. Next base: position 12,831 of record JBBRFU010000027.1, on the reverse strand, counting down.
TGGCCGCCTCGCGCACCACCGCGAAGGCGTCGACGAGCAGGTCGTCGAGGTCGGCGCCGTTGTCGAGCTGCTGGCGGAACTCGCCCGTCTTGGCACGGAGCGCGTCGTCGGAGAGCTTCTGCAGCTCGCCTTCGCGCGCGTTGATGTCGGGAACCAGGCCCTGCAAGGCCTTGACCTTGCGACCTTCGCCGACTCGGAGGAGCTTGTCGAGTACACCCATGAGGTTCGCGAGTGTAGGTCCCCCGCCCCCCAACGGTCGTCGGCCCGGACGGGGCGCCAGGACGATCGCCCGAGCACCACGCTCGGCCCTTGACGCGTGTCGTTGTCTCATTGTATCAATGCATTGACACAATGAGCGGTGGGGAGGCGGCGTCGGTGCTGGCGATCGGGACGAGCAGTGAGGTGGCGGGGTACCCGATCGGGGCGCTCCTCGGCATCGGGGTGTGGGGGGCGCTGCTGACGTTCGCGCTCGTGTCGTTCCTCACCCGCCGGGCCGACCGGCCGGCCGAGGTGACCTCCTGGGCCCGGTCGCACGGCGTGCGGTTGACGGCCCGGACCCGCCCGCTCGTCCGCTACTACGTGTCGCTCGCCATCACCTGTCGGGGCATCGGAGCCGTCGGCGCCATGTACCTGGGCTACGTCGTCGACCGCGCCTTCGGCGTCGACACCTCGTCGGGCGCCGGGTGGTGGACCTGGGTGATCGGCGGCTGGGCGGTCGGGGCGCTCTGGGCCCAGCACCAGGTGGCCCCCTCCCCTGCGGCGCCGGCGACGGCCTCGCTCACGCCCCGACGCCTCGCCGACTACCTGCCGGTCGGGCTCCGGTGGGCGCCGGCCGGCGCGCTCGGGCTGATGGCGGGGTCGACGATCGCGATGCGGGCCCTCACCCACGCGGAGGCGCCGGACACCTTCCCCCTCCCGTCGTGGACGTCGCTCGGTGGCCGCGTGCTGGCCGCTGCGCTGGTGGCCGCAGCCGTCGCCCTGGCCGAGCAGCGCATCGTCGGTCGCCGCCAGGCGGTGCTGGAACCGGATCTGCTCGCCGCCGACGACGCCGTACGGACGAGCGCCATCCACCAGGTGGCCGGGGCCGGGACCGCCATGATCTGCACCCTCGGCCTCGCCAACCACGCCGCGGTGATCGAGGTGCCCTGGATCGACGTGCCCGGCGCCTTCTCGGTCCTCCCGATCACGTTCCTGGTCCTGGCCCTGTTCTCCTGGCGCTCCTTCGCCTACCGGGCCTGGCGGGTGCGCCGGTCCGATCTCGCCGACCGGCCACCCGACCCGGTGCCGACGTGATCATCCGGGTCGACCCCCACTCGGCCACGCCGCCGTACGCCCAGATCCAACAGCAGCTCGCCACCATGGTCCGCAGCGGGGTGCTGGCCACCGGCACCCGTCTGCCCACCATCCGCCACCTCGCCAACGACCTCGGCATCGCGGTCAACACCGTGGCCCGGGCCTACCGGGAGCTCGAGCTCGAGGGCCTGGTGACCAGCCGCGGCCGCCACGGCACGTTCGTGGCCGAGGGTCACGAGCCCGACCGGGCGACCGCCGCGGCCGACCTCGGTTCGACGGCGAGCGCGTTCGCGGTGGAGGCCGCCCACCGCGGCCTCACGGTCGACGACGCCGTCGCCGCCGTGCGCGCCGCCTTCGCCGCCCTCGACCCCGACATCGACCGCACCCGGAGGTCCTCGTGAGCCCATCCCCCAGCGACACCCTCGTCGACGAGCCCCTGGCTCGGCTCGGCCCCCGCTCGCGGCACCCGGTCGCCCGCTTCGTCGGGGTCATCGTGGCGGTGCTCGTCGTCCTGACCGCACTCCGCGTGTCCGGCGCCGTCAACCCCTGGGTCGAGGTCACCTCGGGCGTGGGCGGCTCGGGCTCGCTCCCCGGCGAGACCGGCGAGACCGGCGACACCGGCGAGACCGGCGAGACCGGCGAGACCGGCGAGACCACGGTCATCCGATCCTTCCTGGAGGTCGAGCTCCACAACAAGGGGATGACGACCTTCGAGCTCACCGACGCCTCGTTCACCGCTGGCGCCCCCGACGACGGAGCGGAGCCGGTCGTGGGGTTCTTCCTGGCCGTCTCCACCGCCGAGTCGGGCCCCCTGTGGTCGCTCGGGGCCCCGGCCGGGGCCGACGACGTCGGGGCGCCGGGGCCGGGGCTGCGCCCGTTCCGCCCGGTCGACATCGACCCCCAGGCGTCCCAGCGGGTGCTGGTGTTCCACCGAACCCCCTGCACGAGCCCACCCGGCACGCTGCACCTGGAGATCGAGGGCCCGCTCGGGCGCTCCCGGACCCTCGATCTCGCCCTGGACCAGAGCGACTGCTGAGGACCCCGTCGCCACGGGCGCCCGGCACGAGACGGTGCGAGGCCGGCCGAGACGGCGCCGGCGGGGCCCGTCGGCGTCGTCAGCCCTCGCCGGTGAGGCCCTCGCGCACGGCGTAGAGGGCGGCCTCGGTGCGGCTGGAGACCTTGAGCTTCTCGAGCACGCCGCGGACGTGGTTCTTCACGGTGTTCTCGGCGATGCCGAGCTCGGCGGCGATGGCCCGGTTCGAGAGGCCGCGAGCCAGGCCGAGCAGCGTCTGGTGCTCGCGCTCGGTGAGGGCGCCGATCGCGCCGCCGGCGCGCCGACCGCCCGCCTGGTTGGCCAGCGCGGCGTAGCCCCCGAGGAGCTTGGCGGTCATGGCCGGCGACAGCAGGCTCTCGCCGGCGGCCACGGTGCGGACCGCGTCGCCGACGCCCTCGATCGACACCTCCTTGAGGAGGTAGCCGACCGCACCGGCTTTCACCGCCTCGAAGAGGTCCTCGTCGTCGTCGCTCACCGTCAACACGACGACCTTGGTCTCCGGCCGGTCGGCGCAGATGCGGCGGGTGGCCTCGAGGCCGCCGCCGCCGGGCATCCGGAGGTCCATCAGCACCACGTCGGGACGGAGCGACGCTGCCGCCGCGATCGCGGCCGCGGTGTCGGCCGCCTCCCCCACCACCTCCACGTCCGGCTCGGCCTCGAGCACGAGGCCGAGCCCACGCCGGAACACCACGTGGTCGTCGCAGACGAGCACCCGGAGGACGGCGCCCCTCGGGGGGACGTCGCTGGGGGGAGGCAACGACGCGTCAGTCGGCTTCGTCGATGAGGCCGACCTGGCCGTCGTCGCGGCGGTACACGACCGCGGCACGAGAGGTCTCGATGTGGGTGAAGAAGAAGAAGCCGTGGCCGATGAGCTCCATGCGCTCCACCGCCTCCTCGGCGCTCATCGGGAACATGGCGAAGCGCTTCGACTTCACGATCTGGGGCCCGCCGGCGTCGAGCGACTCGTCGTCGACCGCCACCTCGGGCGTCACCTCGGGCGGGGCCACCACGGCGCCGAGGCTGTCGACGCCCTTCTTGGCCTTCGGCGCCCCCTGGTAGCGCTGGCGCAGCTTCGTCTTGAGCTTGTGGAGCTGGTGCTCCAGCTTGTCGTAGGCCTTGTCGACCGCCTGGAACCCGTCGGGGGCCTGGACCTTGCACCGCACGTGGTGACCGTGGCCCTCGATCGTGACCTCGCACACCTCCTTGTCGGCGATGCGCGGGTTCTTGTGCTCCGAGAAGTGGACCTCTGCGTGGTCCAGGCCGTCGACGAAGCGGGCGAGCCGCCCGATCTTCTCCTCGGCCATGACCCGCAGACTCTCGGAGACCTCCGTGTGGCGACGACTGACCGTGACCTGCACCGGATGGGACCTCCTGTTGGGGGATGTCCTTCGGATCGTAGACCCGCCCCGGAGGTCCATGTGTCCGGTTCGCCGCGGAGTGTGCTGGCACGTCCACGCCGCAGGTGGGAGGCCCGTCGAGTGCCGCGGCTGGGCCCGTCTGTCGACCGGGCGACGGCCGGCTCGACCGACGACGCGGCCGCCAGGCGGACGGACGGACGGACGAGAGGACGAGCGGACGAGGAGTCGCGACGCGGCCGGCCGGCCGGCCGGGAGCGGAGGTCTCCGACGAGCGCGACGCTGGTGGGGCGGCTCGGCCGGCCGAGCACCCGTCGGTCACGAGGCCAGGCGGCGACTCCGGCGGACTGGGGGCATCGGGAGCCGAACGGGCGGACGGCGTCCGCTACTTCTTCGTCGCATCTCGGATCGAACTGGTGTACGATGGAAGGCATGGAGATGCAGGTCGCGGCGGCGATCGACGCACTGCTGGCCACCGAGCCGGGCGACCTCGACGACGCCTCGCTGCACGAGGTCGTGGTCGAGATGGCCCGCCTCGAGGCTCGCCTCGCCGCGGCCCGGGCCCGGTTCGTGTCGGTGTGGGATGCCCGCACGGTGTGGGCCCAGGACCGTTCCCGCTCCGGCGCGGCGCGCCTGGCCCGCGAGGCACGGTGCGCGCCCGAGCGGGCCGGCGCCGAGGTGCGCCGGGCCCGCAGGCTGCGCACCATGCCCCTCACCCGAGCGGCGTTCGAGGCCGGGGAGCTCTCGATCGACGCCGTCGACGCCCTGTGCCGGGCGAACCGGCCCCCGAACGAGGCCGCCTTCGCCGAGGGCGAGGCGCACCTCGTCGAGTCGGGCCGACAGCTCCACCACGACGACTTCGCCCGGATCGTCAAGCAGTGGACCAACGCCGCTGACGACCAGGCCAGCGAGGACCGGGCCCGCCGCAAGGACGGGAAGTGCTTCGCGAGAGCCGTGACCACCCTCGGCGACCGGGTCGACGTCCGCGCCCTGCTCGACACCGTCGGCGGCGCCATCTACCGCAACGAGCTGCTCCGCCTCGAACAGGAGCTGTTCCGAGCCGACTGGGCCGAGGCTCGTGAACGGCTCGGCGACGCCGCCACCGCGTCGGACCTGGCCCGCAGCGCCGAGCGACGTCGCGCCGCGGCCATGGTCGAGATGGCCCGCCGCTCCGCCGCCATGCCCCCCGACGCCCGCAAGGGCCGGGTCCTGCTCTCGGTCCTCGTCGGTTACGAGACCTTCAAAGGACGCGTCTGCGAGCTCGCCGACGGCACCGTCCTCACCCCCGGCCAGGTCGCCTCGGTCCTCGACGAGGCCGACATCGAACGCGTCGTGTTCGACACCCCGTCGAGGGTCATCGACGTCTCCGAGCAACGCTGCTTCACCGGCGCCCTTCGCCGAGCCATCGAGCTCCGCGACCGCCACTGCACCCACCCCGGCTGCCGCGTCCCCGCCGAGCACTGCCACGTCGACCACATCATCGAATGGACCGACGGCGGCCCCACCAGCCAAGACAACGGCCGCCTCCTCTGCCCCACCCACAACCGCCAACGCCCCGGCCGCACCGACCCACCCACCGGCGGCGCCCCCTGACGCCGGGAGAGGTGCGACGTGGGGGCGCCCCTGCGGCACTTCCCCGCGGCCCGATCTTCCTCTCGCTCCGGAAGCGTCCCGGACCCTCTGGAACGCGGCAGGATGTGCGGATGGCGAGCCGGCGGACGAGATGGGCAGGCGCGGCGTCGGCGCTGGTGCTGATCGCGGCGTGCAGCTCCGACCCTGCGGACGAGTCGTCGTCTGCGGTGCTCGAGGCACAGGTGCGTGCGGTGCAGGACGGGTGGGGACGCGAGGCGCCGACGACCCTCGCGCCGGTGACCCTGCCAAAGGGCTGGCGCTACCTGTCGGCTGGAGGCAGCACCGATCGCCAGACGTCCGACCTCACGCTCGACTTCATCAAGACCGCATCCGACCGACAACCCCTGCCGGCGGTGACGGTCTGCATCGCGGCCACGGAGGCCACCGGTTCGTGCCGTTCCGAGGACGGTCTTCGGCGGGTCGAGATCCCCACGGCGTCGCAGCGTCACTCGGCGGTGATGGTGGGGTCGACCGACGCCGTCAGCGAGTGGGCCGGCATCCAGTGGACGACAGACCTGGAAGCGGTCGACTGGTAGCGCAGCCGCGTAGATCGGTACCCCTGACGTGCCGGTCTCCTCGTCCGAGCTCACCATCACCGTTGCTCCGGACTGCTTCTCAGAAGGCCGTCCGTGGAGTCCCCCCGCGCGATGACCGAGGGGTCGAGGGCGACCAGGTCAGCTCGGGCAGGGGAACCGGGCGACGGCCGCAGGCCAGGACGTCGGCTCGTCGGTGGCCGTTGTCAGGGGGCGGGCATCGATCGAGCGTTCGGCGGTGAACCACGACGCCGGGCCCGAGGCGATGCGGACCTGAATGTCTATCTGATCGTCGCCGGGGACGATGGCGAGCACGGCGTCGCAGTCGTCGACGCGGTACCACGCAGTCAGGTCGATGCTCTCGTTGGGGCCGAGGCGCAGCGGGAACGGGTCGGAGGGGGCCTTGACCGGCACCATGTCCTCGGTGGTGAGTGAGCCGGTCGTATAGCCGAGCGAGGTGAGGCCGGGACGCGGGTGCGGCCCGCCGACCAGCTCGATGGCGACCGGTGAGGTGTTGGTGATGGATGACGTGATCCCGACAGGTCCGGCTCCGCCCCACATCTGGACGTTGGTATCGACCTGCGGGATCGCGGTCCCAGTGGTGACCGCCCAGGTGAAGGCGCCGACCAGCCCCAGAAAGGCCAACCAGAGGATCGTCCGCCTCCATCTCGGCCCCGACGGGGGCACCAGCTCGTCGAGGAGGGCACCATCGACAGAGGGATCGGGGGTTGCGATCGAGGGCACATTGTCATATTGTCCTATGACAATGGGACAGTCAAGCAACACCACTCCCGCAGCCACCACGCTGACGTCGACCCTGATCGATCCGCCGTGCGCCTGATCGCCATCTTCGTCGCTGCCGTGTTCGGGATCGGGCTGGTGGCCGTGATCATGAGTCGACCTGTCCCAGCGTTCCCGGGGCCCGGTACGCCGTCGGGGCGTGACCAGCTCGTCGGCCGGTTCATCGACCGTTCGCAACGATTCCGACGCTCCGGGGCCATCGTCGGCCTCATCCTCATGTCGGCCTATCTGGTGGCGGCCGACGCCGTCGGCCGGAGCGGGGTCGAGCTGAACCTGCTTCTGTTCGCCTCGATCGGCCTCGCTGGATCGATCGGCGGCTCGATCCTCGCCGAGGCGTTCCGGGTGCGGCACCCGGGTCCCCGCACGGCTTCGCTCGAGGTGCGGGACCCCGCTGCGTATCGCGACCGGAGCGCCGATCGGCGGGAGCGGGTGCTCCTGGTCCTGGCGGCGGCGGGCGTGGTCGGGTCGGCCGTGACGGGCGAGCACCTCGCGCGCGTGATCGCCCTCGGGATCGCCGTCGTCGTGCTGGCGGTGGTGCGGCACTGGGCCGTCCGCCGCATCGCACTGCGCCCTCGGCCGGTGGTGCCGGCAGCGCTCGCCGCGGCCGACGACGAGGTGCGGCGCATGGCGACGTCGGCGGGCACGTCACGGCCGATGGTGACACTCGGCGCTCTGGCGATCTCGGCACAGTGGTCTGCCGTCGTGGCTTCCGGTCCCGACCTGCCCCGAGCCACGCAGGTCGTCTCGGTGGTCGCCTGGCTCGGCTCGATCGCCCTGTTCTGCGCGGGCTGCATCTGGTGGTGGACGAATCGCTCGTTCGGGCTGACCCCGCTCCACCTCGACGCGGTCGGTGGGCGCCGCTCGCACCTGGTCTGGTGGGCGCTCGGGGTGATCGGGCTGTGCCTGGCGATGATGGCCCTGGTGGTCTTCGCCCGGGAAACGGGCTGACCGTGCTCCTCCGCGTCGACCCCGCCCTGCCCCTGCCCGTCTACGAGCAGATCCGCGCCCAGGTGGCGCGCCTGGCCGTCAGCGGACAAACAGGCGCCGGCACCCGGCTGCCCACCATCCGCCAGCTTGCCTCGGACCTCGGCCTCTCCAAGGGCACGGTCGAGCGGGCCTACGAGCTGCTCGAGGCAGACGGGGTCGTGGAGAGCCGCGGTCGAGCGGGCACGTTCGTGCGCGCCCGGCCGGCGACGGGGGCGAGAACGCCGGACCTCACCGATCTGCATCAGGCCGCCGACGCGCTGGCCGTGATCGCCCGACAGCTCGGCGTCGATGAGGCCGCTGCCCAGCAGTCCCTGGCGCAGGCCCTCGAGCGCCTCCGGTGACGGACGGCGGTCTCGCATCCCACTCCGGGTAGAGGTGTCCTGTGCCTTGCTGAGCGGAGGCCCGCTGGACCACGTCGGCGTCTCGTAGCGCTCTTCAACTGCGACATTGTGAGCCAGGCGATGGAGCGGCGGATCATCTGGGCCTGTTCGGCGTGGGTGGGTTGATCGGTGCCTTCGAGAGCGACGTGGCGCAGGGCGGTGAACCGGTGGTGGACGCGGCCCCACCGACGTTCGCGGTCAGGGCACTAGCGGGGGTGGGCGGCGGCGAGGCCGACCAGGTGGGCGGCGCCGGCGGCGCGGAGGGCACGGCCGGCGGCGTCGAGGGTGGCGCCGGTGGTGATCACGTCGTCGACCACGGCGAGCCGGCGGCCGTCGAGGCGGTTGGTGGGCACGAACGACGGGCCCCGGCGGCGCTCGAGCAGGGTCCGGCCCGTCTGGGGCGGGCCCGGCGCCCGAACCAGCAGGGAGCGGCAGGGCAGGCCGAGCTCCCCCGCCAGCCGCCGAGCCAGCAGCTCGGCGTGGTCGAAGCCGCGGCGCCGGCGGCGAAGGTCGGTGGTGGGGGCCCACGTGACCAGCTCCACCTCCCCGGGGCGCACCAGCCCGGCGAGGCCTCGGCCGAGCCACGCCGCCGGCGCCCGGGCGTTGCGGTACTTGAGCTGGGCGACCACCTCGCGCGCCGCGCCGTCGTAGGCCAGCAGCGCCCGGCAGCGGTCGAACGTCGGCGGGACGGGCACCGGCGCGGCCGGCGCCATGGCGGCCACGCACGGCGCGCAGGGGGCCGGCCCGGCGCGGCCGCAGCCGGGGCATCTCGTGGCGAGGAGCATGGGGGCATCCTGCCGAGGGGGTACGACAACGTGGCCCCGTCGGCCTCACCCGCCGGGCTGCGCCAGACGGCGCCCGGCCGCCGGGGAACACCGGGACGGGCCGAGGCGTTGGACCGGGCCCCCGACGAGGAAGCTGGTCAGCGATGCAGGTCGATGTGTGGTCCGACGTGGTGTGCCCCTGGTGCTACGTGGGGTTGGCCAACCTCGACGCCGCCCTGGCCGAGTTCGAGCACGCCGACGAGGTCGAGGTGGTCCTGCACGCGTTCCAGCTGGACCCCGGCGCGCCCCGGCGCGACGACCAACCGGTGGTGGAGCGACTGGCCCAGAAGTACGGCACCACGGTAGAGGCGATCCGGGAGAGCCAGGACCGCATCGTGACCCTGGGCGCCGAGCGGGGCATCGACTTCCGCTTCGAGCAGGCCATCGGCGGGAACACCTTCGACGCCCACCGCCTCCTGCACCTCGCCCTCCGGCGGGACCTCCAGGTGGCGCTCAAGCACCGACTCGGCCGCGCCTACTTCACCGACGGCCAGCCCATCGGCGAGCACGACACGCTGCGCAAGGCCGCCGTCGACGTCGGCCTGGACCCCGAGGAGGTGGAGGCCGTGCTCGTGGGTGACGCCTTCGCCGCCGAGGTCCGCCAGGACCTGGCCACCGCCCGGGAGATCGGCATCAGCGGCGTGCCCTTCTTCGTGGCCGACCAGCGCCTCGCCGTCTCGGGCGCCCAGCCGGCCGAGACCCTCCTCGACGTGCTGCGCCAGGCGTGGGCGGCGCGGGCACCGCAGATCACCACCGTGGTCGGGGCCGACGACGTGGACGCCTGCGGCCCCGACGGCTGCGACCTGCCCACCGGCTGACCCGTGGCCGCGGGTGACCAGTGGTCGCGGGTACCCGTGGACCCGGGTGACCGGTGACCGCCGGGTGACCGATACCGGTGGCGGGGGAACCGCCACCCACCGGTAGCGTCGACCGCCGTGCCCGCCCTGTTCGTCGCCCCACCCTGGCCCGAGGTGCAGCGCCGGTTGCCGCGGCTGCTGGCCGGCCTGGTGCTGTGCGGGGTGGCGTTCTCGCTGATCCTCGCCGCGGGGCTCGGGCTCGATCCCTGGAACGTCCTCCACGAGGGTCTCGCCGACCGCGTCGACCTGCCCATCGGCCTGGTCACCACGCTGCTCGGCTTCGTGGTGCTGCTCGCCTGGATCCCGCTGCGCGAGCGGGTGGGCATCGGCACCGTCTCCAACGCCCTCCTCATCGGGACCGTGATCGACCTGGTGCTGCCGATCCTCCCCGACACCGACGCCCTCCCCACCCGGGTCGCCCTGCTCGTCGGCGGCCTGGCGCTGGTGGGGCCGGGGATCGGCCTCTACATCGGCGCCCGTCTCGGGCCCGGCCCCCGCGACGGCATCATGACCGGCCTCGCCCAGCGCGGCCCGTCGATCCGATCGGTGCGCACCGGCATCGAGCTGGTGGCGTTGGCCCTCGGCTGGCTGCTGGGCGGCACGGTCGGCGTGGGCACCCTGCTCTTCGCGGCCACCGTGGGACCCAACGCCCAGTTCTGGTTGGAGCGGCTCGACCTCGGCCACCCACCGGGGTTCGATCCGGCGATCGACCCCGAGGTCGACCCCGACCCCACCCTGGCCGGCACCTGAGCACTGAGCACTGAGCACCTGAGCACCCGGGCACCCCGGGGGAACGGCCCGGACCGCGGCGCTACGAGGGCAACGAGGCGATCAGGGGGTCCTCACCGGCCACGATGCGATCCGTGCGCCCACTGATCATCGGGCGCCACTCGGGGTGGGTGAGGATGTAGAACCGCCGGGTGCGGATCGCGTCGAGCACCAGCTCGGCCACGTGGGCCGGATCGAGGCCGGTGGCGATCAGGGCCCCGACCACCTCGGCGAACCCGGGGCCCTCCGCCCCCTCGGTGGCGTCTGCCTCCTCGGCGTCGTCCGCCTGGACCTCGCTGCCGTCGGGTCGGTTGCGATGCGCCTCGTGGATGCGGGTCTGGACCCAGCCCGGGCACAGCACCGACACCCCGATGCCGGGGGCGCCGGCCAGTTGGAGGTCGGCCCACAGCGTCTCGGAGAGGGTGACCACGGCGTGCTTGGTGACGTTGTAGATCCCCATGAAGGGGGCCGAGGTGAGGCCGGCCATGGAGGCGGTGTTCACGATGTGGCCCTCACCCTGGGCCAGCATCAGCGGCGTGAAGGCCCGGATGCCGTGGACGACGCCCCACAGGTTGACGCCCATCACCCAGTTCCAGTCGTCGAGCGAGTGCTCCCACACCGGGCCGCCGGCGGACACGCCGGCGTTGTTGCACACCACGTGGACCGTCCCGAACCGCTCGACGGCGAGATCGCGCAGGTGGTCGACCTGGGCCGCGTCGCTCACGTCGCACACCACGGCGAGCGACTCGGTGCCCTCGGGCAGCCCGGCGACGGCCGCGTCGAGGGCGTCGGCCTCGATGTCGGCCAGCACCACCCGCATGCCTTCGGCGGCGAAGGCCCGGCTCAGGGCCAGCCCGATGCCCGATGCCGCTCCGGTGACCACCGCGACCTTGCCCGACAGCTCGTCCAACGCGCGTCCCCTTCGATCGACCGGTTCGACGGGTTCGTCCGGTCCCAGGGCGCGACCCTAGACCGACTTGACCCTCGGGTCAGGTGGCGGATCGACGCCCCAGGGGATCGCCCTGCCGGGACCGATCGAGGGGCGCCCGGCCGAGGGGAGCTCGGTCCTCGGGCCGGGTCCGGCGGAGGCACGGCGGACCCGAGCTGGGTCCTCGGGGGCGGGCTCGGCGCAGGACCCGATCGGTCCTCGGGGCAGGCCCGGCGCAGGCGCAGCGAGCGCACGGCGGACCCGCGCCGGGTGCTCGGGGCGCACCCGGCGGCGCCGTACCCTGGGCCGGTGATCCCGCCGCCGCGCCGCACCCGGCTCCCCTCGGCGGCCGCGGCCGCAGCCGTGGCCGGGGCGCTCCTCGCGCTGGCCACCGCGTGCGGGCCCGACGAGGGCCGCACCGCCCTGGCGATCGAGTCCACCCGCTGGGACGGACCCGGCCGGGTCGTGGTCACCTTCGAGTGCGCCGACCTGCGCTCGCTCGAGGTGGCGCCCACCGGCGGCCCCGACGGCGAGCCGCTCGTGACCGCCTGGGGCCGACCCCGCGTGGGGCGCTGCACCACCGAGGCCACCGTGACGGTGGGCCCCGACGTCGACCGCCTCACCGACGCCGCCACCGGCACCGTGGTCGACCTCCCCGACCGCCCCTGATCCTCCGGCCGGCGACGAACGGTCGCCTCGGTTCCCCCGAGCCACCGGGCACCCCACCGACCACCACGGCGGGAAGCACGGCGAGCTCGTGGGCGCGGGCGTTCAGAAGGGCAGGCCGACCACCACGCGGAGGGGGAAGCCGAGCACCGCGAGGCCGGTCCACAGGGTGCGGCCCAGCCAGCAACCACCGCGATGGCCCGATCGCCAGAGCCAGGTCCCGGCCCCGACGCTGCAGGCCAGCCACACGCCGATCACGGCCGGGCCCACCCACGGCCGGAGGCTCGCCACCGCGGCGAGCACGCCGAACGCCACCACCACGAGCCCCGCCACCACCGACGCCGGGCTCAGGGGCACGTCTCGCTCACGCCACGGTGGCCTCCCCGGCCCCCCGCACGGACAGGTCCCGTCCGCGGCGGCAGCACGCGCCCCTGCATCCACGTCGGTCCCCGGCTCGGTCACGACCCGAGCCGTACCCGGTACGGACGCCCCCCACCCCTGGGCCCCGCCGGTTCCCGAGCTACTCCGGTCGCCTGAGCACGCTGGCACCACGATGCCCCGACCCCGAAACGCCCCGTCCCCACGCCAGGCGCGACGGTGGCCGGGCCTGAAGCCCGGCCACCGCACGATGGTCATCGCCGTGTTCGCCGTGTTCGACCGGTCATCCGCCTGAGCAACCGTCCGCGCTGGACGACGGGCCGCAACCGAGCGGCAGGTCTGATCGCCGGAGGCGAACGGGCCCGAGCGGCCCGG
>JBBRFU010000026.1:0-33199 GCA_038241315.1 Acidimicrobiales bacterium | reverse complement strand
GACGAATCGGAACCCGGTCGAGAGGCGGACGAGGGCCGGACCGGCTCGTCGAACGTCGGCGACGAATCTGCGCAGATTCGTCGCCGACGTTCGACGAGCCGGTCCGGCCCTCGTCCGCCTCTCGACCGGGTTCCGATTCGTCTCCGGCGTGCGGCCCGTCATCCGGTCGCCGGCCGTCCAGCTGTCGGTCGTCCAGCTGCCAACCGTCCACCTGTCTGCCTCCCACCTCCCGAACCCAAGGAACACCGCCATGAGGGCCCTCATCTCCGTCTACGACAAGTCCGGGATCGGTGAGCTGGCCCAGGGCCTGGCCGAGCTGGGCTGGGACCTGGTGTCGAGTGGTGGCACCGCTCGGATGCTGCGAGAGGCCGGGCTCGAGGTGGTCGACACGGCCGACCTCACCGGCTTCCCGGCGATCCTCGGCCACCGGGTGGTGACGCTCCACCCGAAGATCCACGGCGGGATCCTGGCCGACCGCAGCGACCCCGAGCACGTGGCCGAGCTGGCGCGGTACGAGATCGAGGGCATCGACCTGGTGGTCGGCAACCTCTACCCGTTCGGGCTCGACCCGGCGGCGTTCGACCACGGCGGCGACGCCGCCGAGGACGTGATCGACATCGGCGGCCCGGCGATGGTCCGGGCCGCGGCCAAGAACCACGCCCACGTCGGCGTGGTCGTGGACCCCGCCGACTACGGCGCCGTCCTCGACGAGATCCGGGCCTCCGGCTCGCTCTCCGACGCCACCCGGCGGCGCCTGGCCCGGGCCGCCTTCGCCCACACCGCGGCGTACGACGCGGCGGTGGTCGCCTGGTTCGACGAGGGCGACGACGAGCTGCTCCCGCCCACGCTCCACGTGGCGGCCACCCGGGACCCCCGGGAGCTCCGCTACGGCGAGAACCCGCACCAGCGCGCCGCGCTCTACCGGACCCAGGGCGCCGATCCCTGGTGGGCCACCGCCACCCAGCACAGCGGGCTGGCCCTCAGCTACCTCAACCTCTACGACGCCGACGCGGCGTGGATCCTCGCCCACGACCTCGGGTCGGCGGGGGGCGCGGCGGCGGCGCAGCCCGCCGTGGCCATCATCAAGCACGCCAACCCGTGCGGTGCGGCGGTGGCCGGCTCGCTCCCCGAGGCCTACCAGCGAGCGTTCGAGTGCGACCCGCGCTCGGCGTTCGGCGGCATCGTGGCCCTCAACCAGGTGGTCGACGACGCCACGGTGGTCGAGATGGTCGCCGCCGCCCAGGCCGACGTGGTCATCGCGCCCGGCTACGCGCCCGGGGTGATCGAGCAGCTGCAGGCCAAGCGCAAGAACACGCGCGTGCTGGAGGCGTCGCCCCCGGTGGCGCCGGCGCGGCACCTCCGCCCCATCTCGGGCGGGTGGCTGGTCCAGGAGCCGCACCGGGTGGTGGCGACGCCGGACCAGTGGCAGGTGGTCACCGAGCGGGTGCCCACCGAGGGCGAGCTGGCCGACGCCGCGCTGGCGTTCCGCATCTGCGCCGCCACCATCTCGAACTCGATCGTGCTGGTGAAGGACGGGGTGGCCTGGGGCATCGGCGCCGGTCAGCAGAACCGGGTGGAGGCCGGTCAGATCGCCGCCGAGAAGGCGGCCGGCCGGGCCGCCGGCGGGGCCTGCGCGAGCGACGCCTTCTACCCCTTCCCCGACGGCATCGAGGCGGCCGCCGCGGCCGGGGTGGCCGTGATCGTGCAGCCCGGCGGCTCGGTGCGCGACGCCGAGAACATCGCCAAGGCCGACGAGCTCGGGGTGGCGATGGTGCTCACCGGTGAGCGACAGTTCAAGCACTGAGACCGCCCGGGCACCCCTGGAGAACCACTGATGACCGCACGGATGCTGCCCGGAGGCCCCGTCGCCGACGCCGTCTTCGCCGACCTGACCCCCCGCATCGCCGCCCTGGTGGCCGCCGGGCACACCCCGGGCCTCGGCACCCTGCTCGTCGGCGACGACTCGGCGAGTGCGGGCTACATCCGCATGAAGCAGGAGCGCGCGGCCGCCCTCGGCTTCACCTCCCCCCACGTCCACCTCCCCCAGGACGCCACCCAGGCCGACGTCCTGGCGGCCGTCGCCGAGATGAACGACGCCGCTGACGTCGACGCCGTGTTGCTCCAGCACCCCACACCCCCGCAGATCGACTTCGACGCCGCGCTCCTCAGCCTCGACCCCGACAAGGACGTCGACGGTCTCCACCCGGTGAACATGGGCCGCCTGGCCCTCGGCATGCCGGGCCCGGTGCCCTGCACCCCGGCCGGCATCGAGGCCCTCCTCGCCCACTACGAGATCCCCATCGCCGGGCGAGACGTCTGCATCCTGGGGCGGGGCACCACCCTGGGTCGGCCCCTGGCCCTGCTCCTCTCCCAGAAGCGGCCCACCGCCAACGCCGCCGTCACCGTCGTCCACACCGGCGTGCCGAACTGGCCGGACTACACCCGCCGGGCCGACGTGGTCATCGCCGCGGCCGGTTCGCCGGGCATCCTGCAGCCCGAGCACCTGACGCCGGGGGTGGTCGTGGTCGGCGGAGGCGTCCGCTACGAGGGCCGCAAGCTGCTCCCCGACGTCGACGAGCGCTGCGAGGAGGTGGCCGGCGCCATCACCCCGCGGGTGGGCGGCGTCGGGCCCACCACCATCGCGCTGCTGTTCCGCAACGCCGTGGAGGCCGCCGAGCGCCGAGCCGGGATCGCCACGGCGTCCTGACCGGTCGGTGCCCGCGAGAGCACCGATGAGGTGACCGACCGCGTCACCGAGGGCGTCACCGAGGGCCACCGCACGGGCGCTCGGTCACCCGGGCCGGCGGGGCCCTCGTCGCCTAGCCTTTCGACCACCATGACCCGGATCGCCGATCTCCTCTCCAAGGGCACCACGTGGTCCTTCGAGTTCTTCCCGCCCAAGACGCCCGAGGGCATGGTCGCCTTCGACCGGGCCATCGGCGAGCTGTCCGCCCTCGAGCCGTCGTTCGTGTCGGTCACCTACGGGGCCCTGGGAGCCACCCGCGACACCACACGTGACCTCGTCATCCGGGTCAACGAGGAGCAGTCGTACCCCGCCATGCCCCACCTCACGTGCGTCGGTCACACCCGCGCCGAGCTGGTGGACCTGCTCGAGGCGTACCGCGAGCGGGGCGTCGAGAACGTGCTGGCCCTCGCCGGGGATCCGCCCGCCGACGGCAGCGATCCCGGCGGCGACTTCCGGTACGCCACCGAGCTCATCGACCTCATCCGCGAGGTCGGCGACTTCTCGGTGGCGGTCGCGGCCTTTCCCGAGCTGCACCCCCGATCACCGGATCGGGCCACCGACCGACGGTTCCTGGCCGCCAAGCTGGCCGAGGCCGACTTCGGCATGACGCAGTTCTTCTTCGATGCCGACCACTACCGGATCCTCGTGGAGGAGCTGGCCGATCTGGGGTGCGACACCCCCGTCGTGCCCGGTGTGATGCCCTTCGTCAACGTGGCCGGCACCCGCCGCATGGCGGCCATGAACGGCTCGGAGATCCCCGCCTGGCTGCAGGAGCGCCTCGACGGGGTCGACGGGGATGCCGAGGCCACCCGCCGCCTCGGCGTCGAGGTGGCCAGCACGTTGGTGGCCGACCTCCTGGAGATCGGCGTCCCCGGCGTCCACCTCTACGCCCTCAACCGGGCCAACTCCATCCAGGAGATCTACGACAACCTCGGGCTCCGGACCTGATCGTGGCCGGCCCTGGCCCTGGCCCCGGCCCCGGCCCCGGCCCCGGCCCCGGTGCCGCTGCGGTCGATCGGCTCGTCATGGTCTACGACGCCGACGGGGGCCTGGTCGGTGAGGCCCGCTACGTGGTCGGGCACCTGCTCGGGCGGGCCGAGTGCGCGCTCTGCGACATCTCCCACGGTCCGGTGCGGCGCAAGGCGGCGTTCGACGAGCTGCTCGCGTCGCTCTCCGTGCCGGTCGACGTGGTGCACCGCAACGAGCAGGCCCCCGACGTGGCCGGGGTGACCCGCGACCGACTGCCGTGCGTGGCCGCGAGGTCGGGGAGCGGCTGGGCGGTGCTGGTGAGCGCCGACGAGCTGCGGTCCTGCGGTGGCGACGTCGCCCGGCTCGGTGAGGTCGTGCGGGCCGCGCTCGCCGACCGGCCGGCCTGAGCCACCCGGGATCGGCGGCCGGGCGCCCGCTCAGCCCAGCGAGGCCAGGGTGGCGTTGAAGGTCGGGGAGGGGCGCATGGCCGCGTTGGCCAGGTCGGGGTCCGGGGCGTAGTACCCGCCGATGTCGACGGGATGGCCCTGCACGGCGTTGAGCTCGCCGACGATCGCGTCCTCCTGCTCGGCGAGGGCGGCCGCCAGTGGGGCGAAGCGCTCGGCGAGGGTGGCATCGGTGGTCTGCTCGGCCAACGCCTCGGCCCAGTACCGGGCCAGGTAGTAGTGGCTGCCGCGGTTGTCGAGCTCGCCGACCTTGCGCGACGGGTTCTTGCCCCGGTCGAGCAGCTCGGCGGTGGCCCGGTCGAGCGCCTCGCCCAGCACCGTGGCCCCCTCGTTGCCGGTGGTGGCACCGAGGTGGTCGAACGAGACGGCGAGGGCCAGGAACTCCCCGAGGGAGTCCCAGCGCAGGTGGTTCTCCTTCTCGAACTGCTGCACGTGCTTGGGGGCGGAGCCGCCGGCTCCGGTCTCGAACAGCCCGCCGCCGTTCATGAGCGGCACGATCGAGAGCATCTTGGCGCTGGTGCCCAGCTCGAGGATGGGGAAGAGGTCGGTGAGGTAGTCGCGCAGCACGTTGCCGGTGACCGAGATCGTGTCGAGGCCCTCGCGGATGCGCTCGAGCGAGAAGCGGGCGGCCTGGACCGGCGCCATGATCTCGATCTGGAGGCCGTCGGTGTCGTGGTCGGCGAGGTAGGTCCGCACCTTCGCGAGGAGCTGGGCGTCGTGGGGGCGGGCCTGGTCGAGCCAGAAGACGGCCGGCACCCCGGTGGCCCGGGCGCGGGTGACGGCGAGCTTCACCCAGTCCTGGATGGCGGCGTCCTTGGCCTGGCACGCCCGCCAGATGTCACCGGCCTCCACCGCGTGCTCGAAGACGGTGGCCCCCGAGCGGTCGACCACGCGGACCGTGCCGCGCGCTGCCATCTCGAAGGTCTTGTCGTGCGAGCCGTACTCCTCGGCCTTCTGGGCCATGAGACCGACGTTCGGCACCGAGCCCATGGTGGCCGGGTCGAGGGCCCCGTGGGTGCGGCAGAAGTCGATGGTGGCCTGGTACACGCCGGCGTAGCTGCTGTCGGGGATGACGGCCTTGGTGTCCTGTGGCTCGCCGGCGGCGTTCCACATCTGGCCCGAGGTCCGGATCATGGCGGGCATGGAGGCATCCACGATGATGTCGCTCGGCACGTGCAGGTTGGTGATGCCGCGGTCCGAGTCGACCATGGCCACGTCGGGGCCGGCACGGAAGGCCGCCGCCACGTCGCGCTCGATGGCCGACCGCTGATCGTCGGGCAGCTCCTGGATGGCGGCGAGCACGCTCCCGAGACCGTTGTTCGGGTTGGCGCCGACCTGGTCGAGCACCTCGGCGTGGGTGGCGAAGACGTCGGCGAAGAAGACCTTCACCGCGTGGCCGAAGATGATGGGATCGGAGACCTTCATCATGGTGGCCTTGAGGTGCAGGGAGAACAGGACGCCCTGCTCCTTGGCCTCGCGGATCTGGGCCTCGAGGAACGCCACCAGCTCGGCCTTGCTCATGATGGTGGCGTCGACCACCTCGCCGGCCAACACCGAGAGGCCGTCTTTGAGCACCGAGATCGTGCCGTCGTCGGCCACGTGCTCGATCCGCAGCTCGTCGTCGGCGGCGAAGGTGGTGGACCGCTCGTTGGAGAAGAAGTCGCCTCCGCCCATGGTGGAGACGTGGGTCCTGGACTCCGGTGACCAGGCGCCCATGGAGTGCGGGTGCGTGCGGGCGTACTCCTTGACCGGCTTCGGAGCCCGACGATCGGAGTTCCCCTCCCGCAGCACCGGGTTGACCGCGCTGCCCTTGATGCGGTCGTAGCGCTCGCGGAGGGCGTGCTCCTCGGGCGTCGACGGCTCGTCGGGGTAGTCGGGGAGGTCGTAGCCCTTGGCCTGCAGTTCCTTCACCGCCGCCTTGAGCTGGGGATCGGACGCGCTGACGTTGGGGAGCTTGATGATGTTGGCCTCGGGCCGCAGCGCGAGCTGGCCGAGCTCGGCGAGGTGGTCGCCGATGCGCTGGTCGGCGGCGAGGCGCTCGGGGAAGGCGGCGATGATCCGGCCGGCCAGGGAGATGTCGCGCGTCTCGACGGCCACGCCGCAGGCCCGGGCGAAGGCCTCCACGATCGGGAGGAAGGAGTACGTGGCCAGGGCGGGGGCTTCGTCGGTGTGGGTGTAGATGATCTTCGAGGTGCTGGTCATGGCTTCTTCCATCGCGGCGGGGAGGCAGGGGCCGGCTCGGAGGGCGGCGGTGCCCGTCCGACGTTACCGAGTCCGGGCCGGCGCCCGATCGCCGGGCCCGGTGCGCGGCGGGTCGCCCGCGGATCGCCCGGTGCCGGCGGTCGGCCTGCCGCCGCGGGGTGCTCGACGGCTAGGATCTGACGGAGCGTCAGAAACCCACTCTCGTCGGAGGACCTCACCATGCTCGACCAGCTGATCCGGGGCGGCACGGTCGTCGATGGCACCGGGGCGCCCGCTCGCGTCGCCGACGTGGGCATCCGCGACGGACGGATCGTGGCGATCGGCGACATCGCCGAGGCGGCCGGCGAGACCTTCGACGCCACCGGGCTCCTGGTCATCCCGGGGATCATCGACCCGCACACCCACTACGACGCCCAGCTGTTCTGGGACCCAGGGGCCTCGCCCTCGAACGTGCACGGGGTGACGACGGTGATCGGGGGCAACTGCGGCTTCACGCTGGCACCGCTGCGGGCCGAGGACGCCGCCTACACGCGCGAGATGCTGGCCAGCGTGGAGGGGATGTCGGTGGCCGCGCTGGAGGCGGGGGTCCCGTGGAACTGGGAGACGTTCGGGGACTACCTCGACCGCCTCGAGGGGAACGTCGGGGTCAACGCCGCCTTCCTCGTCGGCCACTGCGCCCTCCGTCGCTACGTCATGGGCGACGAAGCGGTGGGGAGCGAGGCCTCCCCGGCGCAGCTGGCGGAGATGCAGCGGGTGCTCGCCGAGTCGCTCGAGGCGGGTGGCCTCGGGTTCTCCACCACGCTCAGCCGGACCCACTCCGACGGTGACGGGCAGCCCGTCGCCTCGCGGTGGTCCACGCCCGAGGAGCTCCTGGCGCTCTGCGACGTGGTGGGCCAGCACGCGGGCACGACGCTCGAGGCCATGACCGACGGCTGCCTCGACCGCTTCAGCGACGACGAGATCGACCTGTTCGCGGCGATGTCGGCGGCGGCGCGCCGGCCGCTCAACTGGAACGTGATGACGGTGGACTCCCGTGAACCGGGGCGGGTCCCCCGTCAGCTGTCGGCTGCCGACGTGGCCGCCGAGCGCGGGGGCCGGATCGTGGCCCTCACCCTGCCGGTGCAGGTGCCCATGAACATGAGCTTCCTGAACCACTGCGGGTTGTTCCTGATCCCCGGGTGGGGCGAGGTGCTGCGCCTGCCGGTCGCCGAGCGGATGGCGCGGTTGCAGGAGCCGGAGACCCAGGCGCACCTGCTCGAACGGGCGTCGTCGGACGAGGCCGGCGTGTTCAAGCGCCTGGCCGACTTCGAGAACTACATCGTCGGGGACACCTACGCCCCGGCCAACGAGGGCCTCAAGGGCCGTCGGGTCGGCGACGTGGCCGCCGAGCGTGGCGGCGACGCCTTCGCCACGCTCATCGACATCGTGGTGGCCGACGAGCTGCGCACCGTGCTGTGGCCCATCCCCCCGGACGGCGACGCCGCCTCCTGGGAGCTCCGCCGGCAGGTGTGGGCCGATGACCGGGCGATGCTCGGCGGGTCCGATGCCGGCGCCCACCTCGACCGCATGTGCGGGGCGCCGTTCCCCACCCGCTTCCTGGGTGACACGCTCCGCGGCCGGAAGCTCGTCACCCTGGAGCGGGCCGTGCAGCTGATGACCGAGGTGCCGGCCGTGCTGTTCGGGCTCCGTGATCGCGGCGTCCTCCGCGAGGGGGCCCACGCCGACATCGCCGTGGTCGACCCCGAGACGGTGGGATCGGAGCTCGCCGAGCTCGTCCATGACCTGCCCGGGGACTCGCCCCGCCTCACCGCGGACTCGATCGGCGTGGTCCGGGTGCTGGTGAACGGCATCGTCACGGTGGTGGACGGCACGGCCACGGGGGAGCTCCCCGGCACCGTGCTGCGCAGCGGCCGAGACACCGACACCGTCGCCACCAGCTAGCCCGGCGGCGGCCGCGCTCGCCGTCGCCGGCAGCGACGGATCGGCTCGGCCCTACGAGGTGAGCGCGGCGTGGGACGCCGGATGACGGTCCCACCACGGTCGACGCGTCCGAAGGGCGCAGGTCGTGCGCAGGCGTGCGCAGGTGGCGGGGGCGGGCGGTAACCTCGGCGCTCAGGGGAACATCGAGGGCGCCGGGAGGCAACCATGCAGGACGAAGCAACCGTGCAGGACTTCGCCAAGCTGTACATCGGGGGCGCGTGGGTCGCGCCCGAGAGCACCGAGACCATCGAGGTCGTGAACGCCACCACCGAGCAGGTGATGGGGCGGATCCCGGCCGGGACGGCCGCCGACGTGGACCGCGCCGTCGCCGCCGCCAAGGAGGCGTTCGACGGCTGGAGCGCCACCAGCCCCCAGGAGCGGGCCAAGTTCGTCCAGGCCATGGCCGAGGGGATCGGTGCCCGGAACCAGCAGATCGCCGAGACCATCACCGGCGAGGTCGGCATGCCGCTGTTCCTCTCGCAGCTGATCCAGGCCGGTCTTCCGCAGGCCATCGCATCCACCTATCCGGCGATCGTCGACGAGTTCCCGTGGGAAGAGGAGATCGGGAACTCCCTGGTCGTCCAGGAGCCGATCGGCGTCGTCGGCTGCATCACGCCGTGGAACTACCCCCTCCACCAGATCGTGGCCAAGGTGGCGCCGGCGCTGGCCGCAGGCTGCACCGTGGTCCTCAAGCCGAGCGAGGTGGCGCCGCTCAACGCGTTCCTGCTCGCCGAGATCATCGACGACATCGGGCTCCCGGACGGGGTGTTCAACCTGGTGTCGGGCACCGGTCCGGTGGTCGGCGAGGCCATCGCCACCCACCCCGACGTCGACATGATCAGCTTCACCGGCTCCACGCGGGCCGGCACGAGGGTCGCCGAGCTGGGCGCCCCCACCGTGAAGCGCGTGGCGCTGGAGCTGGGCGGCAAGTCGGCCAACATCTTGCTGCCGGACCTCGACGGCGAGGAGCTCGAGAAGGCGGCACGGGCCGCCGTCGGCAGCGCCTACCTGAACTCCGGGCAGACCTGCACGGCGTTCACCCGCCTCCTGGTCCCGGCCGAGAAGCACGATGCGATCGTCGACATCCTCCGCGACGAGGTCGAGAGCGTCTACACGCTCGGCGATCCGGCGGTGGGCGAAGGCCGCCTCGGCCCGCTCATCTCCGATGCCCAGCGCGACCGCGTGCGAGGCTTCATCCGCACCGGCATCGACGAGGGCGCCACCCTGGTCACCGGTGGGCCCGAGCAGCCCGACGACCTTCCCACGGGCTACTTCGTCAAGCCCACGGTGTTCGCCGGGGTCCGCAACGACATGACCATCGCCCAGGAGGAGATCTTCGGGCCGGTCCTGTCGGTCATCCCCTACGACGACGTCGAGGACGCCATCGCCATCGCCAACGACACCGTGTACGGCCTCTCCGGTGGCGTGTGGGGCGCCGACCGCGAGGCCGCCAAGGCGGTGGCTCGGCGCATCCGCACCGGCCAGCTCGAGATCAACGGCGGGTCGTTCAACCCGCTGGCGCCGTTCGGTGGCTACAAGCGCTCGGGCAACGGGCGCGAGCTGGGTCGCTTCGGCCTGGAGGAGTTCCTCCAGACCAAGTCGATGCAGCTCTGAGCAGGGTCGTCGGCGCCTCCCCTCCCTCCGGGCGTCGATGAGGGCTGGCCGGGCCTTCGGGCCCGGCCGGCTCACACCACCTCCCTGCGGCGGTCACCGCTCCGCGCGGTCCGTCCACTCGTCGATGGGCTCCCACCCCGGGTCGACCACCAGGGTCTCGTACGCCCACGCCTCGGCCCCGTCCTGCGAGCGCACGCGGATGCGGCGGTACTGCTCCGGCGGCGGGCCGTCCGGGGCCCTCGCCGGGCTCGGCCCAGCGGCCGCCGCGGTCCCCGGATCCCGCTGGGGGCCCGGCCCGAGCGCCGGCCCTCGGCGATCGTCGACGACGGCCGCTTCGACCTCGTCGAGACGGGCCAGCGCCGAGGCGGCCGTCGACGGCGCCAGCTCGATCAGCCAGCCGTGCACCACGGCACGGGGCCCGAGCGCCACGTCGAGCAGGGCCTCCGCCCCCAGCGGCGCTCGGAAGCGGGCCGCCGGCCATCCCCGGTGGGTGTCGTAGGCCCGACCCTCCACCGTCGCGGGTCGGGTGCCGGTGGCGAACGGGGCGACCAGGCCCCAGCGCAGGTGCCCGGGCATCAACGTCCCGTAGACGAACACGGAGCACAGCACGGCGTGAGCATGCCCGTCGCCCGGCCGGCCGACAACCGCACTTGACCGCCCGGTCAAGGTGGCTACGCTCGGCCCGATGAGCACCTCCGCTGGCGTCGCACCGGATGGTCGAGCGACGGCCCCGGTGCCGCTGACCAACCGCACCGCTCGCCTCGCCCGCCGGCTGCCGGCGCCGTGGCGGGCCCGGGCGGCTCGTCTCCCCGGACCGGCCGCGCCGCCGCTCGAGCCCGGCACGCCCACCCCGAGGATCGCCATCATCGGCGCCGGGTTCGGCGGCATCGCCATGGCCGTGCGGCTGCGCCAGGCGGGCATCGAGTCGTTCGAGATCCACGAGAAGGCGGACCGCGTCGGCGGCACCTGGCGCGACAACACCTATCCCGGCGCGGCCTGCGACGTCCCGTCCCACCTGTACTCCCTGTCGTTCGCTCCCAAGGCCGACTGGTCGAGGAAGTTCCCCGAGCAGCCGGAGATCCTGGCCTACCTCGAGCAGGTGGTCGACGACTTCGGCGTCGGCCCCCACCTCCGCTTCGGTTCCGAGGTCGTCGAGGCCGCCTTCGACGAGGGCGCCGGCTGCTGGCACCTCGCCTTCGCCGACGGGTCGACCGACGACGTCGACGTGCTCGTCACCGCCACGGGCCAGCTGAACCGGCCCCACGTGCCCGATCTGGCCGGTCTCGACGGCTTCGCCGGCCCCTCGTTCCACTCCGCCCGGTGGGATCACGACGTGGACCTGACCGATCGCGACGTGGCCGTGGTGGGCATCGGGGCCAGCGCGATCCAGTTCGTGCCCGCCATCGCCGATCGGGTCAAGTCCCTCACGCTGTTCCAACGGAGCGTCAACTACGTGGCGCCCAAGCCCGACGGGGAGTTCAGCGAGCGGGCCAAGGCGCTGTTCGCGCGCGTGCCGGCCGTCCGCCTGCTCTATCGGGCCTCCATCTGGGCGCGGTTCGATGCCCGGTGGCCGATCTTCCGAGCCGGGTCGGTGAGCGGACGGTTGGTGGAGAAGGCGTTCGCCAAGGGGCTCGAGAAGCTCGACGGGTCCGGTCTCGATCCCGAGGTGGTGGTCCCCGACTACCCGGTGGGCTGCAAGCGGCTGCTGATCGCCAACGACTGGTACACCACGCTGATCCGACCGAACGTCGACGTGGTCGCCGCGCCGATCGAGCGGGTCGAGGCCGACGCGGTCGTGGCGGGCGGCACCGGGCACCGGGCCGACGTGCTCATCTTCGGCACCGGCTTCCAGTCGACCGGCTTCCTCACGCCGATGCGGGTGATCGGACGGGGCGGGGTCGACCTCCACGACCACTGGGCCGACGGCGCCGAGGCCCACCTCGGCATCACCGTGGCCGGGTTCCCGAACCTCTTCCTGCTCTACGGGCCGAACACCAACCTCGGTCACAACTCCATCGTGTTCATGCTCGAGCGCCAGGTCGGGTACGCCCTCACCTGCATCCGCACCCTGGTGGAGGAGCGCCTCGCCTGGCTCGACATCCGCCCCGAGGTCCAAGCCGCGTCGAACGAGCGGCTCGTGCGGGAGCTGGCCCGCACGGTGTGGGCCGCCGGCTGCCACTCCTGGTACAAGACCGAGTCCGGACGCATCACCAACAACTGGTCCGGCTCGACCCTGCGCTACTGGATCCGGACCGCTCGTCCCCGGCTCGCCGACTTCACCCGCTCACCGGCCGAGGTGGCACCGGGCTCGCGGCACCTCGAGGCGGCTTCGACCCGGCTGCTGCGCACCGGCTCCTCCGAGCCGTCGACCGGGACCGCCGCCGAGCCGACACCGGTCTGATCGCCTGGCCCGACGCGTCGGACGGTGCCCGTTCGGGGCGGCATCTGGTCGGTGGGTAGGGTTCGGACACACGCGCCAGCGCGCCCGTCGTACCCCGAGGAGATCCCCAGATGACCACCGAGCCCGTCCGCGTCGCCGTCACCGGAGCCGCCGGCCAGATCGGCTACAGCCTCCTGTTCCGCATCGGGAGCGGCGCGCTGCTCGGCCCGGACCAGCCCGTGATCCTCCAACTGCTGGAGATCACCCCTGCCCTCGGTGCGCTCGACGGGGTGGCCATGGAGCTCGACGACTGCGCCTTCCCGCTGCTCGCCGGCATCGTGAAGACCGATGACGCCAACGTGGCCTTCGCCGATGCCGACATCGCCTTCCTCGTCGGGTCCCGGCCCCGCACCAAGGGCATGGAGCGCAGCGACCTCCTCTCGGCCAACGGCGCCATCTTCACCGCCCAGGGCAAGGCGCTCTCCGAGAGCGCCTCCAAGGACGTGAAGGTCCTGGTGGTGGGCAACCCGGCCAACACCAACGCGCTCATCGCGATGAACAACGCCCCCGACCTGCCCAGCTCGCAGTTCACGGCCATGATGCGCCTCGACCACAACCGGGCGAAGGCGCAGCTGGCCACCAAGGCGGAGGCGACCGTCAACGACATCACCAAGATGACCATCTGGGGCAACCACTCGGCCACGCAGTACCCCGACCTGTTCCACGCCACCGTCAACGGCTCCATCGCCGCCGAGGTCGTCGACGACCAGGCGTGGTTGGAGGGCGACTTCATCCCCACGGTGCAGAAGCGTGGAGCCGCCATCATCGAGGCGCGTGGCGCCTCGTCGGCGGCGTCGGCGGCCAACGCCGCCATCGACCACATGCGCGACTGGGTCCGCGGGACCCCCGAGGGCGACTGGGTGTCGATGGGTGTGCGGTCCGACGGCAGCTACGGCGTCCCCGAGGGTCTCGTCAGCTCCTTCCCCTGCACCACCAAGGACGGGACGTGGGAGATCGTCCAGGGCCTGGAGATCGACGACTTCTCGCAGGGCCGGATCGATGCCTCGGTGGCCGAGCTGGTCGAGGAGCGCGACGCGGTGACGGAGCTCGGGCTGATCTGAGGTCCCGTGGGCCGGCCCCCCCGGGGTTCAGCGCACCGGACCGGCACCGGTCACGTCGGCGACGAACCTGCGCAGGTTCGTCGCCGACGTCGTCCGGCCCTCGTCTCGCCGCGTGCCGCTCACTTCAGGAACTTGCTCGTGGTGTTGTCGGCGAGGACCTTGCCGGCCGTCTGGCACGTCGGGCAGTAGGCCACCGTGTAGGCGCGGTACTCGACCGAGCGGATCGTGTCGCCGCAGACGGGACAGGCCTCGCCCACGCGGTTGTGCACGCTGCCCTCCCGATCCTTCGACCGCACCAGCTCCTCGCGCCCCCGCTCGGCGGCGAGCGACTCGCTGATGCAGGCACGCAACGCCTCGCCGAGCTGCGGGACCTGGGTGCGGTCGAGCTTGGCGGTGTTGGCGAACGGCGACAGCTCGGCCCGGTGGCAGATCTCGTTGGCCAGGCGCCGGCCGATCCCGGCCAGGATGCGCTGGTCGCGGAGGAAGCCGTGCAGGCGCATCGGGTGGGCGGCGAGGAGGGCGCCGAGCGCGTCGTCGTCGAGCTGGTCGGCATCGGGGCCGAGCGAGGCGAGGGGCTCCTGCTGCTCGGGGTCGCCGCCCACCACCCACACGCCCGCCTTGCGCTCCGTCCCGGGCTCGGTGAGGAGCAGGGCACGACCGTCGTCGAAGGTCCACCTGGCGATCCCGCCGCGGGGCTTCGCCGACTGCTTCTCGTCGGGCTTCAGCCGCCCGCCCTGCATGAGGTGGACGACGAAGGTGATGGCGCCGGCATCGAGCAGGAGGTACTTCCCCCTGCGTCCGACGAACACCAGCGGCGCGCCGACCGCCTCGCCGGGATCGGGCAGGGCCGTCTTGAGCGCCGTGAACGTGAGCGAGCGGAACCCGCTGATCACCGTGCCCGCGAAGTCGGCATCGAGGCGCTCGGCGTGGGCCTGGAGCTCGGGGAGCTCGGGCACCGCTAGCGCTCCGCCGCCTGGCCCGGCACCGCCGACTCCGGGCCGGGATCGTCGCCCGGGCCGGGGCGAGTGCCTGCGCCCGCCGGTCCGCGCTGCTGCGGGTCGGGGCCGGTGACCTCGGCCGCCGACGGACCGAGGTCGGTGCGGGACCGCACCTCGGCGAACACGTCCTCGAGCACCGCCAGCGCCGCCTGGTTGTCGATGAGGGCCCGCAGGTCACCCCCCACCCGGAGCGACCCGGTCATGAACGCACGCTGGGCGGACTCCGCTCCCGAGGCGATGGCCCGCGCCGTGGTCAGGTCCTGGGTGAAGGTGACCGTGGGCGCCGGGGCGGCGCCGGCGGCCACCGAGGCGGTGCCGTGGTCCAGCACGACGTGGAAGACCACCTCGCCCGACGGCGTGCCCGTCACGCGTTGCTCGACCACCAGGTCGAGCTCGGCGGTGGCCGTGGCCAGGGATCGGTCGGAGCGCGCGGCTCGATCGAGCGCGGCCAGCCACGCCGGGGACAGGAACGCCAACATCTGCGTCACGCTACCGGTGACCACCCGCGTGGGCCTCGTCCCCGGGCCGTGTCGGTGGCCGCCCGCCCCACGAGGGCGACGTACCATCGGCCCCCGACCGACCCGGAGGCCCGTCTTGCCCGCAGCGCCCGAATCGCCCGCCGCACCGGAGCCGTCGGCCGCGGTCGCTCCCTCGCCGACCGGCCAGGCCCCGGTTCCCGCCTCCTCGGCGGTTCCCGCCTCCCCGGCGCTCCTCGTCGACGAAGGCCGCCACGAGCCCAGCGGGGAGGAGCTGTGGAGCGAGAGCTACTACCTCGACTTCTTCGATCCGGCCGCTGGGGTGGCCGGCTACGTCCGCCTCGGGCTCTGCGCGGGGTTGGGGCGCGCCTGGTACTGGGCGTGCCTGGTGGGCCCCGGGCGCCCGCTCGTGACGGTGATCGACCACGACGTGCCCCTCCCGACGGGCCGGTCGCTCGAGATCCGCACGGAGGGCCTCTGGGCCGACTGCACCGTGGAGACCCCGCTCGATCACGTGTCGGTGGGGGTGGAGGCCTTCGCCGTGGGGGTGGACGATCCCGCCGACGTCTACGGCGACCTGCGGGGCCACCGGATCCCGTTCGGCCTCGACCTCGAGTGGGAGACCGACGGCGGCACCTACGCCTACCCCGGGGTGAGCCGCTACGAGGTGCCGTGCCGGGTCCACGGCGAGGTGCTGGTGGGCGACGAGCGGCTCGAGATCGACGGACACGGCCAGCGCGACCACTCCTGGGGCGTGCGTGACTGGTGGTCGATGTCGTGGAGCTGGATGGCCGGTCGCCTCGACGACGGCACCCGCTTCCACGGCACGGCCGTCGACATCGGCGGGGCGCCCGTCTACGGCACCGGGTACGTGCAGGAGCCGGGCGGCGAGCTGGTGGGGACCGATCGGGCCGAGCACGACGAGGTCCTGGTGGCGCACGGCCTCCCCACGTCGGGGACGTGGCGGGTCGGTGACCTCGAGCTGCGGGTGGAGCCGATCGCGTTCTCGCCGGTCCTGCTGACCGCCCCCGACGGCCGGCTCAGCCGCTTCCCCCGGGCGTGGGCGCGCTTCATCACCGCCGACGGACGGAGCGGCGACGGCTGGATCGAGTGGAACCAGCCCCAGCCCTGAGCGCCGCCGGCCTCGGCCGGTGCCCCGGGACGCGAGGCGGCGTGCGCCCCGGCCGGGCTCGGCAGGGACGCACGCCGTCGGTGTGCGATGGGGATCGTGCGGTGTGCGGTCGGGCACGGGCGGGGCCGTGCCCCGCCGGTCAGACGGCGGTGCTGGCCGCCATCTTGTCGCCGGCCTTCTTCGAGTAGACGATCGCGCCCACCACGACGGCCGCGGCGATCACGGCGATGAGGATCGCCGCCGCCTCGGGGGTCTGCTTGAGCTCGAGGAGCTTGTCCTTGTCGTACACCTTGATGATGGCCGGCAGGATCAGCAGCGAGACCAGGTTCATGACCTTGATCAGCGGGTTGAGGGCCGGGCCGGCGGTGTCCTTGAACGGGTCACCGACGGTGTCGCCGATCACGGCGGCCTTGTGGCTCTCGGAGCCCTTGCCACCCTCGGCGCCGTCCTCGATGTACTTCTTGGCGTTGTCCCACGCGCCGCCCGAGTTGCTCAAGAAGTTGGCCATCAGCTGGCCGACCACGATCACGCTGGCGAGGAACGCACCGAGCGAGATGGGCCCGAGGCCGAAGCCGATGATCACGGGCGCCAGCACGGCGATGATGGCCGGGGTGGCCAGCTCGCGGAGCGAGGCGGTGGTGCAGATGTCGATGGCGGGGCCGTAGTCGGGCTCCTTCTCGCCGCTCATGATCTTGCCGTCGGCGAACTGGCGCCGGACCTCCTGGACCACCACGCCGGCGGTGCGGGAGACGGCCCGGATGGCGAGCGACGAGAAGATGAAGGCGATCGAGCCACCGACCAGGAGGCCGATGAAGACCTTGGGGTCGGCCACGTTGATGACGAACGACTGGTCACCGATGGTGGTGCCGACCGGGGTGATCTGCTCGAGGATGGTCTCGCCGTAGGAGGCGAACAGGGCCACGGCGGCGATGACCGCCGAGCCGATGGCGAAGCCCTTGGTCACGGCCTTGGTGGTGTTGCCCACGGCGTCGAGGGCCACCATGATCCGCTCCGGCTCGCCCTCGAACTGGCCGGCCATCTCGGCGATGCCGGCGGCGTTGTCGGCCACCGGGCCGAAGGTGTCCTCGGCCACGATGATGCCCGTGGTGGAGAGCATGCCGATGCCGGCCAGCGCCACCAGGTACACCGAGAACTTGAAGGAGCCGCCGCCGAGGGCGATGGCGCCGCCGATGGCGGTGGCCACGGCGATGAGCGCCCAGACCGCCGACTCGAGCCCGGAGCTGATGCCCTCGAGCACGGTGGTGGCCGGCCCGGTCCGGGTGGCCCGTGCGATGTCCTGCACCGGCTTGGTGGTGGTGGACGTGAAGTAGGCGGTGATCTTGGAGGCGGCGAAGCCGAGGGCCACACCCACCAGCACGGCGCCGAACATGCGAGCGCCGGGGTTGCTGACGAGGAGCTCGGTGCCCGGGGCGGTCTTCGGGTCGTTGCCGACGTAGAAGAAGGCGAGTGCGGCCGCACCGACGAGGGAGATGACCTGGGCGATGCTGATGCCCCGGTTGATGCACTTCAGGGCGTCGTCGTCCTTGGGGCCGGCCTTCACCATGAAGATGCCGACCGCCGAGGCGAGCAGGCCGAAGGCCATGACGGCCACGGGGAACACCAGGCCGCGGGCGGCCTCGCTCGGGTCGACGTTGATCGCCGTGAAGGCGCTGACGCCCAGGATGATCGAGGCCACCAGGGTGACGCCGAAGCTCTCGAAGAGGTCCGAGGCCATGCCGGCGCAGTCGCCGACGTTGTCACCGACGTTGTCGGCGATGGTGGCCGGGTTGCGGGGGTCGTCCTCGGGGATGCCCGCCTCGACCTTGCCGACGAGGTCGGCGCCGACGTCGGCCGCCTTGGTGAAGATGCCGCCGCCGACGCGGAGGAACAGGGCGAGGAGCGAGCCACCGAAGCCGAAGCCGACGAGGATCGCCGAGCTGGTGTTCTGGAACACCAGGATGATCACCGTGGCGCCCAGCAGCCCGAGGCCGGCGGTGGCCAGGCCCACCGAGCCGCCGGTGCGGATGGCCACCTTGAGGGCGCCGGGGAAGTCGCTGCGGGTGGCGGCGGCCGTGGTGCGGATGTTGCCGCGGGTGGCCAGCCACATGCCGAGGAAGCCGATGGCCGCCGAGAACAGCCCGCCGACCAGGAACGCCAGCGTGCGGAAGAGCCCGGACTCGAAGAAGCTCAGCGCCACGCTCTCGTCGACCCCGATGATCTCGGTGGGCTTCACGATCTTGGCGGACGTCAGGAACACCACGACGGCCAGGGGCACGACGATCATGCCGATCGTGCGGAACTGGCGCGTGATGTACGCCATGGCACCCTCTTGGATGGCCACGGCGATCTTCTTCATCGCCGGGGTGCCGTCGTCGGCCTTCAGGACGTCCTGCATCAGGACGTAGCCGATGCCGAGCCCGACGAGGGCCACGACGAGCGAGAAGTAGAGGAGGGCCTTGTCGGTCCCTCCCAGTTCGAAGAGCTGGTAGCCGCCTTCGGCTGCGAGCAGGTGCACCGTGGATCCTTCGCGGGTCGGGGTGTTCGGGAGTCCATCGGCAGGCGCCCCGGGCCTTGCGGCGAGGGTGGTGCAGGGCGCGCGAACCGCCGAAAAGACGACCTTTCGCTACTACGTCAGCTGAGCCTTGTGCAAAAAGGCACAGGGCCCGGCCCGTGGCCCGCCCTCGGGCCGGACCGTTGTCACGTCTGGTGACCTACGCTTCCAGCGCTCGAGTGCTGGGTGACGAGAGGCGGCGCAGGTGATCGACGACGGGTTCCACGTCACCGCGGTCGAGGGCGTCCCCACGTTCGTGGCCCCCGGGCCCGGCCCCACCGCCATGGGCCTGGTCTTCCGGGTGGGCGTCGTCGACGAGACGCTCCCCACCCACGGCCTGACCCACCTCGTGGAGCACCTGGCCCTCCTCGACGCGCCGGGTGCCGCTCCCGCCGACGCGGCCACCGGGCTCGAGGTCACCACCTTCTCCGCCAGGGGCCGCGACGAGGAGCTGGTGGCCTCCTTCGCCCGGATCGGGACGGCGCTGCAGGACCTCCCCCTCCACCGGCTCGACCTCGAGCGCCGGGCCCTGCAGGCCGAGGCGGCTCAGCGGCCGCGCCGCGTCGAGGGTGAGCTGCTGAACTGGCGGTTCGGGCCCCGGTCCTGGGGACTGGTGGACTGGCCCGAGCTCGGCGTGGAGCACCTCGGGCCCGAGGCGGTCCAGGACTGGGCCCGGCGTCGGTTCGTGCAGGGCAACGCCGCGCTCTGGGTCCAGGGCCGGGTCCCGGCGGGGTTGCGGCTCGGGTTGGCCCCCGGGCCGTCGTGGCCGCTCCCCCCGGTGGTGCCGCTCGACGATCCGCTCCCGGCGGTCAGCACCCACGACCTCGCCAACGTCACGATCTCGCTGCTGGTGCCCCGCTCGCCGGCGGCACCGATCGCCCTGGCCATGCTCGGCGGTCGGTGCCGGCAGCGCCTCCGCACCGCCGAGGGACGGGTCCGCGAGCTGACCTCGACCCACACCCCGTTGGGTGCCCACCACTGCCTCGTCACGGTCGGGGCCGATTGCCCGCCGGACGAGGCCGACGCCGTGCTCGACGGGGTGCTGGCCGAGCTGGGGGTGCTGGCCACGCTCGGACCCGACCCGGCGGAGGTCGAGGCGGCGCGGCGGGAGATGGTCCGGGCGGCCGGCGGGCCGGCCTTCCGGGACTGGTCGGTGGTGGCGGCCGCGCAGGCGTCGGTCCGCCGCGAGGCGCCGTCGACGCCCCAGGAGCTGCTCGAGCGCCGTCTGGCGGTGACCGCCGAGGAGATCCGACTGGTGCTCGACCTGGGTCGGGAATCGGCGCAGCTCCTCGTCCCCGCAGGGGTCGTGCCCCGCGATCGGCGCTACCGGTCTGCCCGCCTGACCTCGCCGACGCCCGTGACCGGGCGATCGGTGCGCCGGGCCCGAGCCTCCGCCGACGCCAGCGCGCACCACGTCCTCACCGTCGGGCCCGACGGCGTGTCGATCGCCTTCGACGACCACCACCACGGGGTCGTCCGCTGGGCGGCGTGCGCAGCGGTCGAGCAGTTCTCGAACGGGGCTCGGGTGCTCGTGGGCACCGATCGCCTGGAGCTGGTGGTCCATCCCGAGGAGTGGGAGCAGGGCCACCAGATCGTCGCCCTGATCGACCGCGACACGCCGCAGCAGCGCCGGGTGCCGGTGGACCGTCCCCTCGCCTCGTCGTACCTCGACCAGCTGGACCGGTCGGCGGCGGTGGCGTCGGAGCCGGGTGGGCCCCTCGAGGCCACCGCCTCCGGTCGCCGGCGTCGGCGCCGCTGAGGGCCGAGCACCGCCCTCCGGCCTTGCGGGAGCCGGTGCGCGACCGACCGAGGGTCCCGGCTCGCCGTGCCGGCGCGGTGGTGCGTGGCCTAATCCGGTTCGAGGCCGAGGACCTCGCGGCGGCCCCGGATGGTGTCGACCGGTCGGTCATGGGCCAGCCACGGCTCGGGCGTGTAGCGCCTCCCGATCTGCAGGTGGCACCGGCGTTCGAGGTCCTCGAGGCCGAAGACCCACGCGGTCCGGGCGAACTCGTTGAGGGTGAGGAGCTCCTGCCAGGTGGCGCCGAACCCGGGCTGGTCGACGGACCGGGCGGCGGCGCGGGTGATGGCGCGACGAGCGGTGGCGTCGTTGAGGTACCGGGCCCGCGCCGCCTCGTCGAGCGAGCGGGCGAATTCGTGGTGCGCGGCAGGGATGAGCCGGTGGCGCGGCGAGCCGAGCGGTGCCTGCTCGTGGACCCGCCCGGCGAACGCGAACATGTGGTTGTGGCTCCCGGCGGCCTTGGCGCAGAGCGCCTGGAGCAGGTGGTCGTCGGCCTGGCCGAGGGAGAGGCCCATCTGGCTGATGCGCTCGTACCGGGCCACGACCTCCTCCATGGGTATCTCCAGGCACCGTCCGGTCAGCACCAGCAGCGACCAGGGCAGCGGATCGTTCGGCGCGGCGTCGACGGCCTGGCGGAGATCGTGCTCGGCGGCGCGCAGGTGGTGGGTGAAGCCGCCCCGCGTGACGCCGTCGACGGTGGGAGACCGGTCGACCCCGGCGTCGACCAGCGCGTCGAGCACGTGGCGGGCGGCTCGCACGACCCAGGGCAGCGTCGAGGCGGTGCCGGCCAGTTCCACCCACCGGTCGAGCCCGGGCCCGGCGACCGCCATCTCCGCGCTGGCCCAGGTGTAGAGCGCGCGGGCGTCGGCATCGGGGAGCGCCTCGAGCGACAGGTGGAGCGGGCCGGGGTCTCCGGTGCGCACGAGGTGCCCGACGAGCGACGGCAGCTCCGGCCACCCGTAGGTCGGGTCGAGCCAGCCGGCGGGAGCCTCCGGGCCGACGACGGCAGGCGCGAGGTCCGGTTCGGACGGGGTCGTCCGGGTGGTCCGCCGCCGGATGGCCATCGCCGCATCGTAGGCACGAGACCGGCGGGGCGTCGCCCGCTCGGTCCGGCCCGGTCCGAGGGCCATCAGGAGTCGTAGCTGGCGATCTGGTCCTCGACGCGAGCCACGATGTCGCCCATGACCAGGCTGACGTCGACCAGGTGGAGGCCCCACTCGGGCGAGAGGTCACCGCTGATGTCGTCGGCGCGTGGGTCGTCGGGGTCGCCGTTGACGGTGACGGCGAGGTAGTTGAACCCGTCGCGCTCGACGCAGGAGCCCGTGACCAGGCCGGGGAGCGACACGAACGGGGTGTCGATGCGCTCGCCCTCGGGGCCGGCGAGCCAGGTGCCCCCCTCGGACCCGGCGCCCAGGCTGGACAGGATGGAGGCGCTGGCGTCAGCCGGGAAGTAGGCCTGGAGGTCGACCTCCTCGCCGGCGACGGCGGCCGGGTTCACGCAGCCGGCGACGCCGTCGCCCTGGCGCGGACGGCCGAAGAAGGAGCCGGCCGGCGGGGGAGCGGTGGCCCGGAACGATGCCCAGGTGGTGACGCACCCCGTCTCGTCGTCCGAGGTGCAGAGCGGGATCTCGGTGAAGTCACCGCCGACCACCTCGCCGTCGGGGACGGCGACCGAGCTCCCGGCCAGGTAGGCCCCGACGAGCTTCTCCCGGACGTCCTCGTTGGGGTCGATCTCCTCCGCGACGAGCTGGGTGAGGAGCCCCGAGCCCTGGGAGTGGCCGATGAGCACCACGCCCCGTCCGTCGTTGTCCTCGGCCATGTAGGTCCGGAACGCGTCGAGCACGTCGGCGTACGGGTCGCCCGTCACGCCCTCCTCGGGCTCCTGCCCGCCCAGCCGGGCCGTGAGGGCCGTGAGGGTCATCTGCCGGTACACCGGGGCGAAGACGCGACAGGTCGAGCCGAGCCGGGCGGCCTGCTGCAGGGTGACGTAGCCCTCTTCCTCGGGAGAGGCCTCCCAGTCGCTGTAGGTGGACTCGTCGCGCGAGATGGTGGGGTACACGTAGAAGCAGTCGACCGGCGGGTCCTCGGCCGGGGTGAACTCCTCGACCGAGGTGGAGCCGTCGGCCTCGATCACCGTGGTGTCGAGGCCGTCGTCGCAGATGTCGTCGACGTCGGGTCGGCACACCCAGTGGGAGGCCTCGGCGTAGCTCGCGGTCTCGTAGTCGGCGTAGCGCTCGAGCGGGCCGGCCGGCTCACCGGGCCCGCCGCTCGTCGCCGTCGTGGTGGTCGAGCCCTCCGCCGCGGTGGTGGACGCGGCCTCGTCGCCTCCGGCGCCGTCGTCGGAGCTGCAGGCCGCCGCCCCCAGGAGCGCCACCATCGTGCCCGCGACCGCCAGTCGCCTGATCGCCCTCGTCGTCATGGGCGGACCGTACCGCCGAGCGGCACGGTCGCGCGGCCGCTCCCCGCCGGTCACGCGCCGCGCGGCCTCGACCGCCGGTGGCGAGGTCGGCTCGGTTCGGCCCGGGTCGGGTCGCTCCCCGGGGCCGGGTCGTCGGCGAATCTGCGCCGATTCGTCGCCGACGTCGACCAGGCCGACGTCGACCAGGCCGACGTCGACCAGGCCGGACGCGGGTCAGTAGGTGCGGTCGGGGGCCGGGAGGTGGGTGCCGTCGCCGAGGGCGCGCAGCGACCAGAGGTGGGCGCCGGCCAGCGGCACGGTGGCGAGCACCGCAGCCGAGGCGTGGCCCATGGCGAAGCGGTCCCAGTCCCAGGGCTGGTGATCCACGTCGAGGAGGTCGGCGACGATGGTGCTGTTGGTGCCGGCGTGGGCCACCGCGACCACCCGCTCCGGTGCGGCGGGGTCGACGTCCCACAGACCCGGATCCTCGGTGGGGCGCAGCCCGACCTCCGCCAACCAGGCCCGCAGCCCGGCCGTGACGCGCCGGTGGAAGTCGCGCACCGGTTCCCCGCCCGGCAGGCCCGACCACGCCTCCTCGCGCGAGCGGGTCCGGGCGGCTTGGTAGGCCTCCTGGATGTCCTCGATCGGGGACCCGTCGAACGCCGGCGGGTTGCGGATCTCGAGCAGCCAATCGGTGGTGGCGGGCGCCATCGCCAGGGACGCTGCGATGGGCGAGGCGGTCTGCTGGGCCCGGATCGCCGGCGAGACGAGCAGGAGGTCGACGGGCCCGGGAGCGAGGGGGTCGGCGTGGTCCGCGAGGCGCCGGGCGACGGCGGCCGCCTGGCGCTGACCTCGCTCGGTGAGGTCGGGATCGTTGCGGCCGCGGCCCTCCAGCGACCAGGCCGGTTCACCGTGTCGGACGAGGATCAGCTCCATGGCGGCCGACCCTACCGATCACGCCGCCCGGCCGACCGTCGAACCGCGCCGCCCCGGTCTCCCCAGCGAGTGGCCGACGGGCGCAGGTAGGTTCGAGCCGCGCACGCATCGCCCGCCGCGCCCGCACCGCCCAGGAGCCCGCCATGGCCGACATGAACCTGCAACGGATCCAAGCGCTCGTCGAGGAGGCGGTCGACCAAGGGGCCTCCACCGTCGAGGAGATCCACCTCGCCGTGGCCGCGGCCCCGCTCGAGGCGCTCAAGGGCATCGGGTCGCTCCGAGGGCCGGCGGACACCGCCCAGGACCTCGCCTCGCGCAGCATCGGCGCGGTCTACGACACCATCCGCCAGGTGAACGAGCAGGTCGGGGTGCTGGCCGAGCAGGTGCTGAACACCCGCTCGGACCTGCGTCGGGACTGACCCGGCGCCGACCGCAGATCAGGACCGGGAGAGCATCTTCCGGTTCTTGAACTTCGACTTCAGGTAGTCCTTGTTCATCATGGCGATGAAGTCGATCGAGATCTCCTTCGGACACGCCTCCTGGCACTCGCCGTGGTTGGTGCAGGACCCGAAGAAGTCCTCCATGGTGTCGACCATGGCCTCCACCCGGCTGAAGCGCTCGGCCTGGCCCTGGGGCAGCAGGTTGAGGTGCGACACCTTGGCGGCGGTGAACAGGTTGGCGGCCGAGTTGGGACAGGCGGCCACGCAGGCGCCGCAGCCGATGCAGGCGGCGGCGTCCATGGCGGCGTCGGCCACCGGCTTGGGGATCGGCGTGAGGTTGGCGTCGGAGGCGCCGCCGGTCTCGGCGGTGATGTAGCCGCCGGACTCCACGATGCGGTCGAAGGCCGACCGGTCGACCATGAGGTCCTTCACCACCGGGAACGCCGTGGCCCGGAAGGGCTCGATGGTGATCTCCTGGCCGTCGGCGAACTTGCGCATGTGGAGCTGGCAGGTGGCCGTGCCCTTCTGCGGGCCGTGGGCCTGGCCGTCGATCATGAGCGAGCAGGTGCCGCAGATGCCCTCACGGCAGTCGTGGTCGAAGACCACGGCTTCCTTGCCGTCGTTGACGAGGCGCTCGTTCACCACGTCGAGCATCTCGAGGAACGACATCTCGTCGTTGATGCCGGGTGCCGGGATGGTGTCGAAGGACCCGGGGGCGTCCGGGCCGGCCTGGCGCCAGATCTTCAGCGTGAGGTTCAGCTCGTTCATTACTTGTAGCTCCGGACGGCGAGGTGGACGTTCTCGAACTCGAGGGGCTCGGTGTGGCGGATGGGGGCCGACGGGTCGCCCGTCCACTCCCAGGCGGCGACGTGGGCGAAGTGGTCGTCGTCGCGCTCGGCCTCGCCCTCGTCGGTCTGGTGCTCGGCTCGGAAGTGGCCGCCGCACGACTCCTCGCGGGTGAGGGCGTCGAGGCACATCACCTGGGCGAGCTCGAAGAAGTCGTCGACCCGACCGGCCTTCTCGAGGGTCTGGTTGGTGCTCTCGCCGCTGCCCGTGACGCGCAGGTCCTTGCGGAACTCGGCGTGGAGGGCCGGGATCTCCGCGAGGGCCTTCTCGAGGCCCTCCTTGGTGCGCTCCATGCCGCAGTAGTCCCACATGATCTTGCCGAGCTCCTGGTGGAAGGAGTCGGGCGACCGGGTGCCGCCGATGGCGAGGTAGCCGTCGAAGCGCTCCTTGGCGGCCACCTCGGCCGCCCGGAACTCGGGGTGGTCGGTGGGCACCGGCTGGGTGCCCAGCTGGGGCGCCAGGTAGTTGCTGATGGTGTTCGGCAGCACGAAGTAGCCGTCGGCCAGGCCTTGCATGAGGGCCGAGGCGCCGAGGCGGTTGGCCCCGTGGTCGGAGAAGTTGGCCTCGCCCGTGGCGTAGAGGCCGGGCACGGTGGTCATGAGCTCGTAGTCCACCCAGAGCCCGCCCATCGTGTAGTGGACGGCGGGGTAGATGCGCATGGGCATCACGTACGGCGACTCGTCGGTGATCCGCTCGTACATCTCGAAGAGGTTGCCGTAGCGCTCCCGGATGGTGCCCTCGCCGAGGCGGGCGATGGCGTCGGCGAAGTCGAGGTAGACGCCGTTCTTGAGGGGGCCGACGCCCTTGCCCTCGTCGACGACCACCTTGGCGGCCCGGCTGGCGATGTCTCGGGGCGCCAGGTTGCCGAAGCTCGGGTAGCGGCGCTCGAGGTAGTAGTCGCGGTCCGCCTCGGGGATCAGCTCGGGCGAGCGGGTCTCGTCGGGGTCCTTCGGGCACCAGATGCGGCCGTCGTTGCGCAGCGACTCCGACATCAGCGTGAGCTTCGACTGGAAGTCGTCGCTCTGCGGGATGCACGTGGGGTGGATCTGGGTGTAGCAGGGGTTGGCGAACGCCGCGCCCTTGCGGTGGGCCCGCCAGGCCGCGGTGACGTTGCAGGCCATGGCGTTGGTGGAGAGGAAGAAGGCGTTGGAGTAGCCGCCCGTGGCCAGCACCACGGCGTGGGCCGAGTGGCTGGTGACCTGGCCGGTGAGCAGGTCGCGCACGACGATGCCGGCGGCGGTGCCGTCGACCACGACGACGTCGACCAGCTCCGAGCGGTTGTGCATCTCGACGTTGCCGAGGCCCACCTGGCGGGAGAGCTGCTGGTAGACGCCGAGGAGCAGCTGCTGGCCGGTCTGGCCCCGGGCGTAGAAGGTCCGCGACACCTGGGCGCCGCCGAAGGAGCGGTTGTCGAGCAGGCCGCCGTACTCGCGTGCGAAGGGCACGCCCTGGGCGGTCATCTGGTCGATGATCCGCACCGACTCCTCGGCCAGCCGGTGGACGTTGGCCTCGCGGGCCCGGAAGTCGCCGCCCTTGACGGTGTCGTAGAAGAGGCGGTGGACCGAGTCGCCGTCGCCCTTGTAGTTCTTGGCGGCGTTGATGCCGCCCTGGGCGGCGATCGAGTGGGCCCGTCGGGGCGAGTCGTGGAAGGTGAAGGCCTTCACGTTGTAGCCCTGCTCGCCCAGCGTGGCCGCCGCGGCGCCGCCGGCGAGGCCCGTGCCCACCACGATGATGTCGTACTTGCGGCGGTTGGCCGGGTTCACCAGCTTGCGGTCGAACTGGTAGTTCGTCCACTTCTCGGCGATGGGGCCGTCGGGGATCTTCGAGTTGAGTTCCATGGTCCTTCTCAGCTCCCCACGACGCCGGCGAGCACGGCGATGGGGAACGACACGTTGCCGATCACGGTGATGGCCGCGAAGGCGGCGGCGAAGTTGCGGCGGGCACCGTTGAACCGCGGGTTGTTCCAACCCATCGACTGGAAGAGGCTCCACGCCCCGTGGAACAGGTGGATGCCGAGGGCGATGTTGGCCACGATGTAGAGCAGGCCCACCGGGATCCGGCTGAGGCTCTGGTCGACGTTCTCGTAGGCCAGGCCGCGGACGTAGGTGGCGCCGGTGCCGGTCCAGCTCAGGTCGAACAGGTGCCAGACCAGGAAGAGGCCGACGATGATGCCGGTCCAGCGCATGGTGCGGCTGGCGAAGTTGGCGGCGATGTAGTCGCGCCGGGACTGGTAGCCCACCGTGCGGGCGGCCCGGTTCATGCGGGTCAGCGAGTAGGCGGCGTGGATGTGGAGGCCGAAGGCCACCACCAGCCCGCCCCGCAGCAACCACAAGAACACGGTGCGGGGGAGGATCGGCACCAGCAGCTCCCGCAGGAACTCCCCGTAGTGGTTGAAGTCCTCGGCGCCCAGGAACATCTTCAAGTTGCCGACCATGTGGGCGAACACGAAGCCCATGAGCATGATCCCGGTGATCGCCATGACGTACTTCTTGCCAAGGGCGGACCGGTAGAACTCGACGGGAAACGGGGCCTTGCGCTTGGCCGTCGGACCGGCGCCAGCCGAGCCTCGGGCACCAGTTGTCGTAGCCATCGCCGCCGACGCTACCCCTGCACCGTTCCCACACGACAAAACGCAACCGGCGGCTGACGGGCGCGCGTCCGCCGCGCGTCCCCGCTCCGTCGGGTTACCCGGCGGTAGCCCGACGCCCGTGACCCGTCGCCGTGGGGTCGGGTGCTGTCGGGTTTGATGGGTTTGACCGGATCGACGCGATCTGCGCTACTGATCGGTATGTCGACCGATCAGTGGCAGGCCGGGAACCTGCCCGACGTGGAAGGTCGCTTGCAGCAGGTCGTCGGGGTGAACCTGCGTCGCGTCCGATCGGAGCTGGGGTTCTCCCAGGAGTCCTTCGGCGAGCACGTCGGCTGGCACCGCACCTTCGTCGGTGCGGTGGAGCGGGGCGAGCGCAACCTGACCCTCCGCACCGTCGAGCGGATCAGCGACCAGCTCGGCGTCAACCCGCTCGACCTGCTCTGGGACCGCGCCGGGGTGCAGGTCACGCTCGACCGCAGCGGGTCGGTCACCTCGATCGGCCCGGTGCCCGAACCGGGCGTGGCGGCCGCCGACGGCCCCGATCCCGCCACCCCGCCGTCCGGCGAGCGGCCGGCCACCAAGCGCACCCGCCCCAAGCGCAGCTGAACCGGCGGCTCCCCACCTCCGCGGCCCCCGGTGGCCTGTCACCCCCGCTCCGTACGCTCGGCCCATGACCCGGTGGAACCCCTGGCGCGCCCTGCGCGCCACCAGCGTCGACCTCTGGTTCGCCCCGCTCGACGGCGCGCGCGGCCGCTGGACCCGAGCTGGTGGCCGCGACGAGATCCTCCTCGAGGAGACGCTCGACCGCCGATCCCGACGTGAGGTCCTCGCCCACGAGCTGGTGCACGTGGAGCGCGGCATCGGGTGGCCCCACGCCACCCCCGCCACCATGGAGCGCGAGGAGGAGCGGGTCTGGCGCATCGCCCTCGACCGGCTGGCGCCCCCCGACGAGGTCCGGGCCTACCTGGAGGCGCGCGCCACCGTCGGCGCGGTGACGGTGGACGACCTCGCCGAGGAGTTCGACCTGTCTCCTGCCGCGGCGGCCCGGGTGGCCCACCTGTGGCGCATCCGAGCGGCGTCGCCGCCCGGGCCCCGCTCGGGGTAGGCGCCGGTCGGGCCGCGTCCGGCCCGACCAGGACCACGCGCGGGCGGACCCGGCCGGGACCCGGCCGAGACCCGGACGGGGCGCCTCAGCGGGGGACGACGCGGGTGCGGTCGACCCGGGTGAGGGGCGCGTCGGGCACGCCCGCGCCCGACAGTCGCAGCTCCAGGTTGAGCGGGCCGGCCACATCGGGCACCTCGACGGGGAGGGTGCCCACCCGCACGACCGAGTCGGCCTCGACGCCGCCGCCGAACCGCCAGCGCTGCTCGCCGCCGGCCCACGACAGGACGGCGACCACCTCGACGTCGTCGATCGGCACGCGGAGGTCGCTCACCACGTGGACGTCGATCGCGAACGTGTCGCCCGCCGCCACCTCGGCGGGCAGGCGATCGGCCACCACGATCACCGGGCGACAGGCCTCCCGGAGGGCGGCGTAGCCCGCCTTGGGCACCCGCTCGTGGTCCAGGACGGACCACGAGACCGCCGGGCGCCCGTCGACCAGGTCGTACTGGGCGAAGCCGCCGGCGGGCCGGTACTTGAGCCGGCGGAGGGTCTCGATGTGCCGCCGGATGAGCTTCGCCTGGTACGCCTGCGTCGCCCGGCGCCACGAGTCGAACGTGGGGTGGTCGGCCGGCGGCACGTGGCGGTCGAACACCGCCTTCTGGAGGCCGTGCTCGCGCTCGAGGTGCTCCCAGTCGAGGTCGGGCCAGTCGCCGGGTCGGCAGAAGTCGGCGGTCTCGGGGACGGCCTGGGCGCCGAACTCGGAGACGAAGCGGACCTGGCGGGGCACGAGGCGCGCGAACCCGCCGAGGTCGCGCTCGTCACCGTGGTGCCAGCCGAACCAGAGGTGGCTGTCGGTGCCGTCGAGCAGCGGCGGGTGCGGGAGCACGCCCGAGTGGGCGATCACGGGCCGGGTGCCGTCGGCCTGGTCGATGGCCCGCTTCACGGACCGGTCGAGGATCGTCTTGTTCCAGGTGGGGAGCTCCTGGGCGGCGAGGAAGCGGGCGCCGAACGGGCCGCGCGCGCTGGGCCGGTCGACCCGGTCGTCGAGGGCCAGGGGCTCGTTGTGGCCGCACCAGATGGCCACCGAGGGGTGGTGGCCGAGGAGGTCGACGGCTTCGCGCGCCTGGCGCTGCGCCTGCTTGCGGATCGAGCGCGAGTAGCCCCGGTGGAGGGGGAAGTCCTGCCAGACGAGCAGGCCCGCCTCGTCGGCGGCGTCGTAGAGCTCGGGTCGGCTGATGTGGGCGTGGAGCCGCACCAGGTCGAGGTTGGCGTCCTTGGCCAGCGCCACGTCGGCCACGAGGTCGTCGACGGTGGCCTCGGCCAGGGCGGTGCGGGTGGGACCGAGGTTGGCGCCCTTGGCGAACATCCGCTCGCCGTTGACGTGGAGGACCCAGGACCGCAGGTGGACCTCGCGCAGCCCGATCCGGCGCGTGACCCGGTGGCTCACCGGCGCGCCGACGTCGGGGGCGTCCTGGCCGGGGGCGTGGGGCGTCACCTCGACCGCCACGTCGTGCAGGGGCTGGTCGCCGAGGGCGTGGGGCCACCAGAGGACCGGGTCGTCGATCCGGATGGTCCACTCCACCTGGTTCTCGCCCGCGGCGAGGCGTCGCTGGTCGATCACCTCGGTGCCGCCCACCGTCGAGCGCAGGGTGACCTCGCCGGCCTCGGCCGCGTCGAGCACCGCCCGGAACGAGACCTGGGCGCGGGTCTCGCTGGCGTCGCGGCACAGCACCCGGAGGTGGCGGATGCGGATGGGACCGGTGCGCTCGAGGCGCACCGGGCGCCAGATGCCCCCCGGGTTCAGGTCGGGATCGCCGCTGTCGGCGTGCTGGAGGCCGCCGGTGATGTTCCGCTTGGCGGATCGGTCCCGCTGGGGGCTGCAGGTGACCTCCACGCCCAGGGTGTGCTCGGTCCGCTCGGCGAGGGCCTCGGTGACCTCGAAGGTGTGGGGGAAGAAGTAGCCCTCGGTGTCGCCGACGTAGCCACCGTCGAGCCACACGTCGCCCTGGTAGAAGAGCCCGTCGAAGCGGAGCCAGAGCCGGTCGCTTCCGGCGGGCCGGTCGTGCTCGAACCGGGTGCGGTAGAGCAGCGGCCCGTCGCTGTCGGCGAAGGCGGGGGACGCCCGCCAGTGGCCGGGCACCTCGACGGGGGCCCAGTCGCTCTCGCTGGCCTCGATCGCCTCGTCGAGCCAGGTCCGCCGCCGATCGTCGTCGGCCACGATCGCCTGCCACGGGCCTCTCAGTTCCATCCCGGAAACGTAACCGGCCCGCCTCACCGACGGCCCGGGCGGCGCGCCGGCGCCACCGACGCGGAGATGCCGGTCGCGGCAGGGGGGCGCGGCGATAGCGTCGGCGCCATGTCGAATCGGCCTGCCACGATCGGTCAGCTCCGGGACTCCGGGTGGGAGTCGGTGCCGGTGAAGGAGGAGATCCGCCGCAACGCCGTCGCCCGCATCCGGGCCGGCGAACCGCTGGTCGAGGCGGTCCTCGGCTACGAGGACACGGTGCTCCCGCAGCTCGAGAACGCCATCCTGGCGGGCCACGACGTGATCTTCCTGGGCGAGCGCGGCCAGGCCAAGACCCGCATGATCCGCTCGCTCACCGGGCTGCTCGACGAGTGGCTGCCCATCGTGGCCGGCAGCGAGATCAACGACGACCCCTACGCCCCGGTGTCGCGGCACGCCCGAGAGCTCATCGCCGACAAGGGCGACGACACCCCGATCGACTGGATCCACCGCGACACCCGCTACGGCGAGAAGCTGGCCACGCCCGACACGTCGATCGCCGACCTGATCGGTGAGGTCGACCCCATCAAGGTGGCCGAGGGCCGGTACCTGTCCGACGAGCTCACGCTCCACTACGGCCTCGTGCCCCGCACCAACCGGGGCATCTTCGCCATCAACGAGCTGCCCGACCTCGCCGAGCGCATCCAGGTGGGCCTGCTGAACGTGCTCGAGGAGCGCGACGTGCAGATCCGCGGCTTCAAGGTCCGCCTGCCCCTCGACGTGATCCTGTTCGCGTCGGCGAACCCGGAGGACTACACCAACCGGGGCCGGTTGATCACCCCGCTGAAGGACCGCTTCGGCGCCCAGATCCGCACCCACTACCCCCTCGACGTCGACACCGAGATGGCGATCGTGGCCCAGGAGGTGCGGCCGCTCACCGGCGACGGGCTCTCGGTGGTGACGCCGCCGTTCATGGCCGAGATCGTGGCCACCATCTCCCAGCTCGCTCGCCAGAGCAGCCACGTGAACCAGCGCTCGGGGGTGTCGGTGCGCCTCACCGTCACCAACGCCGAGACCCTCGTGGCCAACGCCGCCCGCCGGGCCCTCCGCTCCGGCGAGTCCGAGGTGGTGC
This sequence comes from Acidimicrobiales bacterium, assembly GCA_038241315.1. GTDB lineage: Bacteria > Actinomycetota > Acidimicrobiia > Acidimicrobiales > Iamiaceae > Aquihabitans. The sequence continues at coordinate 1,097 of JBBRFU010000026.1, read as the reverse complement.
CGCGCGTGTCGGACCTCGAGGCCCTCGCCGCGTCGACCTCCGGCAAGGTCGAGCTCGACACGCTCGACGACGACGGCGGCGAGATCATCGACCGGCTCGTGCAGGCGGCGGTGCTGCAGGTCTTCCGCGACCGGCTCGACATCGGCCAGCTGCGCGGGGTGCTGGAGGCGTTCGAGGACGGGCGGGTCATCCACGCCGGTGAGGACGTGGCGGCCGCCGACGAGGTGGCGCTGGCCACCGAGATCCCGGCGCTGCGCGACGCCGTGGTGGCCCTGGTGGCCGACGACGAGCGCCCCGGCGTGGTCGCCAGCGCGGTCGAGTTCGTCCTCGAGGGCCTGCACCTCTCCAAGCGCCTCAACAAGGACGCCGACCACCGGGGCACGCGCGCCACCTACCGCTCCCGCTGAGCCCTGGCGGGGCGGCCGGGGGCCGGGCCGCTGGGCGGCCGGGCGGCCTCCACCGGCCGCGCTCGGGTGTCCGATCTCGGTCGCCGCACCCCGATCGGCGCGAGCATGGCGAGGTGCTCGACCACCTCTCGATCCAGGTCGACGACGTCGACGCCGCCAGCGCCTTCTACGACTCCGTCCTCGCCACCCTCGGGCTCCGTCGGCTGATGGACTTCGGACCGGTGATCGGGTACGGCGACGACTTCCCCGACTTCTGGATCGGCGCCCGCGACGACCAGATCGCCAACCGTCCGGTCCACGTCGCCTTCCGCGCTCAGGAGCGCGCGGGGGTCGACGCCTTCTTCGCCGCAGCCGTCGCCCTCGGCGCCGAGGTGCTGCACGAACCGCGGGTGTGGCCCGAGTACCACGCGGGCTACTACGGCGCCTTCGTCCGCGATCCCGACGGCAACAACGTGGAGGCGGTCCACCACGACTTCGGCGAGGCCGACGACCCGGTGGCCGACAGCTGACCAGTCGCTCCCGGCTCCGGGCCTCCCGGCTCCGGGCCTCCCGGCTCCCGGCGCTCGGCTCCCGAGCGAGCGGCCGGGGTGCCCCGTCAGCGGGGCCCGGCGCCGAACGGGCGGGCGCACTCCCAGGCCGCCTCGACCTCCACGCGCTGCCGGCCGAGGTAGGCGTCGGGGTCCTGGCGGC